>NZ_JBIALO010000029.1:0-73715 GCF_042873595.1 Streptomyces sp. NPDC004629 | reverse complement strand
CGGGGGGGGGGGGGGGGGGGGGGCCCCGGGGGGGGGGGGGGGCCCCCCGCCCCCGGGGGGGGGGGGCCCCCCCGGGGGGGGGCGCGCCCCCCCCCCCCCCCACCCCGTCCCGTCACGTCCGACCCGTCACGTCCGACCCGTCATCGCGTCACACGCCCGCGCGGGGCGCCCGGCAGGCTCATCGCGGCGGTGCGCCGCGACTGCATCGGCACGGCGCCCTCCGGGCGCAGCAGGGCGCACCGGTGCGACCGGCCCGGCGAGCCCGGTCGTCCCCGGGCCCGCGGCCCCGGCTGCGACACCGTCGACTCCCCGTCCCCCGGCCGGTCACCCCGCGGCCCGCGTCAGGAACACCCGGCCCGGACGGGCCGGGATCACCAGGACAGTTCCATGCCCAGCTCCCGCATCGCGGGGGACGGCGGGCCGCCCTCGGAGCGCTCCGTCTTGCGTCCCTTGTGGCCCGGGGCCAGGGTGCGCGGATCGATGGCCTCGGCCGGGGCCCCACTGGCGTAGAGACCGTCGGGAACGCTGTCGCGGTCGTGCGGCAGCAGCCAGAAGACGCGGCGCCGAAAGGTCCCGGAGCAGTGTGACGCCTTTGCTCTGGGCCCGAGTTGGGCATAGCCCACCATCCGGCCGTCACGACGGTAGGCCGGCCTGCCTCGACGGGTGGAGAGCCGGTCCAGGCTCTGCCGCACGTAGTCGAGGCCGCTGACGTCCTCAAGCCAGACGAGTTCCGTCTCGTGGCTGATCTCGTCTTCGCTGATCAGGGAACTCATACCTTCTCCTCGTCGGAGAGCAGGCCGATGCCCGGGTAGTACTTGCGCGAGTTGGACAGGATCATCTCCTTGGGGGAGGCCAGTCCGGCCAGCTCACGCGCCCGTTGGGCGAACACCCGGGAGGAGATGGCCGTGGCTCCTTCTTGTTCGCACCACGTTCTGTAGGCCGCGTAGAGGCCGGCCTGCTCGACCCGCAGGTCGGGGCCGCGGGCGCAGCACTCGTCGAAGAAGCGGCCGGTGTGGTCCTCGGTCTCGGCGTAGGCGTTGGTGGCGATGCGCACCCGTTCGGGACCGGTGATGTCCCTGTCGCCGCCGAGGTAGCGGCGGGCGCCGTCGATGAGCCAGCCGAGGATGCCCGGACCCTCCTCGGTGACGAGGATGTCCGCCAAGTTGTCGATCTTGCGATGGTCGGGAACGACACGCTCGAAAGGGATCAACCGCATACGACGCCAGAACGCGAACCCACCCGTCCCCACCTCCGGCCGATGATTGCCCAGCAACCAGAGCTTGTGAGTCGGCTCAAAACTGAAGAAATCCTGCCGCATCCGACGCGCCTTGATCCGATCCCCACCCGTCAGCAGCTTGACCCGCGCCTCATCGAACTTGTCACCCGGCTTGACCTCCGAACACACGATCACCCGCCGACCATGCAACTCCGCCAGATCCGTCGGATGCCCCTCATAAGGCCGCGCCATCAAAAACCCCGGCGGAGCCGCATCGGCATAATCACCCAGCAATTTCATCAGGACGTCCAGCAGAACCGACTTGCCATTCTTGCCCGCTCCGAACAGGAAGGGCATCACCTGGCCGCCGACATCACCGGTGACGGAATAGCCGAGCAGAAGTTGCAGGAAGCGGATCATCTCCAGGCCCTCGGCGTCGTCGCCGAAGGTGTCGGCCAGGAAGCGCTGCCAGCGCGGGGTGGGCACATGCCGGGGACTGACCGCCGTGGAGCGGGAGTGGAAGTCCTTGGTCGGATCGGGTCGCTTCATCCCGCCCGTGCGCAGATCGACGATGCCGTCGGGCGTGCACAGGGCGTACGGATCGGCGTCCAGCAACGCCGCGTTCAACACCATCCCGGGCGCGGATCTGGCCTGCACGAGCATGGCGTTGATACCGGCGGTGGACAGCGCCCGGCGGCGGTGCTTGCGCAGGGCCTGGACGCTGTGCAGGCCCTGCGGATCGGCGACGGCGATGCTCTCGGCCAGGTCGCCCGCGGCCCACAGCACGGTGTCGTCCTCGTCGACCTGCCAACGGGTGCCGCCCCAGCGGTACCAGCCGAGGCCCGGCACGTACTGGTAGTCGCCGGCGTACAGCTTGACGAACAGCTTGGCCATGCCGCGGTCGCTGAGCGTATCGGGCAGCAGGCCGTCCCCGCTCGCCCGGTCGGCGAGGGACGTCTGGCCGCCAACCGACTGGGAAACCAGGGACGTCGGCCGGTGGGCGAGGATCTGGGCGGCAACGGTCTGGGGGTCGAAGTCGAACAGGACGTTGTCGTTGCCGGGGACCGTCATGAGCGGCTCCCGGGATGCGGGGGGCGCTGCGCTCCGGTGGCGAACATCTGGCGGGCGGGTACCGCGTGCGGGGTGTGTCTGCGGGAGACCCGTGCGGCGACGGCGTGTTCGAGTCCGTGCCCGAGCCGGGACCGCAGGAGGGCGGGTTCGCGGGCGCCCTCCGGCAGGGTGCGCGGGCCGAAACCGCTGCTGGCGGCGGGGGTGCGGGGGTGACCCGACCGGCCTCGACGGGCGCGTCGTGGGGTGCTCAGCGGCGGCCGCCGGGGAGCGGCCTGGGCATACGAGGGCTCCTGCCGCGAGTTGCGATCGGGAAAAGGCAGCTCAGCAGGCATGTAGTCCCTCTATCAGTGACTGAAGCGACTCAACGACGGACGCAGATTAGCGAAGCCTTGGTGAGGCGGCGCGGATCCCGATACGAACGGAGCGGCCGCACTGATCATATGATTCACGGCGCGGACAGTCGGCGGCCTGACACGGCGGAATCGACCGTCGGCCATTCGGGTCCCACCCCCCGAAAACGAAAAAGAAACCGCAGCTCACATGGGATGCCTCCGGGCATGACACCGACTCGGGCAACCGCGGCGACGGGCAGGCCAAGCACCTGCGCACGTGAATGTGTTCCTCTACCGAATTTCCAGTCGCTTCGGTCACTTCCGTATGCCCGATCACCCTGGTGACCTGCGCGTTCGGTCCGTCCAGGCCGATGGCCGCGCCCCGCCGTACGGTCCTCGGCCTCCGCTCGTCACACACCCGTCGACAGCGACCGAGGGTCGGAAACGGTTGCACCACTGCGTCACATGGATGATGAAGATCACCCGCCGGTGGCGATGAGCGGACGGTTGTTCGGATGCCGGCAGTAGACAGGCCGCAGGGCATGTCCGCAGGTCAAGAACGCATGGTTCTTCGCCCTTGCGAATACTGAGTTTCCTTTTTCTCGGCATTCTTCCGGCTGCCCGGAACACCAGTTCGCCAGAATTGAAATGTCGTCACCTGACAGGTTGCCCGGCATCCTGGAAGCGCATGCCCGCACCCTTAGGGCCGCGTATATTGAGCTGCCTTCCCCGTTCTGCTCGTAGGAGCTCCAGATGTCAGGCATTCACCTGCTGCGTGCGTCATTGCCGGACGACCACCGGACGACCGTCCGCAGCATGGGCGGCGAGGTGGCGGTAAGCGATCGGCGGGGGCCAGTGCCGAGCGTCCAGGCTGGAGGCTGACGACAATGCCCCTCACAGCGACCGATCGGATCGAGCGGGTTCCGCTGCCCGTAACGAACCGGGCATTCCGTGCGCGTATTGCCTTCGCCTTTCCGCGGACTCCGGTCGCAGCGGCCGAAGAGCCGGCGGCCCGTGACCTCGTGCGGGTGGGCGAGGTCCGCCGGATCTGCGGCGGGCGGCTGCGGAACTGGGGGCTGGAGCGGCTCGACGACTCCGTACGGCTGCTCCTGAGCGAGCTGGTCACCAACGCGATCCAGCACGGCTCCGGCAGCCAGGTCGGCGTGCGCCTGTCCTACACCCCGGGTGAGGTGCGGATCGAGGTGCGCAGCGGTCCGGTGAACACGTTGACGGCCCGCGATCCCGGCCTGCTCGACGAGGACGGACGGGGTCTGCTGCTCGTCGACGCGTTGGCCGACGCGTGGGGTGTCGACGACACCGGCTGGGTCTGGTGCGCCCTCGCGACCGCGTAGCGCAGAGGTGCCGAGCCGGGCCGCGCGTGCCGTTCCGCTTCACCGGGCGTCACCTGTTCAGATCAGCTGTCCGTCATGCCGGAGGCAGCACCCGGGTCTTACATGCATGTCCCCTCCGCAGACGGAAGGCAAGTAAGACAGATGAACAGGCGTCTATCACGTCGGCTACTTGCAGGCGCGCTCACGGTGAGTGCGGTGACCGGAGGCTCGCTCGGGCTCCTCGGCGCGCCGCAGGCCTTCGCGGCACCGGCCTCGGACGGTTTCGAATGCGACGGCCAGATCTTCCAGTCGGCCGGCTCCACCAGCTCGGTCAAGCTCTACACGGGTACGGTCGGGCCGGGCACCGTGTCGTTCTCGCCGCTCGGCCCGACGGGCCCCGGCTACAACGCCATCGGGGTGGACCCCGACACGCAGTACATCTTCGCGATGCGCCGCGACAACAACCACCTCCTGCAGATCAACAACAAGGGCGCGGTGACGGACCTCGGCGCGATCGCCGGGCTGCCGTCCACCGCGAACTACTACATCGGCGGGTTCGACAAGGCGGGCGACTTCTACATCGCCGGCAACAAGACCCCGCTGTACAAGGTCGACACCAAGCAGCGCAAGGTCGTCTCCCAGACGAAGCTCAGCGCTCCGCTGGGTGATGGCGTGGGTGACATCACGTATGCGTCGGGCTTCTTCTGGAGCGCGACGATCGACGGTGTCATCCAGCGCATCAACCCCACGACGGGGAAGGTCGACAACTTCTCCGGCATGGTGCCGGCCACCAAGCAGGGCTACGGCGGTGCCCTCACCTACGGCAACAACGACCTGGGCTTCTTCGACAACGGCGGCACCCTCCACCGGGTCGCCGTGAAGAACGCGGGCGACGTGGCCCCCACGTTCACGCTCGTGTCCTCGCAGGAATCGACCGCGGCCAGCGCCGTCGACGCGACGGCGTGCTTCGTGGCGCGTGCGGACCTCAGTGTGGTCAAGGTCGGGCCACTGAAGGTCAACCAGGGTGATCCGGTCGAGTACACAATCACGGTGATGAACAACGGCCCGGCGGATTCCTCGGGCTGGACGGTCAACGACACCCTGCCGGACAAGCTGCAGAACCCCAGCACCCCCACTCCAGGCTGCACCATCGAGGGCCTGAAGCTGTCCTGCACCGGCGGGGCCCTGAAGGTGGGGGACGAGGTCAGGATCACGGTCAAGGGCACGGCGCCCGTTCCCGGCGGTGTCAAGCTGAACAACGTCGCCACCGTCCGCGGTAACGACCCCGACCCCGACCCCAAGAACAACGAATCCGGCGTGACCACCGAGGTCGGCGTCCCGCTGATCGACCCGGCCGTGGGCGCGGCCACCGCCGTGGGCATCGGCGCTCTCGGCACCGTCATCCTCCGTCGTCGGCGCAACGCCGGCGGGGAAGAGCGGTAAAACCGACCTGCCGGTGATGCGCAGGTAACCTTTTCGGGGGCGGAAGGAACCCGTGTCCGAGGCGGTCGGAGTGAAGCAATGGAGCTTTCTCTCCGACCGCCGGGGCATGGGCGGACCACCGCCCCCTCTTCATTTCCCAACAAGTGTTGCCGAGCGCATCGGTGCAGGCAGCAGCGGCTTTCCCGGTCCACAGAAGCAACACCGGGAGCACCGTACGCTATTGACATTCTGTCGATAGCGATGACATATTCATGACCGGTTTGCCGGTTGAAGAGAAGCTAAAAATCTCACTCGTAACCGCCGTGTCGGTAGCGCGTTGATCTGTTCATGAGGGTTTTCCGGGCGAGGCGGCGAAGCGGGCCGGGCCGCACTCCACCATCAGCGAACCGCGGTTCCACGCGCTCGCTGACGTATCGGCGCTGCGCGGTTCGGCGATCTCGGGCTCCTGCTCACGTCGGGACGTCCGGAGGGGAGGCGACCGCGGTGGGCCGAGCCGCACGCGTCGAACGCGCCGCGGGAACACGGGAGATGATCCTGACCACGGCCGAGCGGCTGTTCGCCGAGCGCAGGATGCCCGCGTTCGCCCACCGCCAGGGCGGCGAGCCACCGGCGTGGGGCGTCGCCGACCACCGCTTCGGCTCCAAGGCCGACCTGGTGCGCGCGATCGTCCGCACCCACGGCGAGCACATCGAGGCAATCCGTGTGCGCATGCTGACCGAGACCGGCGACTCCGAGGACGTACGGGACTGGGTGGCCTGCCTGGTGCGACCGGTCACCGAGCACCTGACCGCCCTGGGCAGTCCCAGCTGGTACGCCCGGTTCTGCGCCCAAGTGATGATCGATCCCGCGCTGCGCGGCATCGCGGACGAGGAGTTAAGCCGCTCCCCCGCGCTGCGAGGCGTCCTCGAAGGACTGCGCCGCTGCCGCACGGATCTGCCGTCCGAGGTGCACGCCGAGCGCGCCGGCATGGCTCTCCAGCTGATCGTGCACATGTGCGCGGAGCGGGAGGGCGCCCTGGCCGGGAACACGCCCTCGTCCTGCCCGAGTTGGCACGACACCACCACCGGTCTGATCGACGCGATCGTCGGCCTGTGGCTGGCCCCTGTCTCGAACCGCTTCTGACGGGGCACCCGTTGCCGGAGCCGGGAAGCCCGACGGGCAGGCCCACCGGTATCCGCCCCATCTCTGGAGTCGGACACCCCCATCGATCAACACATGCGCACCGGGAGGAAAGGCATGAGAGAGACCACGAAGGACGCGAGAGGGAAGGGCCTCAAGGGCAAGCTGGAAACCGGTGTCGGCCACTACATGGCCGCCGTGGCGGAGCGGCTTCTCGCCGACGGACTGCCCGTCGCGTCCATTTATGCCTATGCCGCCAGCGATGAGGGCATGATCGATGACAACGATATCGAGGGCAGTATCCACTTCACCAAGGCATTCCAGCTGAGTCTCAACGGTCCGGCGGAGTCCTTCCTGCACTGGGTCGGTACGTCGGGCTGGTGTCACCGCACCATCCACGGACCGGCGGGCGCCGATTCCCCTTCCGAGCGCGTCCGCTGGCTCGACGCGGGCCTGCTGCCCTCCCCCGACCGGGTGGCCGCTTTCATCTCCGCCGTGCGCGTCGACCCCGACGCGGCCGGAAGCGGTGAGCGTCCGCACTATCGGACCCCCTGTGACCAGCTGAACGAACTTGCGGCCGGTTTCGGGAGGTTCGCGCCCGGAGCCGGGCACACCCCGCTCGCCCAGGCCGACTATGAGCACCGCTTCGTCGAGGCACAGGGCGCCGCGTACCGCGACCGGGTCCTGAAGGCGCTGGCCTCCGGGGACGACCGGGTCCTCTTCCTGCCCATCCGGCACAGTGAACTGCGCGCCCTGTGGGACCTGTTGGAGTACACCGAAGTCATCGCACCGCTGACCGGACCCCACGACCTCGCCCAGAGCCTCGCGCAGGATCTGACGCTGCGGACCCCGGGAGACCACCGCAGCGTGCAACGGCACTTCCGGGCGCGTCTCCTCGCCGTCGAGCAGGGAGACCACCACGACCAGCACATGTAGCCGCAGATGGTACGGGCGGGCCGACTTCAGGACGCGGCGGGCCCGGACGGGAGATCCCTCGTCCGCCTTGCACGCCGTGCCCCGCTGCCGCGACCCCCGGCGCCACGGCAGCGGGGCACGTTGCGCCGCTTGTCTAGAAGTCCCAGATCAGGTCCGGTTTCAGCAGCAGCAGCCGCAGGTTCTCCGTGCCCACGCGCACCCGGTGGGAGGCGATCCGGTCCTTCTGGCTGTTGTTGCGCAGGATCGCGTCGGCCTGGAGCAGGGCGTCGGGCAGGGAACGGTCGACGTAGCAGTTGACCCGGGAGTCGCCGCTGGCCTTGAGCAACATGTTGAGGTTCTTGGTGGTGATGCCCAGGGCCGGGCCTCGCCCGGGGAGCCAGTAGGCGGCGGGCCCCTTGCCCTCCCAGCCGCTGCCGTCCCGCTTCTGGACCAGGCCCTGGTCCTGTTCCACCTGACCGGACACCGCGGGACGTACGACGCCCTTCTCGTCCCGGATGTGCAGCCGCCCCCGGGAGAAGGCCCTGCGCAGGACCTCCCCCACGGCGGTGGCCACTCCGTCCTGGGCGGTGCTCTGCGCGTCCATGCAGGCGGCCTGCCGGGCGAGTGAGGCGGCGAGCGGAGCGGCCACGACATCGACCAGACCGGCCATGTCCGTGCCCGTGACCGCGGCGACCAGACCGAGGCCGGACAGCATGGCGGCCGCGGCGGTGATGACGCCGTCCATCGTGTCGCCCGGCTCCGGCAGCACCGCGTCCACATGCGGGCTGAGCTGTTCGAGTGCCCGCTTCTCCAGCTCCGCGAGATGGCTGTCGGCGTCCGGCAGGGCGTGGAGATGGGCGATGATCCGGTCGCCGAGGGTGCGAAGCGGGACGGTGAGGCTCTGGCCGCCACCGGATTTGTACCAGCGCCAGTCGACCTCGCCGCCGTCCCGCGAGAGATAGATGACCACCGAGCGCCGGTACAGGGATTCCTGCATGCTGGGGGGCAGCATCTGGGCGGCGATGACGGGAATGGAACGGATCCGGTTGGCCGGCCTGGCCGTCAGATCGCGGTTGCGCCGCCCCTTGATCTCGGTCGCGTTCCCCGCCGCGCGGATCACGAGTTCCAGCTTCTTCTCCATGTCGCGCATCTGGGCGGCGGACGAAGCGCGGGTGAGGGGAATGTCATCGAGCAGGGTCGGCATGTCCCCTTCGAAGTCGAGTGCGCACTCGATGTCCGTGGCGGTGCTGCTCATGCCCTTGGTCGGCACCGGGGGCCAGGCATGCGGCCGGGACGTGAGAAGGAGACTGCGCGCGGTGTTGGCGGCCGACGTCTTGCCCGAGTTGGGCGCGGCGTCCAGCACGAAGGCCGCCGAGACCGGACGCAGCGAGTACGCGAGGGAACGGACGCCGACCGCCAGGGCCATCAGCGAGGCCCAGCCGTGGGTGGCGATGTCGTCGACCGCTCGCCGGCACTCGTCGTCCGTGGCGGTGCGCTCCAGTGGAACGGCGGCCTGCCGCAGGGGTTCCGGGGCGCCGATGACCCGTACGGAGCCGCTGGGCGGGTAGCTGCGGCCGTCCGCGTACACGTAGGTCAGGCCGGCGGTCGGCAGGCGGTGCCAGCCGGTGTGCGCCACCACGGGAGTACGGGGCAGGCGTTTGCCCTGGTCGGTGATGATGTTGATGAGGACCTCGCGGATGGCGCGGGAGGCGGCGCCGCTGTCGTCGCTGAAGTCGTTCCAGCCGTCGGCGGTGCGCAGGTCCGAGAGGCTCTTGGTGAGGGTGTCCGCACCGATGGTGATCGTGTAGTAGCGGCCGGCGGACTTGCCGTCCTCGCCGATCAGCACCAGGCGTTCGGAGACATAGGGCGCCCAGTCCAGGACGACGTCCCAGCCTCCGTCCTTGCCGCGGTTGGCCTTCCAGACCGTGCCGTGGTCCTCATGGGCTTCGTAGTACCAGCCGGCCGATCCGATGACCGGGCGGCCCGGAGGGATGTCGGATTCGGGATCCCCCGATCCTTCCCGGGCCGCGGGGAAGTGGTCCCGGCTGCCGTGCTCGACGTCCCGCTCTTGCCTGCCCCGCCCGTAGGCCTCGTGCGCTGCCATGGACACGGCGCCGGCGAAGGTCTCGACGCTCACCGGTCCTCCTCCCCGAAGACGACCTGGGGAAGCTGCCGGGCCTGCTGCTGGACGATGTCGGTCAGGACGTCCTTGAGGGCGAGGCTCTCCCAGATGTCGATGCCCGTGAACTGCTCCCAGCCCTTTCCGTCCGGGAGGTCACGGTCGCAGAGCAGGGCCAGCTGCCGGTTTACCCGCACCACATAATGTTGCCTGTGGCACGTGCCTTCGGCGTCCAATGCCGCGAGCCTGGCGAGTACTTCTGGGCACCAGGCGAGGACTTGCACCATCCGGCCCCCGGACCGGTTCCAGACGCCGGCCTTCTGACGCTCCGTCGAAACCACGTACCACCAGTCATGACGGCCGGTAACAGCCGTCATCGCGGGCCCAGTTCCTGCGCCCTGGTGGGGAGATGCCGTGATCGTGAGGTTGAGGAGACTTGGGTGTCCGCCCCCCCGAATTGCCGCAGACATGGGTATTCTCTTTCCCCTAGCAGTGGTTCGTCACCTTTGGGGCCGATGAGCGAACATGGGCCCGCCGGGCGAACTATCTGTGGACACCGGCCCGGATGCTTCTTTGGCTGAGGTGCGTCGGGCCGGTGTCTTCCTACCTAGGCAATTGCCGTTGTGTCAGTGCTTTCTTCCTCGAATCTGGCGCGCATGATCTCCCACACCAGGGCCTGAAGCTCCTGTGCCGCCCTGATGACCGCTTGCGGGTCCTCGGCGATGCATCGCGCGGAGCGTTCGGTCAGCAGTCCGACGGACATCGCGGCCGCCATGCGCCGGCCGTTCTCCTCGGAGATCCCTCTGCGGACTCCGTGCCCCGGCACTCCGGCGGTCGTCGCCACCGAAGCAACGGTGGGGCGGGTGACCGTACCTGACATCCGGGCGATTTCCCCTGATGTGAGGCCTGGGCGTCGGTCAGGGCCCCGGTGCGATGGGCTCCCCAAGGCTTCCCCCTCAAGTCGGCGTGGAAAATTGAGCAGCCATCAACTTACCCCGCACATGGCATCAACGGGTCCGGCCCACGGGGTTTCGCAACCAAGTTCACCGTATCGGGTAATACACCCTCCAGAGTGATTTACTCTCAACACAGCGCCGATCTCTTTCCGTCAAAATCAGACAAACGTACTGCGGTATTCACCTGCGATATCCGATCTTGAACATCGAAACATTTCGCTCTGGACGTGCGGTCGCCGGGAGCGTTCCCCGAACCGGCGGGGAGTATGTGACGAAACGGCGGGGAGCATGTGCCCATGCCGGGTTTCGGACACTCTCACCCAGGGCGTATGCGCCAACGCCTCGCGCTGCCATACTGAACGGAATGCAATCTTCCGGCTGTTGCCGGCGGCTCCACCCTCACATGCTGCATGTGACATATCACTGTGGAATGAAAGAGCCTCTGCGCATTCCGTTCTCAGATCATCGAGCCGGCGGCGGGAGCCGAGAGCACCCCGCGGTCACCAGCGACGCAGCAGCGGAACCCGGAGCCGACGGGCGTATGCGCCCACGGATCGGGAGAATCATCTTGAGTAGGAGTGGAGGGATTCGAACCCTCACGCCACAGGACACCGGGACTTGAATCCGGCGCGTCTTCCAGTTCCGCCACACTCCCCAGCAGGCGCCCAGAATACCCTTTCTCCGGAGGCCGTGCGACACACGCCCGAGCCGTCACCACATTTGCCCGATCGTATGGGAAACAGTGGCGCGGCTCCGTTCTGCGGGACCAATTGCCGGTACGCGTGGACCAGTTGCGGAACTTTGACGCTGCGGGGTCCCCTGCCGCGCCATGGCAGGGGATCCCGGCGCTCTCTCCGGCACAACGCCGATGACGTTCTCAGGAAACCGCACATGCACCGAACGAGTGGTGAGCGCCGGCAATCCGGCCGGTACGGCGATGGGGATCGAAAAGACGTCAACCTGCGTTGCCGTCCCGCGTCATAACCCTTCTCGTAGGGCCTCTTTCACTACAGGCTGCCGAAGGCCGTGCCACGGCCCGGGTGCTCCGCATGGCTTCTTGAGCGAGTACAGACACGCAGCCTGTCCGGGAAGCGTCCAACCAGATCTGGAGACAATCCGTGCGCAAGATCATGACGGCTGCCGTCCTTGGGGCATCCTCCGCCTCGCTGGTCCTGACCAGTGCGCTGGGCGCTGCCGCAGCGCCCGCCGCCCCCGAAGACTCGGGCACCGGCTCGGCCCTGTCGGGCAGCCTGCTCCAGCTGCCGCTGAACATTCCGATCACGGTGTGCGGGAACACCATCAGCATCCTCGGCCTGGAGCCGCTGTCGTCCGGCGGTGACAACGGGTGCAAGCACGCGGCCCAGCCGCAGGACACCGACCCGCTCGGCGGCGTCGTCGGCGGTGTCGCCGGTGGCGTGGCCGACGGCGGTGCGCTCGGCGGTGTCGCCGGTGGCGTGGCCGACGTTCTGCCGGACGCCGGGACGGCCCCGGCCCTGGCCCCGGTCCCGGCGCCGGACGACCTCTTCCTGTTCTAGAACGACCGCGCACCACCGCGTCCTGACGTCCTGCCGCCGCTCGCGGCACGCGTCTGACGCATGCCTGACCGCGCCTTCCCGCCGTCGCCGCCGGAGCACGGGGTTCCCGTGCCGTGCGACGTACGGACTCATGGGCGCGGTGAGACACGAAGTTCCGCCGGGGCGGGGGTATCGGCCCTCGCCCCGGCCGTGTGGGGTGCGGCACGCCCGGCCCCGGCATCTGCCCCGTGCGTGCCACCGCCGTCCGACAGGGGCCCCGGGGTGTCGGCCGTCCCCTCCGTACCAGTCGGACGAATGAGGACGCTCGGATGACCACCACTGACCGGGCCGCGCCCTCCCGCCACCGGCGCCCGGAGGAACCGCACGGCCGCGGCAGAAGAGCGGCACGGCGGCGCACGGGAAGCCGGCTGCGGTCAGCACTGTTCATCGCGCTGACCTTGATGGTGCTCGGCACAGTCTGTGTGGGCTGGATCCAGCTGAGGCTGAACGGGAACATCCGGACCTTCGACGGGAACGGCCTGTCCGAGGACCGCCCCGACGCCGCCTCTTCCAAGGGCGAGAACGTTCTGGTCATCGGCTCCGACGCGCGCAATGACGGCAACAGCGCGCTGGGCGGCGGCCACACGGACGACACGGGCCGCTCCGACACCGTGCTGCTGCTGCACATTCCCGCCGATCGCAGGCACGCGGTCGCCGTGTCGATCCCGCGGGACACACTGGTCACCATTCCCCCGTGCCGACTGCCCGGCGGCGGGTGGACGGAAACCCAGACGAACGCCATGTTCAACGCGGCCTTCTCGGTCGGGCAGACCCAGAAGGGCAATCCGGCCTGCACCCAGAACACCGTGGAGAAGCTGACCGGACTGCATGTGGACCACACCGTGGTCGTCGATTTCAAGGGCTTCGCGGCGGTGACGGACGTGGTCGGCGGGGTACGGGTGTGTCTGCCGAACGACGTCTACGAGAAGGACCTCGACCCCAACCGCGGCACTCAGGGCGAGTTGCTGTTCAAGAAGGGCGAGCAGACCGTCTCCGGGCAGCGGGCCCTCGACTACGTCCGCATCCGGCACGGCATCGGCGACGGCTCCGACATGGGGCGGATCAAACGGCAGCAGGCGTTCGTCGCCGGTCTCGTCAAGAAGGTCAAGAGCGACGGGCTCACCCCGGCCAGGCTGCTGCCGCTGGCGGACGCGGTCACCAAGTCGATGACCGTCGATCCGGGTCTCGGCACCGCGCACAAGCTGATCTCGTTCCTCATGTCGCTGAAGGACATCGACCTGCACGACACCAAGTTCGTCACGGTTCCCTGGCGTTACCAGGGAGCGCGCGTCGCGGTCGTCCAGCCGGAGGCCGACCGGCTGTGGGCCGCGCTCAAGGCGGACCGTCCCATCGAGGACCTGGACGCCGGCGGCGGGAGGGACACGGCGACGACGGGTTCGAGTCCCGGTTCGCCGAGCGCCGCTGACACCGTCGTCGGAGCGGGCATCAGCGTCGCCCTCTACAACGGCACCGACACCTCCGGCCTCGCCGCGACCGCCGCCGCGAGGCTCACCGAGCGCGGCTTCACCGTCACCGGCACCGCGAACGCCCGCAGCCAGGACCACGCCACCACCGTGATCCAGTACGGCACGGGCCTGGAGTCCCAGGCCCAGACGGTCGCCGGGCTCTTCCCCGGGGCCCGGCTCCAGTCAATCGGCGCGCTGGGCATCAACGTGATCCTGGGCCGGTCCTACGCGGAGCCCGCCCCGGCCTCCGGGCCCGCACCGGTGACCGATGACATCCGGTCCGCCGATGACGACCCGTGTTCCGACCTGTCGTACGGCTGACCACCGTACGGCCCCCCTTCCCCGGCCGTCCCGCTCACACCCCGCCCACGAGCGAGGCCAGGCCGCGGTCGACGGCCAGGTCGATGTTCTCCTGCCCGAGGGCCACAGCGGCGAACGTGCGCCGCAGGAAGCGGCGCAGGGCATACGTGTCGAACTGGATCAGCGCCAGGCCCTCCGGCGCGTGGAACTCGACGACCGTATGGGCCCGGCCGCACGGCCAGATGTGCACATCGCCGTGACCGGCCGGCGCCGCCAGCCCCTCCTTCAGCAGTTCACGCGAGAAGGTCCAGGTGACGTCGGTGCCGCTGAGCGAGACGTCGGGCGGAAAACCGATGTGGACGGCGAACGGGTCGCCCGAGGTGTACCGCAGCGTGGCCGACACGGGCAGTTCCTGGCTCTCCGAGGTGATCAGTCGGGCGCGGGCGGGCTGCTCGATGGTGATGTCCATGGGTCCTTCTCCACGTTGAGGCCGACGCCGGCGTATGCCGACGTGCCCTTAAGACCCCCGAAGACGTCTCGTATTACGCGGAATCCGCAGAGATCAAACGTGATGTGCATCACTCACATTGTCCGCCATATGTCCATACTCAAGATCACTGCACCGTATGGGCGACCTATCGTCATATAGTCGCCGCCGCGGCCTCTTCCTATTACGAGCGACCACCGGCACGTATCCCGGGAAGGGAAACCAGTGAACATTGCTGTCATGGGGCAGGGACATGCCGGTCTCCCCCTGGCCATGGCCGCCGTCGAGGCGGGCCATCACGTGATCGGTTTCGAGCGCAACTCGCAGCGCCTTGAGCAGCTGCGCGGCGGCGTCTCCCCGATCGAGGACGTCTCCGACAAGACGCTGGAGGCGGCCCTGAAGTCCGGCCGGTACGAGGCGACCCGCGAGGAGGAGGCGCTGGCCGACTTCGATGTCGCCGTCATCTGCGTGCCCACACCGCCGACGGAACGGGGAGCGGATCTCGGCGCCGTACGGGAGGCGGCGGAGAGCCTCGCGCGGCATGTGCGCAAGGGCACCACGGTCATCCTTGAGTCCACCGCGCATCCCGGTACCACCCGCAAGATCGTGTGCCCGATCCTGGAGGCGCTCTCCTGGATGCGGGCCGGGATCAGTTTCCATCTCGGGTACAGCCCGGCACGCGTCGAACCGGGCGACGAGAGGTGGACGTTCGCCAACACCCCGAAGATCGTCTCCGGGCTCACCGAGAAGTGCCGTGACCAGGTGACGGCGTTCTACTCCGGCATCACACAGCACGTGGTGCCGGCGAACAGCCTCGAAGAGGCCGAGCTGGCCAAGGTGGTCGAGGACGCCTACCGGTATGTGAACACCGCGCTCGCCAACGAACTGTGCCGAGTGGCGCACACGTTGGACCTGGACGCCTGGCACACCCTCGACCTCGCCGGCTCGAACCCGGTCGGCCTCACGAAGTTCGGTCCGGGACCCGGAGCGGACGGCCACAGCCTGCCGGTCGATCCGCTGCACCTGAGCCAGCAGGACAAGGCAGGGCACAGGGAGGCGTTCCGGCTGGTCGAACTGGCCAAGGACATCAACGGGGCGCAGCCGGCCTATGTCGTCGACCGGCTCCAGGACGCCCTCGACACACGGCACGACAAGGCCCTCAAGGGCGCCCGCGTGCTGGCGCTCGGGCTCACCACCCGCAAGATCGGCGGCGCCGGCTCCCACCGGTCGCCCGCCGCCGAGGTGGTCGCCGAACTGGAGCGCAGGGGCGCACTCGTCGACGTCGTGGATCCGCAGCTCACGGAGGGGGCACATCCGCTCCGCCCCCCGCTGCCGTACCGGGCCTACGACGCCGCCGTGCTGCTCACCGCGTACGACGGATTCGACCTCGCGGCCATCACCGCGGAGAGCGAGTACGTGCTGGACACGCGAGGCGTCATGCCGCAGGCCGCGCACATCGAACGGCTGTGAGCACGAACCCCTGGGGCTACTGCTTCGTCTCCCCTTGGGCGGCCTGCAGGCCGGCGAGGAGTTCGGCCTGCCCGGCCAGCACGCCGGACAGGATGGTCCGGGCCACGCGCAGCAGGTCCGCGACATGCGGGCTGGTCAGCGAGTAGTACACGTTCGAGCCCTCCTTGCGGGTCTTGACCAGGTTCGCCCGGCGCAGCACCGCGAGTTGCTGGGACAGATGCGCGGGCTCGATCCCCACCTCGGGCAGCATCTCGCCGACCGCGTGCTCGCGCTCGCTCAAAAGCTCAAGGACGCGGATCCGCGCCGGATGACCGAGTGTCTTGAAGAACTCGGCTTTCAGCTGGTACAGCGGCGTACTCACCGCGCTGTCCCCTTCCCGGCCCGGCAGCTCGGCCGCACCGGCCGGACCTCGGTCCATCGCATCCACCCACTCGTCGACAGCATGAGCCCCATCCTCGCCTGCCACCGTGGCAGCACCGAATCCGCGTCCGCCGGGCCGCCGGATCGCGGGGCGGCTCACAGGGGCAGTGTGACCCAGATGCTTTTGCCTCCTCTGTCGGCGTCCATCCGCACGTCCGCGGTGCCGTCCAGGCCGAGGGTGAGTTCCATGACGGTGGCCAGTCCCCCGGAGCCGGTGCCGCTGCCGCTGCCGGTCAATGACGTGTACAGCGCCGGCTGGTAGGGGTGGCGGTCGTGGACGGCGAAGGCCAGGCGGCCGGGGCCGGTCGCGTAGACCACCGTGACCTGCGGGGAGAGAGCGGCGGCGTGCCGGACGCTGTTGGTGACCAGCTCGCTCAGGATGAGCAGGGCCGGGCCTATGGTGGGGTGGCGCAGGCTGATGCCCCATTCCGTCCACGCCAGCTCGGCCGTCTCGCGCGCGAGACGGACCGCGTTCGGCTCGGCGGGCAGGGTGAGCACATGCCGGTGGAGCAGGTCGTGCGGCTGCATAGGGGTCACTTCTCCGGACAGGTCGGACGCGGGCCGACGGCCGTCGTGGGGCGAAAGCAGGCCGGCCGCCGTCGTGGGGCGGAAGCCGGTCGCCGTGGTCGGGCGGAAACCGGCGGCCGCCGTCGGACGGAAACCGGCGGCCGCCGTCGGACGGAAGCCGGCGGCCGTCGTGGGGCAGAAGCCGGCCGCCGTCGTGGGGCGGAAGCCGGCCACCGCCTTCGGACGGAAACCGGTCACCGCCGTCGGACGGAAGCCGGCCACCGTCGTGGGGCAGAAGCCGGCCACCGTCGTGGGGCGGAAACCGGTCACCGGCGTCGGGCGGATGAGCGGGAACGGGGCGTGCGGGCCGTACGGCCGGCAGGCCAGGGTGCGCCGACCGTGGGCGGCGTCGTCGGCGCCCAGCCCGGACGAGACCCCGAAGCACAGCGCGAGCGGCGACGCCACGGTCGCCACCGTCAGCCCGGCGACCACGTCGCACCGCGGATCGCGGTGCATGTCCACGAGATCGCCGCGCCCGGGCAGCAGCGGGGCGACCCGGCCCCGGGCACGGCCGAGATACGTCTTCATGGCGCGGCGGCCCCCGGCCTGGTACGGCGGAACGGACACGTCGCCTCGACTTCCCTGACGGAGCCCCACCCCGGGGCGCACACAGCGGGCTGCGCCCACGGCTACCTGCGGGCGCAGCCAATACGGCACCTAACCAGTTGCTAAATCTAGCAATTCGCAGCCGGCTCAGGGCCCGCGGCAGGAAGCGCACGCCGACACCGCTCACTCGTCCTGTCGTCCGCGGACGAGGAGGCAGATCGCGTCGTGGATGAGGCGGTCGCCGTCCTCCGCGGAGATCCGGCGGGTGCCGATGCGGACGGCGACGCCCTGCATGGTGGCGGCGAACAGCAACGTGCGTCGGTACGGGTCCTGGGGTGCGAGTTCGCCGGCCTCGGTGCCGCGGCCGATCAGATCGCCGAAGGCCGCGAAGAGTCGTTCCGACGCGATGCGCAGCCCTTCGGGGGCGTCGCCGTTCTTCGCGGTGAAGGAGTGCCTGCCGGAGGCGAAGGAGCGCAGACGCTCTGGGGGATGGTCCGCGCTGGTGGTGGCCCTTGTAGGTGTCGGGGGACGCTCGGTGCGGCACTTCTGACGCAGAGTCGGGCCGACCGGATGAAGCGTATGGAGCTGGAAGCGGCCCATGCGCAGAGGCGAGAAGAGCGCCGGCACGCGGAGGAGCTTCGGCGGGCGCTGGTCGAACTGCTCCGCTCCTGCTGCACGTCGCTGAACACGGCCTCACGGCACTACATGACCGCTCAGGTCAATCTCCTGCACGCGCTGCGCCAGGACACGGGTGTCGACCTTTGCCTGGAGCAGCTCGAAGCCGGCCGCATC
The DNA here is from genome assembly GCF_042873595.1 of Streptomyces sp. NPDC004629. Taxonomy (NCBI): domain Bacteria; kingdom Bacillati; phylum Actinomycetota; class Actinomycetes; order Kitasatosporales; family Streptomycetaceae; genus Streptomyces; species Streptomyces sp. NPDC004629. Next base: position 55,591 of record NZ_JBIALO010000029.1, on the reverse strand, counting down.
GCCCAGCGGGATCGCTGTGCGGAGGCTGAGATGGTGGTGCCTGACGAGGTGCTGGCGGCGGCCACGGCAGCCGGCCATCGGCTGAATACTGGCCGTGATGCAGCACCGAATGCGCCAGGACCTGGGAGTCGGGAGCGGCATGCGGGTCGAAGGTGCCGACTGAGCTGCGGAGTTGGCCCCGGGACCCGGTGCCGCTGCCGATCGCCCGGTTCTCAGCCGGGTCGCTTGGCCATGACGACCAGACCCGGCCCGCTTTGCTCATCGGCGGGGAGCCGTAGTTCGGCGACCGGGCGCAGTCCGGCCTGCTCGATCAGGTCCACGAGGTGTTCCGGCCGCCATTTGTGTGTCGTCCAGCGAACGGGTACACCTCCGTAGGCCTCGGTGCGCACCGCGTCCTCGTCGCCGACGTGTGTCGCGGTGATGAACTGTCCGCCTGGCTTCAGGGCGCGCGCGAACAGGGCGAGAACCTGAGGAAGGACGTCACGGGGGAGGTTGAACAGTGACCACCAGCCGAGCACGCCGCCAAGGGACGCTTCGCCGAGGTCGAGGTCGGTGGCAGAGGCGACGCTGAAGCGGCATTGCGGATGAAGGCGGCGCGCGTTCTCGATCATGCGCGGGGAGAGGTCGACCCCGGACACGTCGAGTCCGCGTTCGGCGAGGTAGGCGGTCACCGTTCCGGGTCCGCAGCCGACGTCGAGGACGGGTCCGAGTCCGCTCACGGTGTCGGCGAAGGCGTCGATCGATGCCTTGAGCCATGGATGGCTACGGATGTCGCCGAATCCCGTCGTCACCACCATGTGGGCGTAGTTGTCGGCCACGCGGTCATAGGACTCACGGACCACGTCGAGATCGGCTGGGCGGTCAATACGGTGGGCGCGCATCGACCAAACGATAGTGTGCGACGGCCTACTGGCGGGCTGCTCTTGCCAGCGCGGGCTGCTACGGCTCCGACCTCACGGCCGTGCCTGCTTCGGCAAGGTGAGGATGTCGGCTCCGTCGTCGGTGATGGCGATCGTGTGCTCACTGTGCGCCGTCCGGCAGCCCGTCGCGCTGCGCAGCGTCCACCCGTCGGCGTCGGTGACGAGTTTGGCGGTGTCCGCCATGACCCACGGCTCCAGCGCCAGCAGCAGCCCGGGGCGCAGTTTGTATCCACGGCCGGGCCGCCCGGTGTTCGCAACGTGCGGGTCCTGATGCATCGTCGATCCGATGCCATGACCTCCGAACTCTGTGTTGATCTGGTACCCCGCCTCGCTGAGGACCGTGCCGATGGCATGGGAGATGTCTCCGATGCGAGCCCCGGGCCCGGCGGCGGCGATCCCTGCGGCCAGTGCGCGTTCGGTAGTGCTGATCATCGCGACGCTCTCCGGGGGCTTCGCGTCGCCGACGATGAAGCTGATGGCGGCGTCCGCAGCGACTCCGCCTCTGGAGACGGCGAGGTCGAGTGTCAGCAGATCGCCGTCGGCGAGCGTGTAGTCGTACGGCCGTCCATGGAGCACGGCGTCGTTGACGGCCGTGCAGATGTAGTGGCCGAACGGGCCGCGGCCGAAGGAGGGCGCGTAGTCGACGTAGCAGGACAGCGCTCCCGCCTCAACGATCATGGCCTTGGCCCACCGGTCGATGTCCAGAAGGTTCGTGCCGACCGTGCTGCGGCTCTTCAGCGTCTGGAGGATGTCAGCGACCAGGGCGCCTGTGTCTTTTGCTCGGACCAGCAGGGTGGGGTTCAGGATCTCGATCATGCGGCGTCCTTCTCACGCGACCAATAACTATACCGGCCATACTATACCGGTACTAGAATCGGAGTCATGGTCAGACTGCCGCTCACTCCCGCAGAGGTCGAACGCGGACAGCGCCTCGGCGCCCTCCTACGCCGGGCCAGGGGGGAACGCTCGATGCTCGACATCGCGCTCGACGCACATGTCTCACCGGAGACCCTCCGGAAGATCGAGTCGGGGCGCGTGGCCACCCCTGCCTTCCCAACCATCGCGGCGATCGCCGATGTCCTCGGCCTCTCGCTCGATGCGGTGTGGGCCGAGATCAGCCGGCCCGAGCATGACGCCACACCGGCCACCTCTGCTCACACCACACCCGAGCGGCTGACCGCGTAAGCCTCCGTCGTCGGGCCGGCGCTCGGTCGACGGGCGCAGCAGGGAGGTGACGGTCTCAGCGGCGATCGCCTCCCCGTTCACGTATCGCGCCCTGACTTCGGGGTCCCAGGAAGAGCTGACGTGCCGCGTTACGCGGCCGCGGCACGCCGCTGATATCAGCCGACCTGGCCGCTGGGACGGCGGACGCCGTGCGACACGGTGGTGCGTTGGTGTCGCTGCTCGGTTCCGTGCCGCAGGCGCGCCGCCAAGTGGACCGATCCGGCCGGGGTCAGACCCGGGGGCGCAGGTAGGCCCAGCCGAAGATGCTGGCGGTGTCGTGGAGTTCGCCGGCGTGCGCGGTCGACCGGGCGAGCTGGTCGCGGCAGGCGGTGATCCGTTGGGCGAGCGGGCTCGTGGCCGGTGCGGACTTTTCAGAGACGTGTACGTTCGGCATAGCGGAGGATTCCTTCCATGAGACTGATCTTGCTGGTTCGGCAGTAGTCGGTTTCGGTGCTGTCCAGGCGGCCGGTCTCGAAGTACTTGTTGGCCACCTGGCCACCGCGGCAGTAGGCGAAGTAGTCGCAGTGCTCACGGCAGTTGGTCACGCCCGCCAGGGCCTCGGCGACCCAGGGCACTTCCGCGGCCCGGGCGGCCAGCACGGTCAGGGGGGTGTCGAGGACGTTTCCCGCGGTGAAGGGGCCGTGCCGGTCGGAGCGGAAGCCTGCCAGCTCGGCACCGAGCGGAAGGAAGTCGCCGTCCCAGGTGACCATGGGCAGCGGCATGACGGGGCGGTCGGCGCGAAGTGCCGCCGCACCGGACAGTTCCTCGCGGATGTAGGTGTAGGCATGGTCCAGCTCTCTGACCTGGATCCGGGGGTCGGCCTGCCAGCAGGCGGCGAGTTCCTCCCAGAACGCCACGACCGAGTGCTCGGGGTCCTGTCCGCCCGCGTATACGCCCTTCTTCTCGGCAAGGTTGACGCCGAGGTCGTCGCAGCCCAGCTCGCAGGCGAACCGGTAGAGGTCGGTGGCGGCTCCCGGGGACACATCGGCCACCACCGCGATCATGCCGAAACCGATGCCGGCCTGCCGCAGCATGGCGATGCCGCCCATCGCCCGCTGGGTGCTCGGCCCGCCCGCCCAGTCCACGCGTGAGGCGTTCGCTTCCCCCGGGCCGTCGAGGCTGACGGTGACACGGACGGGAAGGGCGGCGAACACCTCGCACCATGCCTCGTCGATGAGCGTGGCATTGGTCTGCACGGCGTGCACCACCGGATGTGCCTCGCCCGTCCCGAAGGGCTCCGTGAGGGACCGGAAGTAGGCCGGGCCCGCCGCGAGTGGTTCGCCGCCGTGCCACACGACGGCAACCGGGCGCTGCCTGGACCATTCCCTGACGCCTGCCGCCACTGCCTGCGCGACCTCTGTACTCATCCGCCGCGACATCTTCCGGTCCGGCAGATAACAGTACGTACAGTCGAGATTGCACAGCGTCGTCGGCTGCATCAGCATCACCGAGGGCACCTCGGCCAGCTGTGCAGTGCCCGTTCGGACGGGCTTCTCGTCAGCGGTCCTGGCCTGAGTAGCGCACACGCCTTGAGCGTAGGTCCACGCCGCCGCGCCCAAGCCCGGTTCCCCGTCGGACCACTCATTCGAGCGATCACACCCGCACAGCACACTCACGCACCGAACGTCACGGTCCGTGTACCTGCCCCGCCAGCTCCGCGAGCCACGGATGCCCGGGATGCACGCGCTCCAGCCATTCGCCGAGGAGGCCGCGCCGTGCCCGGCCCAGCAGCGGCAACACCCCGTCGAAGTCCGCCTGGTCCTTGGGCCGTGGCGCTTTGGCTTTGAAGAGCAGTACCAACTCCGGCACCAGGTACGGGATCCCGTCCGCCGTCCGCTCGATGATCGCGTCGTAGGGCAGCCGCAGTCCGTCGTCGCGTCGACAGATCCACGTCCCGCCCTCATGCGGCTCGCGGAAGACGTCGAACAGGAACTGACCGCTCGCCGGATCCCGTAGCCAGGTCTGGTGCGTGGCCGACAGCGCCTCGGCTCCCGCCCCCGGCCAGACCCGTCCCGAACCCACCGCGTCGAACACGTACTCGGGGAAGCGGTCCCGGATCTCCCGGAAGCCCGCCGTGGGCACGGCGATCTCCAGGTCGCCGTGCGGCCGTGACGGCCCGCCGCGGAACAGATCCAGCGCCCACCCCGCCGCGATGCACCAGGGCGCACCGACCCCGCCCAACCGCTCCGCGACCTGTTCCGGTCGCCAGGCGTCCGTCCATCGGGCGTCCAGTTCGTCCGCGTCCAGCACAACGCCGCCGGGCGGCAGGCATTCCGTCATCGCCACAGCGTACTGCCGCGCCCTACCCGGGTGTCACCGCAGGCGTCGTCCTCGCAGGCGGAGGCGGCGCGCACGGCGGCCGGTGGGCCGTGCTCGGTTGCCCGGGTGCCGGTGGGTGCTTCGGGGTGGTGCTCATCCGGTGCTCTGCCCGACGATCGGGTCCAGTCCGTGACGCCGGTCGCCCATGACTTTTTCGCAGACGCGGGCCTCGGATCCGGGCGAGAAGGGGTCGTTGTGGGCCTGCACCGCGTGACGGATGTCCTCGGCGATGAGGTCGGCGTTGATCGCTCCCGCGGCCGTCGAGCCGGAGGCGGCCGAGCCGAGGACGTTCGCGTTCGGGTCGGCGAGGTTGCCCGCGACCCACACGCCCGGTACCGGGGTGAGACCGGTCGGGTCGGCGGCGATGTACGCGCCGAGCCCGCTCGGATGCGGGCTCGGCGCAAGGCCGAGCGGAGCGAGGACCTCCGCGCGCTCCGCGTCGTCCTCGGCGGCAAGGACGTCGTCCTCACCGACGGCGAAGTCGCCGAATTCGACACCCATCTCCCCCACTGGTTCGGCAACGCCGACGAACGCTCCGTGGAATTCCTCAGCATCCTCGGCCCGCAGGGGGAGCGCGTCCACATCAGAGCCCGCTACCGCCCTGACGGCCCCCACCCCCGGTGAGCAGCCCCGCAGGCTGGGGCGCGGTCGAGGCCGATGCTTCCCCGGCGTCGCCCGCGGCCGGGCCCGAGGCACGGAAGGTGCGCCGGTACGCCGACGGGGCGACCCCCGCCTCCGCCGCCAGGTGCCGCCGCAGCGAGGTGGCGGTGGCGAAGCCGACCTCGTGGGCGACCCGTTCCACCGGCAGATCGCTGGACTCCAGCAGGTGCCGCGCCCGCCGCAGCCGCTGCTGGGTCAGCCAGCGGCCGGGGCTCATCCCGGTCTCCTCCCGGAAGCGCCGGGCGAAGGTGCGGGTGCTCATCGCCGCGTGCGCGGCCAACTCGTCCAGCGACAGCGGCAGTTCCAGTCGCCGCAGCGCCCAGTCGCGGGTCGGTCCTGTGCCGGTTCCGCTCGCCGGCGGCAGCGGCCGTTCGATGTACTGCGCCTGCCCGCCGTCCCGGTACGGCGGCACGACACAGCAGCGGGCGACCTGGTTGGCCACCTCGCTGCCGTGGTCCTGGCGCACCAGGTGCAGACAGACGTCGACACCGCTCGCCGCCCCCGCGGAGGTCAGCACGTCACCGTGGTCGACGAAGAGCACACCGGCGTCCAGCTCGACCCGGGGGAACAGCTCCCGGAAGTGGTCGGCGAGCGCCCAGTGGGTGGTGGCCCTGCGCCCGTCCAGGAGACCGGCGGCGGCCAGCAGGAAGGCACCGGTGCAGATGGACACCAGCCGGGTGCCGGGGCGGACGCGAGACAGGGCGGCGAGGGCCCGTGGGTCCGGGGCGGCGGCCGAGGCCCGGGAGACCGCGTACGGAGGGATGACCACGGTGTCCGCCTCGGCCAGCACCTCGGGACCGTGCCCGGGGGTGACGGTCAGGTCCGAGTCGGTACGCACGGGCTGCCCGTCCACGCTCGCGGACAGCACCTCGTAGCGGCCGCCGGCGGACCCCAGAACCCGGTGCGGGATACCGAGTTCGAAGGGATAGACGCCGTCGAGGGCGAGGACGACGACCTTGTGGGCGCCGGAAGCGCGGCGGGCAACAGGGTCGATATGCATGGCAGGAATGTATCGGAGGCTGACCTTCTTGCCATCGCCCGGGGCCGGACCGTACGGCCAGGATCGAGGCATGACTTCGACGAACACCCCTGTGAACCCCGACTCCCCGGACCCGGCGGCCGCCACGGACTCCACCGACCGCGCCGCCGCAGACCGCGCCGCCGCGGACGGCGCCCCCGTGATGCTCGCCCTGCACCAGACGGCCCTCGGCGGCCCAGAGGTCCTGCGGCTGACCGAGCTTCCGCGGCCCGCGCCCGGCCCCGGGGAGATCCTCGTCGCCGTGCACGCGGCCGGACTCAACCCCACGGACTTCAAGCACCGCGCCATGAGCATTTTCCTGCCGCCCCCGCCGCTGACCCTCGGCTGGGACGTCTCCGGCACCGTGGTGGAGACCGGCTTCGGCGTCACCCTCTTCCGACCCGGTGACGAGGTGTTCGGCATGCTGCCCTACCCGTACGGGGCCGGCTCCCACGCCGAGTACGTGACCGGCCCCACCCGCGCCTTCGCCGCCAAGCCCGCCGGGATCGACCATGTCCAGGCGGCCGCTCTGCCGCTGGCCGCGCTCACCGCCTGGCAGGCCCTCGTCGAGACCGCGGGCCTGCGGGCCGGGCAGCGCGTGCTGATCCACGCCGCGGCCGGCGGTGTCGGTCATCTCGCCGTACAGATCGCCAAGGAGCGCGGCGCGCACGTCACCGGGACGGCCAGCGCCCCCAAGCACGCCTTCCTGCGCGAACTCGGCGCGGACGTCTGCGTCGACCACCGCTGCGAGGACTTCACCGACACCGAGGAGCGCTACGACGTCGTCCTCGACACGCTCGGCGGGGAGACCGCCACCCGTTCCGTGGGCGTGCTCCGCCCCGGCGGCGTGCTCATTTCCCTGGTGCCGCAGGCCGAGGACACCCCGGCCGCGGCAAAGAAGGCACAGGTCCGCGCCGTCGGCCTGCTCGTCGAGCACGACCAGGCGGGGATGCGCGCCATCGCCGAACTCGTCGACCGGGGCAGGCTCCGCGCCCACGTCTCCGGCACCTTCCCCCTCGCCGAGGGCGCCCGTGCCCACGTCCTGGGCGAGACGGGCCGCACCACGGGCAAGCTGGTCATCACCGTGCGCTGAGACGGGACCGGTCACTGGCCAGGCTGCGGTACAGGGCCACATGGCGTTGGGCCGTCTCCGTCCAGGTGTGGCGGGCGGCGAGTTCCCGTCCGGCCGTCCGGCGGTCCTGGTCGTCGTCCGTGAGCGCCGCGGCCAGTTCGCGGGCCAGGTCCCCGGCCGTTGTGGCGAAGCGGGCCGCAGGGCCGAACACCTCGCGCAGCACCGGGAGTTCGCGGACGACCAGGGGAACGCCCGCCGCCAGTGCCTCCATGGCGGCCAGTCCGAAGCCTTCCTTCAGGGACGGGAAGGCGAACGCGTCGGCCGCTGCCACCAGGGGCGGCAGATCGTCGTCCGGTACCGCCCCCAACAGGACCGGCTCGACGCCGAGTTCGGCCGCCCGCCGCTCCCAGCGGCTCCGGTAGTCGCGGTAGTCGAAAAGGGTCTCGCCGCCGGCGATGACCAGCCGTACTCCGGGGTGTCCGGCGCGCAGCAGGGCGTACGCCTCCAGCAGGTCCATCGAGCCCTTGCGGGGTTCGATGCCGCCGACGGTGAGGAGGTAGCGGCCCAGGCGGGAGCGCCAACGCGCCCTCGCCGCCGGGTCGGTGCCGGCGAAACGGGCGTAGGCCACCCCGTTGGGGATGACGGCGGCCTCGATGCCCCAGCCGTCCGCGAGTTCGACGGCCACGGCCGTCGACACGCACACGTGCGCGTACGGCTCGACGATGGCCCGTTCGTGGCAGGCGGCCAGTTCGGGGGTGGTGAAGTGGTCGATGTGGTGGACGGTGCGGATACAGGCCGCGTCGACGGCGTTGGCGCTGATGCAGTCCTGGGCGTGGACGATGTCGTAGGGCGTGGGGTCGAAGGCGGCGCGGAGGGTGGCGATGGAGCGCAGGACGCGGGCGCCGACCGTCTCGTCGGCGGGCCCGTCGGCGAAGGGCACGATCCGCAGCCGTACGGCGGGGTCGACCGGGCGGAAGAAGCCCGCGTCGCCGCCCCGGCCCAGGGTCCACACGGTGACGTCCTCGCCCAGCACGGCGAGGGCTTCGGCGAGGGCCAAGGTGTGCACGACGCCGCCGCGTGGCTTGGTGGAGTAGCTGAGCAGGGCGATCTTCACGAGGGGTGCTCCCGGAGGCTGGTGGGCGACGGGGTGTCCCGGTAGGCGGCGGGGCGACGTTCACCGAGGTGGCGCAGGACCCGGCGGGCGCGGTAGATCTCCGCGGCCACGTCGGTCTCGGCGACGGCGAGGCCGGCCTTTGACCAGGTGCGGGCGAGGATGTCACCGCCGGGGCCGACGACCTTGGCCTGGCCGAGGAAGCGCATGCCGCCCATGGCGCCGGTCTGGTTGGAGGAGGCGAGGACGACCTGGTTCTCGGCGGCGCGGGCCTGGTCGTACAGGTCGAAGAGCTTGGCCTGCCGGTCCTGGGCCAGGCGCGGGGCGCGGTTGGTGATGCTGGTGGGCCAGGCCGACAGACAGGCCAGGACCTCCGCGCCGTCCAGGGCCAGGGAGCGGGCGGACTCGGGGAACGTCTTGTCGTAGTCGATGAGCATGCCGAGGCGGCCGACGGGGGTGTCGAAGGCCTCGAAGCGGTCGCCGGCGCAGTAGGCGGCGACCTCGCCGGCCGGCAGATGGACCTTGCGGTGGCGGCCGAGGACGCCGTCGCCGCTGACGCACACGGCCGCGTTGTAGCGCACGCCGCCGCCGTCCTCGCAGTAGCCGACGCACACCACCATCTCGGCGGCCAGCCGGGCGACATGGCGGATCAGCGGGTCGTCCGGCCTGAGGGCCGGGGGCAGCGCCTCGGGGTCGGGATGGCGCAGATCGGCGAGGTAGCCACCGAGCGCGGCGTCGGGCAGCACGAGCAGCCGCGCGCCCAACGCCCGTGCGTCGTCGATCAGTTTGGCGATGCGGGCCAGGTCGAACTCCAGGTCGCGGCCGAAGTGGGCGGCCGCGGCCGCGATCCGGATCGAGCTCATGCGGTGACCGCTCCTGCGTACGTGTAGGTGTCGGGCCGCCGGTCGCGCAGGTGCCCCATGGAGCGGCGGGCGGTCTCCAAGGCCTGGACGACGTCGAGTTCGGCGACGGCGACACCGGCTGCCACCCCCGTGTCGGCGAGGATCTCGCCGCCCGGGTCGACGACCTTGGCGCTGCCGACGAAGCGCAGCGAGCCGAACGTGCCCGCCTGGTTGGCCGACAGCCACACGATCTGGTTCTCCAGGGCGCGGGCCCGGTCGAACAGATCGAAGCGGCGCTTCCAGCGGTCCTGTGCGAGATCCGCGGCGGGACTGGTGCGCGCGCCCGGCCAGGCGGACACGCACACCCCGATCTCGGCGCCGTCCAGCGCCAGCGCCCGCGCCGACTCCGGGAACGCCTTGTCGTAGCAGATCATCATGCCGATCCGGCCGACCGGGGTGTCGAAGGCGTGGAAGCGGTCACCGGAGGCGTACGAGGCGTCCTCGCCGAGCGGTTGGTGGACCTTGCGGTGATTGCCGAGGACGCCGTCCCCGCTGACGCAGACGACGCTGTTGTAGCGGGCGTCGCCGGCGGCCTCGCAATAGCCGGCGACGACCGTCATCTCCCCGGCCAGGGACGCCAGTCGGCGGATCTCGGGGCCGTCGAGGGCGAGCGCGGGCGGCCCCTCGTCGAGCGCGGTGTCGTCGTCGAGGCTCAGCAGATATCCGCCGAGACATGCTTCGGGCAGCGCGAGCAGTCGTACGCCCTGCCTGCGGGCCCGACCGATCAGCTGCTCGGCGATCGCGAAGTCCTCTTCCAGGTCGCGGCCGAACTCGGCGGCCACGGCCGCCATGCGCAGGGCGGTCATGCGGCTCCCATCCCGGTCACCGTCGAGGCGACCGCTTCGGTGATCTCGCCGTCGGGCCAGCGCAGCCCGACGCCTTCTCCCCCGGTCAGCTCGCCGCACACGGCGTCCGTCGCGGGGCCGGCGGGCAGCGGTGCGGTCCCAGGCGGGTCGGTGGTGAGCATCGCGAAGCCCGGGAAGCAGGTCAGCCAGTCCCCCATGGCCGCGGTCCGAGGGCGGGGCACGGCGGCCACGTCGAGGACCGCCCGGCAGCCGCTCGCCTCGGCGAGCATGCCGAGGCTGCCGGCGATCCCGGCCATCGAGACGTCCTTGGCGGCCGTCGGCCGGGCGGCGGCCACCGCGCCGGTCATGGCGCGCAGTTCGTCGGTGCGGCGGTGGCTCGTGGAGTCCCACTGGCGGCCCCGGTATCCGCGTCGCCAGCTGCCGCCGAGGTCGGCGGTGAGCCGGACGGCGTGGCCGGGCCTGCCGCCGCCCCCGGGTACGGGATGCGGGGCGCGGCCCAGCGCGGTGACGGACAGCGCGCCGGGGACGCCGAGCTGGGTGTGCCCGCCGAGTACCGGCACGCCGTAGGCCCGCGCGGCACGGTCCAGACCCGCCAGCACCCGGGCCGCGTGCGCGGCGTCCCGGGCGCCGACCGCGTCGAGCAGACCGAGGGGTGAAGCACCCATCGCGGCAAGGTCGTTGACGTTCACCAGGACGGCGCACCAGCCCGCCCAGTCCGGGTCGCGCTCGACCATGGACGGCATGATCGCGTCACAAGCGGCGATCACGTCGGTGCCGGGCAGGGGCGCGCCGTCGTCGCCGACGAATCCCGCGCCGCCGAGGACGGCCCGCGACGCCCTGCCAGGGGCCCCGCCGACCGGGTCCCAGGTGGCGCCGCGGGCCGCCGGTTCGAGGAGCCCGCCGAGCAGCGGGCCGAGGGCGGACTTCACGGCCGTCTGGTCCGCGATCCGGCCGATGGGCCAACGCATCAGCAGATGTGGCGTGTTCGCGACCGCCACCGGCCGCACGCAGTGCCAGCCGAGCCGCCGGAACAGAGGCTCGTTGCGCGCCTGGACGGTCGCGTCGAAGCGCAGCACGCCCTCGGCCTCGGCCCGCGCACACGCCGCCCGCACCAGTGCCGCGCCGATGCCCTGGGCCCCGCGGGCGCGGGATGCGACGACCAGCCGGCCGCCCGCCCACCACCCGAGGTCGGGTCCGTCGGCGACCGGCCCGAGCCGCACCCCGCCGACGACCGTGCCCGTGGCGTCCTTGGCGACCAGGACCAGTGTGCGCGGATCGGCGTCCCGGTCGTCCAGGTCGTGGCCGGAGAAGAGGTTCTGTTCGTACACGAACACCTCCCGGCGCAGCCGCCGGTACGCCGCCCGTTCACCGCGCCCGCACGCCTCCTCGATACGGAACGGGGTCTCGCGCGCGAGGGTGCTCCGGTCGCCCAGCAGGGCGAGGATGTCGTACGGCCGCTCCGTCGCCGGCAGCCCCCGCGTTCCCGTCGCCTGCGGTGCCGGGGATCCGTCGAGCAGCACGCTCCTCACCCGCCCGCCGTCGACAGCACGCCGCACGCCCCGCAGGCGGCGCACCCGGCCTTCTGGTCGGCGCCGCGCATCCCGGCCGCCCGCAGCTTGGCGGCGACGCCCTCGGTGACGTACCGCAGCAGTTGCGCGCTCGGCGCCGGGACACCGTCACGGGCGGCGAGCGTGCCCCGCATGGGCCGGAAGGGTACGACGAACGGATACACCCCGCGTTCGATCAACTCGCCCGCTCCCGCGATGAGTTCGTCGGGGTCCTCACCGAGGCCGACGAGCAGGTAGGTGGAGACGCGGTTCGGTCCGAAGACGCGCACCGCCTCGTCCCACGCCGCCGCGTACTCGGCCAGGGAGACCGTCGACTTGCCGGGCATCCAGCGGCGGCGCACCTCCTCGTCGAGGGATTCGGCATGGATGCCGATCGACGTCGCTCCGGCGTCGCGCAGGGCGCGGATCCAGGCGAGGTCGCCGGGCGGTTCGCACTGCACCTGGATCGGCAGGTCCGGTACGGCCCGCACCACCGCCCGGACGGAGCGCACGAGATGACGGGCGCCCCGGTCCGTGCCGGTGGTCGTGCCGGTGGTCATGACCATCTGCCGTACGCCGTCGAGCCGCACCGCCGCCTCGGCGACCTCCGCGAGCTGGGCCGGCGTCTTGGCGGCCACCGTGGCACCGGAGCGCAGGGACTCCTCGATGGTGCAGAACCGGCAGCGGTCGGACTCGGCGTAGCGGACGCAGGTCTGCACGACGGTGGTGGCCAGCACATCCGCGCCGTGCAGCCGGGCGATGTGCTCGTAGGGGACGCCGTCGGCCGTGGCGAGGTCGTAGAACCGGGGGCGGCGTACGGCGGTGAGGGTGAGGCCGGTGTCCTGCTCGCCGAGCCACACCCGGCCGTCGCGCACCCGGTAGGGGCTCGCCGGGTTGGTGGGCAGGGCGGCGTTGGCGCCGTCGACGAGGACATGGCCGTCATCGCTCGGGCCCGCGCCGTCCGGCCGACGCACGGGCGCGTGCAACGCCACGCCGTGCAGGGCGAGTTCAGCGCGAGTCATGATCCGCACTGCCACCGCCGTACTGCTGGTACCGGTGCCAACGCTCACGGCGGCCCCCTTACAGCTGGTAGGTCGAGTTGATGATGGCGCCCTTGCGCGTGTAGTGGATCAACGCGTCCTGGACGTCGAGGGGATGGGTGGGGATGACGCCCTCGATGAGGTCCTCCTCGCGGGCGCCGTGCAGGGAGAGACCGAAACGGCAGCAGTAGACCTTGCCGCCCTCGGCGATGAACGTCTTGAGCTGGTTGTTGATGTTGTGCTCACCAGGGAAGGCGGAGTTGCCGGTGGTCGGGAAGCCCCGGGTGGCCAGGCAGTTGAGGGAGCCGGGCCCGTAGAAGTAGAGGGCGGTCTCGAAGCCCTTGCGCAGCGCGCGGGTGGCCTGCAGGACGGCGACGAAGGACACCGAGGACTCGTGGGCGATGCCGTGGACGAGGGTGAAGTAGCTCTCACCGTTCTCGGCCCGGTAGTCGGGGAAGACCTTGGTGGAGCCGTAGATGCTGGAGCCCTCCGGCAGGGAGGGGTGCGGGATCTCGTTGAGGGACTTCTTCTCGACGTCGCTGAGCTGGGCGGTTGTCGACATGTCTGTCTCCTTGCGCGAGGCGGTGGTTGGGGGGTCCGGTCAGTCGTAGAGGGCGGCGAAGGTGTCACGGAAGACGAGGTCGGCCAGTTCGCCGCCGCCGGTCGCGGCGTTCATCCGGGCGTGCTCGCCGGTGAAGTCGCCCCACGGCTGGTCGCTGGCGAAGAGCACGCGGTCGTGGCCGATGCCGCGGTGCTCGATCTCCCGGGCCAGCCAGTACGGCAGGAAGCCGATGGCCCAGGAGAGGTCGGTGTAGACGCGTTTGCCGGCGGCGATCCAGTCGAAGAACCGGGCGCCGGCGAGCTTGATGTGGCCGCTCATCCCGCCGCCGAAGTGGACCAGATGCACGGGGACTTGGTCGGCGTACCAGTCGACGAGACGGCCGACCTCGTCGATGTCGGAGGCGGCACCGGGCGAGGTGTGGACGTGGACCACCAGCCGGTGACGGGCCGCGGTGGCGAAGATCCGGTCGAGCAGCGGACGGCAGGCCGGATCCGTGGGCCGTCCGCCGAGCAGGAAGCTCAACTTCAGTGCCCTGACGCCTGGTTCGTCGGCCAGGGACAGGGCGCGGGCGGTGCGTTCCGCGTCCTCGGGGCGCGGCGACACCCACAGTCCGGCCCGGATCCGGTCGTCCGTCTGGGCCGCCTCGATCACCAACTCGTTGAAGGAGAAGGCGACATCCGGGTCGGGTACGCCGTAGTTGGGGATGACCAGGGCGCGTTCGGTGCCCTCCGCGTCCAGGTCGGCGACCAGGTGCCTGATGGTGGCGCGGGCCGTCGTGTCCGGGCGGACGGGCGGGCCGCCGTAGAACGGGTGGGCGGGCAGGACACCGAGGTGGCGGTGCGCGTCGTGAACCATGGCGTCAGCCGATCGGGAGGGCGGAGGCAAGCGCGCCGGGCGCGCCGGTCAGGGTGCCGCACACGTCGGCCAGGCGGCGCGAGGCGTCGATGTGACCGGTCAGGAACTCGGCGTCCCGGCCCACCGCCTCGAACCGGCCCGAGCCCCAGGTGTACTGCCAGGGCAGGCCCAGGAAGTACAGGCCGGGCACGCTGCTGACACCCCGCCAGTGCATCGGATAACCGCGTCCGTCGAAGGCGGGGACCTCGATCCACCGGTGGTCACGGGCGAAGCCGGTCGCCCAGACGACGGACGTGATGCCGGCTTCGGCCAGGTCAAGGGTGCGGGGCTGCCCGTCCGGCTGCCACACCGGCCGGTAGCGGGCCTCCTCGGGCGCCTCGATGCCACCGGCCTCGATGTGCGCGTCGATCGCGTCCTTGATGCTCTCGGCCACCGCGTCGGCGTGGTCCAGGTGGGCGGCGAGGTCGTCGGCGAACTCCAGTACCGGCCCCGCGATCCCCGTCAGACGCCCGTACAGCCGCATCCCGTCCCGGGCGAAGGCCCGCAGATCGATGTCGCGGCCGCCGTCACGCCCGGTGACATAGTGGTTGACCCGCAGCCGCACCGCGTCGGCGTCGTCGAAGCCGTCGATGCTCTTGGTGTAGTGGCCCATGTCATCGAGCCAGGCCACGCAGTCCCTGCCGCGGTAGAAACGGGCGACGCGGGGCGCGCTGCCGACCGCGAGATGCACCTGCCGGCCGGCGAGATGAAGGTCCTCGGCTATCTGGCAGCCGGACTGGCCCGTGCCCACCACGAGGACGGCGCCGTCCGGGAGCCGGCCCGGGTTGCGGTAGCCGGAGGAGTGCACCTGCTCCACGGCCGCGGGCAGCCGCTCGGCCATCCGGGGCAGCTTCGGGGTGTGATAGGGGCCGGTCGCCACGACGACCTGGTCGGCGGTGAACTCCCCCACCGTGGTGGTGACATCGAAGACACCGCTCGGCGAGCGGCGCAGCCGGGTCACGGCCACCCCCTCCACCAGCGGCGGCCGGAACGCGGCGACGTACTCCTCCAGATACCGCACGATCTCGTCACGGACCATGAAACCGTCGGGGTCATCGCCGCGGTAGGGGTGACCGGGCAGCCTGCACTGCCAGTTGGGGGTCACCAGGCAGAAGGAGTCCCAGCGGCGCTCCCGCCACTCGTGCCCCACCCGGTGGGCCTCGACCACCACATGGTCGACGCCGCGGGCGCGCAGACCGTGGCTGACCGACAGACCCGCCTGACCACCGCCGATCACGGCCACCGCGTAGTGGGCCCCGGCGAGCCGGGGTACGGACGTCACCGCGGGCCCCCTTCTGCATCGAGGAGCGCCTCGACCACGACCTTGCTGTCGGCCGGAAAGGCACGGACCCGCGCCGTCTCCTCGATCTGCTCCAACTGACCGGACGCGCCGGTGCAGTGGAAACCGAACTTCTCCCGCACCCGCAAACCGGCGATGCCGAGCGCCGTCCTACTGCGCTCCAGGAAGTCGGCCAGTTCATACGTCACACCGGCCGTGAAATAGTCCTCGATCACCGTGGAGGGCGAATAACAGCGCTGGGTCGCACCGTCGGGCCAGCGCACATCGAAATACATCTCGGGCATGCCATCCTCCATGCCTGGGGCCGAGGCCGTCACACCCCGCCGCTGCGTGTGCCCACCACTTCAGCCAGCGGCGATTACGGAACCAAGTCATCCGGAATAAGCCCGAGTTACGGACTCCTCACGCTCCGCTACCGTTGATCCACACAGAGTTGCCTCAGAGGCAAAACCCAGACTTTAAGCCGCGCAGAACCCATGGAAAACACGGCACCCGCTCTTTTGTCTGGGGTGCATGACCGACGCTTGCGGGGAGGGCACCCCGTCGCCGCTTGAGTCGGGATCAGTGGGACGCCAGTCCCGTCCGGTCGTTACGGAGCGGGCCGGAGGCCAGACCCCACAATCCGACACCGACGAGCATGACGGCGCAGATGACGACGACGGCTGTGGCTCCCGTGAGATCGACGAGCGTGCCGAGCACGCTGTTCATGAACAGCAAGGCCAGGCTCTGCACCAGCACAAGCACCGCCTGGATGCGGGACAAGTGGGTTTCGGGCGCTGATGCGAGAACCAGCGGCGCGATATGCGCGGAGAAGATCCCGTTACCGACACCGATGATCAGGCCGCCGACGATTGCTCCTGTCACGCTGGCTGAGAGTCCGAGCACGAGTACACCCACACCCGCCAGGACGATCGCGCTTGCCGACAGCAGACCAGGCCGTCCCAGCGGCCCGTTCTTCACGACCACCAGGGTGATCGCCACCATGCCCACGCCCTGCGCTCCGATCACGAGCCCCGCGGCTCCCGCGCCCCACTCCTCCTGTCGTGCGAGCAGGGGAACCAGCAGGGACAGCACGGGCAGCAGGAAGCCGGCCGCTGCTCCTGTGAGCCACAGACTCGGGCGTAGCACCGCATGGGAGAAGGCCACCCGCAAGCCGTCCGCGGCTTCCTTGAGGATGGCCGTCCTCGGGGCCGAAGGCAGATCGTGCCGTGGGCGGACGACCATCAGGACAACGAGGGTGAACGCGAAGGTGACGGCATCGACCACGGCCGCACCCGCGAACCCCGCCAGCCCGACCAGCACACCGCCCAGGGGACCGCCGCCCATGTTGATCACCTGGCCACCGGCCTGCCGCAGCGACAACGCACGGGGTAGCTGCGCCTTGACCACCAGCCGACGCGGCATGGACCCCGAGGCCGGCAGATAAAAGGCATCGACGACACCGACCGCAACCCCTGTGGCAATGAGCAACAGAGGCGGGGTCCCCAAGTAGTAGGCAGCGACCGCGAGACCGAGCGAGAAGACCAGCATCGCCGCATCACCGCTGATCAGCACACGGCGCGCGCTGACCCGGTCGCTCACCGCTCCCCCGACGAGCAGGAGCAGAACCCGGGGAAGCGTGATCGCACTCAGCACCAAACCCGCGATGCTCCCGCCGTACTCGCTGGCGGCCCAGCCGAGAGCGAAGTAGAAGACCGCGTTGCCCGCGAGCGACACCAAGATGCCGACGAGCCAGAGCACATAGGACCGAGGCAGCCGGCCCTGCCCCCGCAAGTCCCGGGCTGCCGCAGAAGCCTTCGCGGTCTCCTCAGCAGCCGACACTGGGCCACCCCCGACTGGTCCACTTGACGATGGTCATCACAGGCCCCGACAGTGCCACACGGCACTGACAATCGAAGCGGCCGAGCGGACCGCGCTCCAACTCCCGTTCCAGGGGCCCCTGAGGTCACTGGGCGTCTTCGGCGTAGGTGCCCGCGTTGGTCGCGGCCTGTGGGTTTCGGAAGCGCAGTGCGGCGTATCCGGCGAGGCCCACGGCCATACAGCCCACGAACACGTACGGCAGCAGGTTCAAGGGGGAAGCGGGGACGGGGACCAGGTTGCGGTAGAAGACGTACGCCATCACCGCCGCCCCCGCGATACCGCACAACACGGTCAGCGCCGTACGCCCCGAGGAGGTCCGGCGCACGAACAGGGGTGCGCCGACGCAGACGAGGACGTAGCTGAGCATGTAGCCGAAGGTGCCGACGGTGTCGATATAGGTCGTGGCGAGCAGCGGGGCGGTTCCGGCACCGACGACCAGCACCGTGGTCACGGCGATGACGGGAGTGACGGTCCATGTGGCGGCGGCAGGTGTGCGGTGGCGGGGATGAGTGCGTGCGAAGAACCGCGGCAGTACCCCCTCCTTGCCCATGCCGAACAGCAGGCGCGCGGCCACCGTCACACAGGCCATGACGACGGCGAGGAAGGAGGCGGCGAAGCCGAGGCTCAGGAACGGGCCGAGGAAGCCCAGCCCGCTGCGGTGGGCGAGGTCGTCCATCGGGTCGGTGCTCGCGGCGAGCTTGTCGGCCCCGCCGAAGCCGGCGACCTGTGCATAGGTGGCGAAGATATAGAGCAGGCCGGCCAGGACGGCGCTGCCCATGACGGCGCGCGGGATGGCCCGGAAGGGGTCGGCGGCCTCCGCGCCGAGTGAGGCCGCGCCCTCGAATCCGACGAAGCCCAGGACGGCCAGCACGACGGCGAAGACCAGGCCGTCCGCGGTGGCGCCGTTCAGCGTGAGCTGGTCGGTGTCGATGATGTTGCCGCTGCGCGCGAAGACGGCGATGAGCACGACGACGATCAGTACGATCGACAGCACTTCCAGTGCGGACGACACCCGGGCGGCGATGCGCACGCCCGCGATGGTCAGCCATGCCGCGAGCGCGGCCAGCGCCAGATCGAGGACGACCTGTCCGGGGATGCCGTCGAACGCGGTGACGTGCGCGGAGTGCAGCACCCGGCCGAGGTAGTAGCCGGCACCGGCCAGGGATCCGGCCGCGATCGCCACCGCACCGATCAACAGCGCCCAGCCGGTGACGAACGCGCCACCCGGACCGAGCGACAGCCGGGTGAACGCGTACAGCGAACTCGCTCCGGCCCGGCGCCGGGCGAACACGCACACGCAGTAGGCGATGGCGAGGACACCGATCATGGCGATGGCGAAGGAGAACCATGCCCCGCTGCCTGCGGATGCCGCCATGGACGCCGGTGCGAAGGCGATGACCGCGCTCGGCGCGACGTTCGCGACGCTCTGCGCCCCGACCTCGAAGCTGCTGACGCTGCGGCCGGCCAGGGACTGTTCCCGTTCTTTGGACGGGGTGGTGTTGGTCGTGGAAGTCACCTCGGATGCCCGCCTCTCGTGATCAGCAGGGTGCGCAGGGTGCGCCCGGCAGCAAGGTCGTCAAGTGCGTCCTGGGCCTCCTCAAGAGGGCGGCGGCCGGAGATCATCGCGTCGAGATCCAGCTGCCCGTCCAGGTAGAGGTCGACCAGCTCCGGAATGTCGCGCTGGGGGTCGACGGAGCCGTAGTTGGAGCCGAGGATGCGCTGATTGGCCTCGGCGAGCACCAGTGGATCGAAGGTGGCCTTCGTTCCGGTCGGCGGCAGCCCCACGATCACCGCGGCGCCGCCCTGACCCAGCGCGGCGATGGCCTGCTCGGTCGTGACGATCTTGCCGATCGCGTCGAAGACGTAGTCCAGGCCCCCGGGGACGGCCTCACGCAAGGCCGTCACGGCGTCCCGCTCGGAGGAGTCGATGGTGTCGCTCGCGCCGAGACGGCGGGCGGTCTCCAGCTTCTTGGCGTCGATGTCCACGGCGACGATGCGGGAAGCTCCCGCCAGCCGGGCACCCTGGACGCACGACAGGCCGACCCCACCGCAGCCGATCACCGCCACCGTGGCGCCCCGTTCCACCTGCGCCGTGTTGCGGACGGCACCGACACCGGTGGCCACCGCGCAGCCGATGATCGCCACCACGTCGAGCGGGGCGTCCTTGCGGACGCGGATCGCGCCCGAGGCGGGAACCACGGTGCGTTGAGCGTACGAGGAGACACCCAGGTAGTGATGAACGGTCTGCCCGTGGCGGCTGAAGCGACTGGTCCCGTCGAACAGCACACCGTGCGGAGCGACAACCTCAGCCACCAGTTCGCACTGCCAGGGACGGTCGAGACGACACTGCCGGCACTTCCCACACCCCGGGACCCAGGAAAGGACGACGTGGTCCCCGACCGTCAGTCCGGTCACCCCCTCCCCCAGCGCACTGACGACACCGGATCCCTCGTGCCCCAGGACGACGGGCAGCGGCACCTCCCACTCGCCGCGTGTCACATGGAGGTCGGAGTGGCACACTCCGGCCGCGGCGAGGGTGACCTCGACCTCGCCCGGCCCGGGCGCAGCGAGGCCCACGTCGGTGATCTCGACGGGCACACCGGGTGTGCTGAAGACTGCGGCACGCACGGTGTGCCCGGGGTCGGGATCGTGCGGATGCAGGGGACTGTTCACGATGTTCTCCGGGATCGAGGCAGAGAGGCGGTGCGCGATGGCCGACGGCACAGGCCGGCAGGGCGCGTGACACCGCGGCGAGGTTTAGTGGGGTTAAACCTCGGTTTCCCCATCGGTTTTACACGACTAAACTTCCGGTGGGAAGACCCCGCCCGTCGGTCGAACCGACCGCGTGACGTTCCCGTGGCCGACCCCGAAGGAGACGAGACGTCCAGATGACAGTCCCTGAGCAGGCTGCCGAACCCATCCCGGAACCCGCGGCACCGGCGCCCGACACCGACGCCCGGATGTCACGGCTGGGCCCCAAGCTGCGGGCCGCCCGGCAGAGGAAGCGGCTGACCCTGGAGGACGTCGCCACTCGTGCGGGCGTGACGAAGGGATTCCTCAGCCTCGTCGAGCGCGGACGCACGGCCATCTCGGTGCCGAACCTGCTTGAGGTCTGTACGGCGCTGGGCATCTCCGTGGGATCCCTGTTCGACTACCCCGACGCTGCGGTGGTGCGGAAGGGCGAGGGCGCACCGCTGGAAATGGGCGGCACGGGCATCCACGAGTTCCTGCTCACTCCGGCCAGCGAACGCTTCGTCCAGGTGATGCGGACCGTCCTGGACCCCGGAGGCGGATCGGGCGGCGCCTACCGTCTGGACTCCGAGACCATCTTCGTCGTCGTCGTACGCGGCTCACTGCGCCTGGTGGTGGACGGCCAGGAAATGCTGCTGCGAACGGGAGACAGCCAGACCTTCCCGGCCCGTTCGGCTCATGCGTGGGACAACCCCGGGGCCGAGGAGAGCGAGGTCCTGTGGTCCATCGCACCCCCGCTCCCCCAGGACGGACTCCGGCTACCAGAACGCGATTAGGAAGCTGGCCAAGCGTCTCGTCGCGGCGGCGGCGTTCGGGGACAGCGCCCAGATCAACGCTCCCCATGGCGCCGACCACGGTCTCCGCGAAGACCATGGCACGGGCCGTTCTCCGCTCGAATGGGCGATGACCGGTCCCTACCCCGACACCATCGCCGCGCTTCTCGCGGCAGGCGCCCAACCACATGGCGGGTACGCCCGCCCATAGTCGAAGAACAGTCGCTTCAGTCGCTTCGGTCGCTGGAAGGCACGGCATCCGGGAGTCGGCGAGCCGGGCCCACGGGGGAACGAGACATGGCTGCCTGACCTCGGTCAGGAGTCCTGTACGAGCAACCGTCCCTGCTTGGCGTCCGGCGAGACGAACGCGAACGCTGTAGGCGCAGCGCCGAGATTGAGATGGAACGGCTGGAAGTCCGGGTTCAGCTGCAACGCCAGCTTCCAGGGGCCCCCACGAGGCCAGTCATCACCTTGGAAGAACGCGGGCGTTCCGCCGATCTTGTCGCCGCTGATCTGCTCCCAGTATTGATCGTGATCGTCGGGCGGCTGTCTCCCGCGGTCGTGCTGAGGGCGGAAGTCGGGGTCCTTGTCCGGCTGGAGCCGGACGGTGTACTCGGCGTCGGACCCATCCTCGATGTGGTACAGACCGGGCCCGGTGGCCATCGGGAGCGTTGAACCGCCGTAGACACCACCCGGCTGCACGATGACCGCGTTCGCGCCCTCGTCGGGAAAGATGATGTCGGGATCGAAGAACGTCTCGTCTCCGTGCTCGGCGTGAGTCACGAAGACGTACGCCAGCTTGCCTCGCCCTGCGTCACCGAGCACCGCCCCCAGCTCGATTTGGCAGATGAACCGCATCGGCTCATCCCATGCGTCGTTGACCGGCCACTGCGGCTCGGAAAGCCACACCGGCTGGCCTCCGAACTTGGTGACCGGGGTGGTGATCGGCACGCTGGCGGGCACGAACGCCTCGATCCTCAACGTCGGAACCATGAGCACTCTCCTCCCCCAACTCGCGCCTATTCGCGCGAGTTGTCACCCCACTCCCCCGCCGCGGCCTCAGCGTCCCTTTTCCGTTGGTGTTCGTTGAGGATGTGCAGCATCTTGTCGAACTCGGTGTCCCCCATCCTCTTGATGAGATGCATGGCGATGAAGGTGCCGTCGTCGTAGGGCAGTTTGGGCGGGCTACCCGCGGGGCGCCGTGCGGAGGTGGGCTGGGCGTCACCGCGCGGCTCGGGAACCATGTCCGTCCGGGGAGCCGCTTCCTGCTGGGGACGCGGTGCGGCATCAACCGGCGCGGCATCGACTGGTGCGGCATCGACCGGCGCTGCTGAAGACTCCTGGGTGATTACGACGTAATCACCCGGCTGGCTCCACGGCTCGGGCTCGGCGGGAGCCGACGGCGCCGCCGACGCAGTGACGGCCTGGACCTTGGGAGCCGCCTTCTCCGCCTCCTTACGCGCCCGTTCGGCCTTGAGCTCCTCCAGCGCCGCGGCCTGCTCCTCGTGCGGCCGGTTCCCGACCGCACGCAGCAGCTCAATGGGTTCCTCGCGGATGCGCGCCTGAAGCTCGGGGGTGAGATTAAGCAGGGACAGCCGCTGCGACACCCACCCCTGCGAGCGATGCAGCCGCTTGGCCAGCGCGCGCTGACTGCCGTGGATGGCCAGCAGTCGTTGCAGGGCACGGGCCTCGTCCAGCTCTTCGAGGTCCTGCCGATGGATATTGGCGACGAGGGCGGATTCGAGAAGTTCCTCGGAGGTGGCGCCCTGCTCATCGCTGACCATCACCTTGACCGCGGCAAGTCCGGCCTCACGGGCGGCGGCGAGCCGGCTGCTGCCGTCGATGACGACATACGCGGCGTCCGGCTCGATGTCGGCTTGCCGGTCCGGGTTGGCCTTCACATAGGCATCACGGTTCATGATCGTGATGGCCTGCTTCTGGCCATGGGTCTTCAGGCTGCCCGCGAGGTCGGTGAGATCTCCGAGCGCGGAACGCGGGTTGTCCGGGTTGAGGCTGATGCGGTTCGGGGGCAGTTCCGTCGGCGGGGCGACGCCTTCGGTGGGGACACCGGTGGCCGCGGCCACGGCCTGGCGGCGCGCGCTGACGGAGCGCACTCCCCCGCCGAATCGCCCTGCACCCAGTTGGTCGGCCTTGCTCACAGCACCTCCCTGGCCAGGGCGCGCATACCGATCGACTGCTGCGACTTGGGAGCGTACGACAGCAGGGGCTGTTTCACCCGGACGGCTTCCTTCTGTTCCTTGAGGTCGCCGATGAGCCCGACGACCCGGGGATCCTTTATGTCCACCCACCCCTGAAGGGACGAGGTCGCGATGTAACCGCGGCGGGAGTCATAGAGGTTGACGACGATGCCGAGATAGTCGATGTCGACCTGGAGGTCGCCACGCAGGTCGTCGATCTGTGTGGTGAGCAGGTCGTAGGCGTCCGCGGAGCTGTCCTCGGCCTGGACGACGATCAGCGCACCCGAGTTGCCGGGGCGTTCGCCCTCGCGCCGGCGACCGTAGTAGGCAGCCGCGTCCATGCTGAGGCCGAGGCTGGGCGGGCAGTCGACGATGATTACGTCGTAATCAGCTTCGAGGGGCGCGAGGGCCCGCTCAAGTCCGGCTTCACGCGCACGCACCGCCGAGAGGCGTACGTCGAGAAGAAAGGCGTCGTGACAGGCCGGGAGAAGGTGGAGCCTGCCGTTGAACGTCTCCTCGTCGATCGGGACGATGAGGTCCCGAATATCGCCCTTGGAGTCGCCGGCCATGTGATTGGTGAGGCTGTCGCCATCCATGGGCAGGGGAGTGGCGCCCAGTTGGTTGGTGAGGTGGCACTGCGGGTCGAAGTCCACGAGGAGCACACGCTGGCCGGGGCCCGGCAGGTTCTCGATGTCGAGCGGATTCTCGTCCGGCGCCGAGTCGTCGGCGTGTGTGTCGCTCTGCCGCAGCGCCTGGGTCAGGGCCTTGGCGACTCGTACGGGGTGGAGTGAATTGGGGTCCTCGGCGAGCGCTTCCCCGAGGCCGGCGGTGATGGCCGTCTTGCCGACCCCGCCCTTTTGGTTGCACACGACGATGCGGCGCGTGATCTCGGGGCGGGAGACGTCGGGCGCAGGGTTGGTGTCGAGCCACAGCTGTACGGACTGGGCGAGCCCCTGGATCAGGGACACCCGTCGGTCGGTGGCGATCTGCCGCAAGTCCTCCCACTGTCCCGGAGGCAGGAAGGTGGAGAAGGAGTCAGCGCCGGAGGTGTCGACGGCCGTGGTGGCGGAGGCCAGATTGCACCAATCCCTGATGCCCTGCTCGACCGCAGCCTGGATCTCGACGCCGTGCTGGGCGGCTCTGATCTTCAGATTCTGACGGAGCCAGCCGGGCAGCTTGCTGACGACCTTTTCCCGGTCGCTGGTTGCTGGTGAGCTCATGTTAGACACCATACTAACGTCGATGATCCTTAGAAGGGCCGACGCGTTAGTTATGGATAGTCCATGGCCGACGAGTCGCTCCACCAAGGTAACGACGGAGCGATTACGACGTAATCACCTCGCCGTTACTCCGTCCGCGTGTCGCGGGCCTGCCCCATGGCTGCGTCGGCCACCGGCGGCTGACCGGCCATCACATCTCCTCCGCCACACAGGCCACCGCGGCGGCAAGCGCGAGGCGTGCCTCCTCAGTCGTCGCGACCGGCAGGGTGGTGCGCTGCTCCCGTCTGCTCAACGCGCGGACCGCGGCACCCAGATAGCGGCTGAGGCTCATCATCTGGGTCGCGGTGGTGCAACTGGGCAGCACCTCGGCCATCTCATCGAGCCAGTACTCGGCATCGTCATCCAGGACCAGCCCCGCACGCTGCGCCAGTAGCCGCTGCGCCACCGGAACCAGCAGGTGATGGCGCCGCCTGACCGCCTCCTGGGCTCGTTGCTCGGCCTGCCTCTGACGGGCGATCCGGTTCTCGGCCGCGATGACGGCCTCGGGTGTGCGACGCAGCGGCTCGGCGTCGCGCGGCGCCTCGTCGGCGAGGGCCGCCGCCCGCAGCCGCTTGGCCTTGTTGTAGGCGGCACTCGGCGCCTTCACGGCGAGCACCGGAGCCAGCTCCGCCCACTCGGCACCGGTGCCGCGCGCATCCGCCACGGCTCGGGCCTGATGAACCTCGGCGCGCTCGCGCAGATACTCCCAGAGCACAACGCGCTTCAGGGCAGCCGCCTTCTGCC
Organism: Streptomyces sp. NPDC004629; assembly: GCF_042873595.1. Taxonomy (NCBI): domain Bacteria; kingdom Bacillati; phylum Actinomycetota; class Actinomycetes; order Kitasatosporales; family Streptomycetaceae; genus Streptomyces; species Streptomyces sp. NPDC004629. Next base: position 30,631 of record NZ_JBIALO010000029.1, on the reverse strand, counting down.
GCTCGGCCGACAGCCTGCCCAGCGCCCCGGCGTGCTTCTCGGCGTACAGCAGGGCGCCGTAGACCTCGTCGTCCGCCGGCATACGCTCAACGCTGGGATCCTCCGCGTCCTCATGCAGCTGACGCAACTCCCCGACGACGCCCACCGCGTCCAACGCACCAATCCGCAGTGGCTGCTTGACCAGCGGCGTTGTGGGGGAGAGGGACTTACGCACACGACGAGCCATGCGAACCAGTGTGCCCAGAAAATCAAGATTCACATTCTGTGAATCGCCCAATCCCGAACGCCTCTATGTCCACAGCGGCGCTGTGCCAGGCACCTCTGACAACGCATGGTCGACGGCCTGTGGAAGCTGACCACGTTCCTGACCAGACTGCCCCGCCGGGTGATTACGCCGTAATCACCCGGCAGCGGGTCCCGACCCGGAACTACGACGGGACGCACGTCTCGGTCCGACATTGGTGATCGATATGACGGAGCCGCTCTCCCCGGCCGCGCCGCGGGGGTTCCGAGCGGCCCGGTTCTTCGACATCGGCCCTGCTGACCGCCGCTGTCATGACCGAGTACACCTAGCGCAGGGTTGAGATACCGGTGAGGAAGATGTCGACCCCGAAGAGGAACTGCTCGCGGTCGTCGTGCTCGCCCAGCTGAGTCGCCGCCGCGTGCACGAACGGGTACCGGCCGGGGTCGATCTGCGCCCATTGCGTGGCGGCGTTCTCCAGGAAGGTCTCTCGGTCCGTGTCGCTGCCTGTGCGGAGCCGTGCGTTCGCGGCGTTCCGCGCGGCGACGCCCAGGACATAGTTCACGAGCGTGCCGGCCGCGTCGAAGCGCGCGTTGTCCGGAACGTCGAGGGCGTCCAGCAGGCGGCCGATGCTCTCGTAGAAGTCCAGCAGCGCGGGCCGCCACGGCTGGCGGGAGAATTCTGCCCCGACCCAGGGGTGGGCATCGATCGCATCGAACAGGCCGAGGGCGAGGCGGCGCAGAGCGGTGCGCGCGTCCGCATCGGCGACCGCGCCGGACAGCACGCCGGTAATGACGTCGTCAGCAGCCGCCGCGAGCAGATCGCTCTTGTCAGCGACGTGGTGGTAGATCGCCCCGTAGCCGGTGCTCAGGCGCACGGTGAGCGCGCGCAGCGTCAGCGCCTGCTCGCCACCGCTGTCCAGCATCTCGATCGCGGTCTGGATGATCAGCTCCCTCGACAGGCTGTCCGTCCGCCGCGGGGCCCGCGCAGATCCCTTCGCTGTTCTCTTCGCCATGACCTCAGCATCGCACGAATGGAGCGCCACTCCAAACTCGTGTTAGCGTGATTGGAGTGGCAATCCAAAGGGGGCGTCACGGCAACCCCACAAGGGGCTAGGGAGGAAACCATGACGACACCTGTCACGATCATCGGAGCAGGTCTGGGCGGCCTGACGCTGGCCCGTGTGCTGCACGTGCACGGCATCCCGGCCACGGTCTACGAGGCGGAGCCCGCGCCGAACGCCCGCCGCCAGGGCGGACTGCTCGACCTCCACCCCCACAGCGGGCAGGCCGCACTGGAAGCGGCCGGCCTGATCGAGGAGTTCCACAAGCTGATCCTGCCGGGCCGCGAGGCGTACCGGGTCATGGACCAGGCGGGGAACGTGCTGCTCGACCTGCCTGACGACGGAACCGGCCAACGCCCGGAGGTACCGCGCGGCGCACTGCGGCAGATGCTGCTCGACTCCCTGCCCGCCGGAACCGTCCACTGGGGCCGCAAGGTCACCGCCGTGCAGGCCCTCGGCGACGGCCGCCACCAGGTGAGCTTCGCCGACAACACCACCGTGGTCGCGGACCTGCTCATCGGCGCCGACGGCGCCTGGTCACGCGTACGACCGGTGCTCTCGCAAGCCACTCCGGAGTACTTCGGCGTCTGCAGCGTGGAGACGTTCCTCTTCGACGCCGAAACCCTCCACCCCGCCTCCGCGAAGGCGGTCGGAGCCGGCTCGCTGTTCGCGCTCGCACCGGGCAGGGGACTGCTGGCCCACCGTGAAGGCGGCGGAACCCTGCATACCTACGCGCAGCTGAAGAAGCCCCAGGACTGGTTCACCGACTTCGACGCCACCGATGCCGCAGCCCTCACGGCACGGGTGGCGAAGGAGTTCGACGGGTGGGCTCCCGCACTCACCGCCCTGATCACCGACAGCAACACCCCGCCGGCCCTGCGCCCCATCTTCACACTGCCGGCCGGACACCGCTGGGACCGCGTACCGGGAGTGACCCTGCTCGGCGATGCCGCCCACCTCCGGGCACCGAACGGCGAAGGCGCCAACCTAGCCATGCTGGACGGCGCCGAACTCGGCCGGGCCCTCGCCGCGCACCCCGGCGATGCGGAGACCGCCCTCTGCGCGCACGAACAAGCCATGTTCGCCCGCGCCGCCGCCGTGGAAGCAGACGACGACGGCTTCTACACGACCATGATCGACGACCATGCGCCCCACAGCCTGCTCGCCCTGATGACCGACGCCGAACAGGACGCGTGATTCTCACCTCCGCGCGCAGCAACAGGCGGCCCGACACAGTGCGTCCCGGGCCGGGGGCGTCTACTCAGTCCTCGTGGCCGTCGTCGTCCAACTCCGGCGCGGCCGGGTCGCGCAGCGGACGCAGGGCACCGGCCGCCGGAACGCTGGCGGTAAAGCTCTACCGGCCAAGGCGGACGAACGCGAGGTGCTCCAGGCCATGCACGGGATCGAAACCACTTGGGCTGAGGGGAGTTGCGCGTGGCTTGGTTACATGGACCTGTGCTGCGTACTCAGAGGCTGGTGCTGGAGCCGATCCGTCGTGCGGACAGTGACGATCTGTTTGATGCCGTGGTCAGTCAGGACAGCGTGATGCGCTGGCTGGCGACCGGCCGGGCGGACAGCCGCTCTGCGGCCGAGGCCATGTGCGACGCTCACGTCGCACACTGGGCCAGGCATGGCTACGGCGACTTCGCGGTCAGGGACGCAACAACCCATGCCTTCCTCGGCCGCGTGGGACTGCGCAACCGCGCCCGGTACGGAGTCGACCTCGGCTTCGCCCTGCATCCACGGGCGCAGGGCCGCGGCATCGCAGGGGAGGCAGGCCGTGCCTGCTTGGAGTTGGCGTTCCATGGACTCGCGCTCCCGGTCATCTTCGCGTTCGTCCTGCCCGGCAATACGGCCTCGATCGCGTTGCTGCGCCGCCTGGGTGCTCAGCCGACCGGGACCGTCCAGTCCAGCGGTCTGCACTGTCTGCGTTTCCGGTTCGACCCCGCCGCCGACCCGGCCGCGACGAGCCATGCGCTCAACGACCGCGATGACAGTGATGCAACCCTCCGACTGCACCATGCGCCCGGCCTCGGTGACCTGGAAGACACCACCGCTCTTCCAGACGGTCTGGTCCGCGCCGACAACGAGCACACGCTCACAGCGACGTACGGCGGCAACCTGGTGGCCGCTCTGGGGTGGCTGCTGCGGGAGATGGCGTTCGACGGGGCGCCGCGCCGTGTCGCCGGGCTCAGCAGCGTACTCGTACACCCGGCTCATCGGGACGGGGGCATCGCCAGGACCATGATCAGCGTCGCGGTCGAGCACGCGCGGGTGGCCGGGGCCGAAACGGTGATGCTGCTCTGCCGCCCCGAACTGGTCCCGCTCTACACACAGCTCGGATGGCGCCAGCTGGCGGCGCCGGTCACCTTCCGGCAGCCAACCGGCACCCGACTCTGCTCGCTGACCACCATGACGTACGACCTGACCGAACTGCCTCAGCCCACCACCGGCGTGGACCTTCAGGGCCTGCCCTTCTGACACAGTGGCAGGTTCCGTGGGCTCAGGCACACACGCTCCAACGAACCACGCCGGGAGTGGTTACGGCCACAGAAGCCAGCGGAGGGGAGGCCCGGGGGAGCGGGAGCACGTTCGCCTGCTTCCCGGGGGCGGGACGGTCCGCTCCAACCAAGCCAAGGAAAAAGACGCCTGCAGGCGCGGGCGGCATCCGGGGTGCGGTCCGACAGGGCGACCGCGGGCTTGGAGAGGGGCCGGGGTGAGGAGAGTTCGTAGGGGCCTGCCGGGGGAGAAGGCGGGGGCTTGTTCCGTGCTCGGTCGCTTCGGTCGCTTGAGTCGCTGAGTCGCTGAGTCGCTGCCCTCCAGGAGGCCCGAAAAGGCACAGCGACTGAAGCTCAGCGACTCAGCGACTGTTCAGTCGCTGCCCTTGAGGAGGGTAAAAGCCCAGGTCAGGGCGTTGCCGTTGCAGAGACAGCGACTGAAGCGACTCAAGGCCCGTATATATGAGTAAGTTAGAGTGTGCGCGTGTGCGTGATATATAGACGCCTTCAGTCGCTTCAGTCGCTGTTTTGGTGTTGAGAATCGCTTGACCTGCGGTTTTCTCTTGGCTGCTGAGTAGCTACCGAAGAGCGTTCAGTCGCTGCCCTCTTCCTTCAGTCGCTGGATCCCTCCGAGGGGGCATGTGGTCCACGACCTCAGCAGCCTCATTCGCTAGTCTGTGTCCGTCGTTGAGTCGCTTCGGTCGCTGATAGGGAGTGCAGATGCCAGCTGATCTGCGGTTTTCTCTGAGCGACTCAACGCACGCCGCCGACGGCCCTTCAGTCGCTGAGCTGTCACTGGCCACCGCCCGCTGGTGTGCCCGCCGAGGCTGGCCCGTCCACCCCCTGGCCAAGGGCCGTAAGACCCCGGCCGCGAACTGCCCCGACTGCCGCAGGAATCCCCACCCGCCCGCAGGCTGCCCCTGCCTGCCTGCAGGCCGTTGGTGCCACGGCTTCCACGCAGCCACCCTCGACCAGGACCGCATCCAGCAGTGGTGGGGAGCGAACCCGGAGTTCGGCATCGGCGTCGCCTGCGGCCTGGCAGGCCTGGTCGTCATCGACGTCGACGCCCACCCCGCCGAACCGCCCACCCGGGACCGGATCCTGCCGGGCATCCCCATCGCCGACCACATCGACCTCACAGGCCTCGCCAACGGCTTCCACACCCTCGCCGTCCTGGCCGCCCTGAGAGGCCAGCCAAGCCCTGCGGACGACGAGAGCACGATGCGCGTCCGCACCCCCTCGGGCGGCATGCACATCTGGTACCGGGCGGACGGCCGCCGCTGGCAGTCCTCCGTCGGCTCCAGCCCCGGCCGCGCCCTGGCCTGGCAGGTGGACATCCGCGCTCACGGCAGCTACATCATCGCTCCCGGCACCACCACACAGCACGGGACGTACACGCCTGTCGGCGAGGCCCGCGAACCGGCAGCACTGCCCTTCTGGCTTGCGCAGGAACTGGAGCGCACCGGCCATCTGCCCGCATCGAACATCCCCGCGCCCCGGCCCGTTCCCGCCCGGGCCCGGCAGGCCGTTCTCGCCGCCGGTGGCGGACGGGAACGCGGAAGGGACACCCTCGACGCCGTCCTCGCCCCGGTGCAGGCCTGCGGGCAGGTCGCCGAGGGCGCCGGGTTCTCCGACGTCCTCAACCGTGCCGCCTACACGCTCGGCGGGCTCGTCGCGGCCGGCCGCCTGCTCCAGGACGAGGCCGTGCAGGCCCTCAGGGACACGGCGGTCGCGGCCCGGCCCGGCCAGGAGCGGCGTATCGAGCAGATCGTCCACAGCGGCCTGACGGCGGGTCTGAAGCGGCCTCTGCACGGCCGTGGGAGGCGCCCGTGACGTCTCCCAAGCCGGAAACGCTCTTCGAGTTCGACCCGGAGGCCGTCGCCGCCCAGATCAGGGCCCAGGGGGCCACCGCCGTGCCGCGTCCCGCGCAGGCCGAAGCCGGCCGTGCCCCGGCCGGGGAGGTGACCGCCAACGGGCTGCTGCCGGACACCCTCTCCGACCGGGGCAACGCCAAGCTGTTCGTGCAGCTGTACGCCAACGACTACCGGCACGTCCCCGGTATCGGCTGGTACCGGTGGGACACCACCCGCTGGCAGATCGACGAGGACGACACGGTGCTGTGGGCGGCCGGGGACCTTGCGGAGAGCATCTCCGGCCATGATTCACGCGGTGTCTTCACGACCACAGCGCTGCAGCAGCACCGCCGCCGCGCGCTGTCGACCACCGGTATCAACGCCATGCTCGCCCAGGCCAAGTCCGCCCCTGGCATGGTGTTGAACGCGGCGTTGCTGGACGCCGATCCGTACGCCCTGTGCACGCCCGACGGCATCGTCGATCTGCGCACGGGACTGGTGAAGACCCCCGACCCGAACAAGGACTTCCACTCCCGGTCCACCACCGTCGGGCCGCGGCATGTGGCCACCCCGCGGTGGCGGAGGTTCCTGACCGACACCTTCGGCGGCGACTCCGAAGGCCGGGAGATGATCGACTATCTGCAACTGCTCCTCGGGTACTCCGTCACCGGCGACGTCGGCGGCCAGATCCTCCCCTTCCTCTTCGGCTCCGGCAAGAATGGCAAGTCGGTTCTGCTGGACGTCCTGATGAAGCTGCTGGGTGATTATGCCGATGCGGCTCCGCCGGGGTTTTTGATGGCGCGGCCTTATGAGGGGCATCCGACGGATCTGGCGGAGTTGCATGGTCGGCGGGTGATCGTGTGTTCGGAGGTCAAGCCGGGTGACAAGTTCGATGAGGCGCGGGTCAAGCTGCTGACGGGTGGGGATCGGATCAAGGCGCGTCGGATGCGGCAGGATTTTTTCAGTTTTGAGCCGACTCACAAGCTCTGGTTGCTGGGCAATCATCGGCCGGAGGTGGGGACGGGTGGGTTCGCGTTCTGGCGTCGTATGCGGTTGATCCCTTTCGAGCGTGTCGTTCCCGACCATCGCAAGATCGACAACTTGGCGGACATCCTCGTCACCGAGGAGGGTCCGGGCATCCTCGGCTGGCTCATCGACGGCGCCCGCCGCTACCTTGCCAGCGACCGCGACCTCACCGGTCCCGAACGGGTACGCATCGCCACCAACGCCTACGCCGAGACCGAGGACCACACCGGCCGCTTCTACGACGAGTGCTGCGTGCTGGGCTCCGATCTCCGGGCCGAGCAGACGGCCCTCTACGCGGCCTACAGGACGTGGTGTCAGAATGAGGGCGCACCGATCATGTCCTCAAGGGCGTTCGCCGCCCGCACGCGCGAACTCGTGGGACTGGCTTCGCCCAAGGAGATGATCCTGTCCAACCAGCGCAAGCACTACCCGGGTATCGGCCTGCTCACCGACCAGGAAAGGGACGCCGAGGCATGAGCTCCCTGATCGCCGAGGACGAGATCAGCCACGAGACGGAGCTGGTGTGGCTGGAGGACATCGACAGCCTCGACTACGTCCGTCAGAGCCTGGACCGGCTGCCCACCCGCAAGGGCAAGCCGTCCTACCACCGCGACGGCCGCATGGTCGGCTACGCCCTCCTCGGCCCGACCGCGAAGCCGTCCCGCCAGTCCGGAACCTTCCGCCGACGGGTCTTCTGGCTCCTGCCGCACGACCGCGACAGCCAGCCGGACGGGCTCTACGCGAAGAGCGCCCCCGCTGAAGCGGTTGACCCCCACACCCTGGCACCGCGGACCAAGGGCTACAAGACGGAGCGTTCCGAAGGCGGCCCGCCCTCCAGCGCCATGCAGCAGCTCGGTATAACGCTCCCGTTGTGACCGCCGCGCGCCCTGATCGGATTCCGGTGAGCGGCACAGGGCGCGCCGTCCCCCAGGGGAATGTCGGGTAGGCGTGCGGGGACGGACGTGACACGCCGGGGGAGTGCTCTGGCCTCCCGGCCGGGCTCTGCTGCCACGGATGCCGTCGGCCGGGCCTACCGGCAGCCCGGCGAAGGCTCCCTCGACCCGCCCTGGACCAGACGACCGGAGGTGAGGTGCTGGGTTCTCCGGTCGCCCTCACCCAGCGGCGGGCCCGACATGGATCTCACTTGCCGTGTGTCGAATGCACCTGGAACAGCCGAGGCTGCACATCAGTGGCGATCTTCGCCGCCTGCTCCATGTGGACGCGGGCCTCGGGGTTGGCGAGCATCGCCCGATAGTGCTCCTCGGACTCCCACTGGGCGTAGTTGATGACACGCTCGCCGTCCTGGGAGGCGTGGAAGTTGGCGCAGACGAAGCCGGGCTGGTGCTTCATCGTCTCCTCGGTGGCGTGGGCGAGCAGCGTGAGGAGTTCGCTCTGGCGGTCCGGCGGGACGGTGAAGACATTGATCAGGGTTGCTACCGGGCGGCTGCTGTCGATGTGTGCGGTAACGGTCATGGTCTCTTTTCTCCCCCTCACCCGAGGGGCGGGGGACAGGGGAGGCGCCGCATTCCACCGATCGGACGCCACCCCACGCGACGGTTCGGGAATCGGAACACCAGGTTCTTCCGCCCGGTCCCGTCATGCCGCCGTACGCGATCCGTACGGCATGGGTACGTGAAACGTACGTTCCGTGGGATGATCGAGAGGCAGGAGGTGAGCATGTCCGAGCTGTTCGACCGGGTCGACGCGCTGGTCGCGTCCCGGTCCCCGCTGCCGTCCCCGGCGGACCGCAAGCGGCTGCGCCAGGCGCACGGCCTGACGCTGGACGAAGTGGCGACCGCGCTGAAGGTGCGCCGGGCCACGGTGTCCGGCTGGGAGTCCGTCAAGAAGCCGACCGAGCCGCGCGGCCCGGAGCGGGAGGCGTACGCGCGCCTGCTGAACAAGCTCGCGGAGCTTTACCCTGCCGACGCCGACGCCGACGCCGACGCTGATGCCGCGACGCCCGCCGAGAACACGGCAGGGGCCGAGACGTCCGCGACCGCCCCCGCCCCGGAACCGGCCCCGGAACCGCAGACCGTATCCCCACACCCCGCCACCGCCACCACCCCTGTCACCGCCCCCGCTGCCGCGCCCACGCCGACCGGACAGGACATCCAGCGCCCTCCCGCCGTCCCGGCCCGCGCAGCGCGGCCGACGCGCGGCACCGGACCGTCGTCGCCGTCCCGGCGGCCGGCGGCGAACAAGACCACCCCCGGGCCCGCCGCCACCGCGGCCGCGGACCCGCGCTTCGAGAACGGTCCGCTCGCCGTGGTCGACGCCGACGCCGACGGCCAGGTGCTGGCGTACTGTGTCGGCGGTCTGGTCCTGGACGTGCCCGCGAAGTCCCTCCCGGCCCTGGTGGACTGGACACTGCGCGAGGCGAAGCTCGGGCAGCCGAGGCTGTCAGGACCGGGCAAGGACGCCGATCCGCTGCTCGTGCTCACCGAGGCCGCGCTGCGGCGCTACGGCCTGCCCGTCGCCCTCACGGATGAGCAGCGGCTCGCCGGGCGGATCCCGGAGAGCCACAAGGTCGTCAAGCAACTGGCCCGCGCCGACTGGAAGTTGACCAAGCGCGGGCTCGGTCCGTGGGCGCGGATCTACCGTCCGGCCCGCGGCTCGGAGCGGGCCTGCATTCAGCTGTGCATCCCGTCCTGGCATGCGCTCGACGCCCGGCACTGGGGCGAGGCCGCCCAGCTGCCGCCGCCCGAACTCGCCCGCCTGCTGGGCGTGTACGCGTCCAGGGTGATGACGCCGCGCGGCTCCACCGCCGTCACCGGCCTTGAGCTGATGACCGCGCTGCACCCGCCGACCCGCGCGTCCGAACCCGACGCCGACGGCCGCCGGCACTCGGAGCACAACCCCGGCTCGCTGGGGGCGCACCCGGTGGACTGCGCGCCGTGCGAGGCCCCGGACGGGCATCCGCTCCTGAAAGATCTGCCGCGCTTCCATGTCCGAGGCCCGGCGGAGAAGCTGTTCGAGGAGGCGTACGACTGGGCGCGCCCGCTCACCGACGCCGAATGCATGCGCCGCAACCTGATCGGCATCGACGTCAACATGGCCTTCGCCGCCGGCGCCAACGGCCTGGTCGTCGGCCTCGGCGCGCCGACGCACGTCAAGGCGCCGGTGTTCGACGCGAAACTGCCCGGTTCGTGGCTGGTGGACCTGTCCCACGTCGACCTGTCCCGGGTGAAGATCGCCAAGGACAGGTGGGCGGACCTGGACGGCGAGATGCTGCCCAGCCCGTTCACGCCGAAGGGCGACCGCCCCGAAGGCCCGGCCTGGTACGCGACGCCCACCGTCGCCTACGCGCAGGAGCTGGGCTACGAGGTGCGCCCGGCCGAGGCGTGGGTGCGCTACGACAACGGCCGCTACCTGGACGGCTGGTACAACCGGCTGCGCGACGCCTACCTCGCCACCATGGCCGACCTCGGCGTCACCGCCGACCTGCCGCCGGCCGACTTCCTTGCCGCCATGGACGGCTACAAGCAGCGCGATCCTCAGCTGACGATCACCGTCTCGGCGATCAAGGCGACGGTCAAGGGCGGCCTGGGCAAGCTGCGGGAACGCCCGCGGGGCGAGGGCTGGCGGCCGGGCGAGCCGTGGCGGGCCCTGGCCCGCCCCACCTGGCGGCCGGACATCCGCGCAGCGGTCATCTCCCGCACGCGCATCAACCTGCACCGCAAAATCGTCAAGCACGCGGCGTTCACCGGCCAGTACCCGGTCGCGATCCTGTCCGACTGCGTCGTGTACGCAGCTGACGGGACTACGCCGCTGGACTTCCTTCCCTACCGGGACGGCAAGCCGCTGCCCGGCGGCTTCAAACTCGGCATCAACCCGGGCCTGGTCAAGCACGAGGGCACCCAGAGCGTCCTGTGGGGCGAAGAGGTCCGCGAGCGGTTCGACGCCCCGGAACTCAACCTCGCCCGCTACATCAAGGACGGCACCGTCACCGACGTCGACAACGGAGAGTAGGAGAGGGCGATGACCCTGTTCGGGGACGGTCTGGACGCCGCGGTGCAGAAGACGTTCACCCGTCCTGCACCCAAGAGCGCGGGCGCGCAGATGCGGTACCTGGTCAAGCAGCTCAAGGGCACCAGACCGGTCGCCCAACTCCTGCGGATCTCCCAGCGCACCGTCGAACGGTATGTGAAGGACCAGATCAAGAAGCCCCGCCCGGACCTCGCCGCCCGTATGGAGCGCGAGGTGAAGAAGCGCTGGCAGCCGCAGATCCGCGCCAGGGCGCGGGCGCAGGCCGCGACGACCGGCGGCATCGTCATCGACACCCGTGCCCGCATCGGCTACACCGCCCCGGTCGGCACCACCGACGACGCCCGCCTCCGCCACCTCACCGTCGCCCTGCCACCCCGCTACGCCGCCCGCCTCTTCGACGCCCAGCAGGCCGGCGCCGGCGACCAGCAACTCCGGCAGATCGCCGCCGAAGGGCTCAAGGAAATCTACTTCCAGGACAACGGCCGCCGCGCCGGCAGCCTGGAGGAGGTCCGCCTCACGGACATCGAACATGTGGAGTTCGACCTGTAGACACCCCTGAACGAGGCGCACTGGAGCGACCCCGGCCTCCTATTTCGTGATCATGTCACCGGTCTGCGACAGCGATGTCCTGGAACGAAGACGCCGGGATCCCCTCGGCTCACAGCCCCCTCATAGTGATCGAGCAAGCACCAAGAAGCCGAAAACCGTATCGGCCCAACCACTGATCACCAGGGAGATTTCATGTCCGGCAACCGTCGCAAGGCCCTTCTCGTCTCCGCGGTCCTCGTCGGCGGCGCCATGCTGATGACGGCGTGCCAGGACTCGGACGCGGCCACGGAGACCGGCGCCGGGCAGGCTACTTCGTCCGCCACTCCGGCCGGCGATGCGGGCACCCCGTCCGGCTCGTCGACCGCGGGCAGTGACCAGGGCACCGGCAAGGGCTCCCACGCGACGGGCAAGGGAACCGCGGACGGGGCCGGCTCCGGCGCCGACACCGGCAACGGCGAGCGGGAGCCGGTCGAGCAGAGCTGCGGCGCCAACGACATCTCCTGGAGCACCAGGTCCGAGACCCAGGCCGGCGGATACGTCCTGATCATCGCGAAGGCGAAGGCGGGGATCACCTGCTACCTGCCGGCCGCGCTGCCGACCGTGGCGTTCGGATCCGACGGCACCGAGGCGGGGCCCGCGGAGCAGACCGTCGGCCAGCAGATCAAGCTGAGCGGGAGCACCACCGCGTACGCCGGGGTGAACCCGAAGACCATCAACGGAAACGGTGGCAAGGAACTGGACAGCATCATCGTCGCCGTCGGTGACAGCGACCCCAACCCGGTTTCCCTGCCGGTCGGCACCATCACAGTCGAGAACCCGATCGTCACCAACTGGCACACCGCCCCGACGGACGCCGTTCCCTTCAGCTGAAACGGGGGAGACCTACACGGTCGAGTACCAGGTGACGGTGAAGCCCGACGGGGAACGCGGCGACGACATCGCGGCGAACGTCCTCCTGGCGAACGACCCGGAGGAGCCCGTGTACGAACCGGACGACACGGATCGTCAGGACGGCACGAGCACGCCGATCGCGGCGGTCACCTACGCCAAGTAGGCCTGGCCGACGTGCTCGACGACGCCGACCTGCAGGTCTTCTGCCGGGCATCGCTGCCTCGGCTGCCTTTGATCAGCGTGCGAGGACGACGAAGAACCGGCCGTGACGGCCCGCATTGATTCCAAGGTGGCGGCCAGGACGTGTGTGATCATGCGCTTGCGCCCGGGCGGCCTGGGGGGAAGCCGTGCCTGCGGCCGGTGATCACGATGACCAGCGCCGGAGCAAGGAGGACGAGCACGGACCAGGGGAAGGATGCGGGGCCCAGGTTGTCGAGGAGGAGGCCGCCGGCGACTCCGCCGGCGGCGATGGCGGTGTTCCACAGGGTGACGAGGACGGCTTGGGCAGTGTCGGCGGAGGCACCCGCAGCGTCGGCCGCGGCTGTTTGCAGCAGGGTGGCAGCACCGCCGAATCCCAGTCCCCACAGTGTCCCTGCGGCGTAGACCGCGACAGCGCTGTCGGCGAGCACCGCCAGGACGGTGGCCGCTAGGGCGAACAGGACCGTGCCGGCGATGGTGAGGACGCGTAGGCGACGGTCGATGTGGGCGCCCACCACCCAGATGCTCACCACCGATGCCAGGCCGAAGATGAACAGCACGAGGTCGACGGCGTCGGCCATACGGAGCCGGTCAAGGAACGTGGCGATGTAGGTGTACAGGATGTTGTGGGCCAGGACGAAGGCCATGGTGACGATCAGAACTGGTGCCACCCCGGGCAGGCGGAGGGTTTGTGCGATAGGGGATCGGCCTCGTCTGGGCTGCCCGGGATAGTCCGGAACCGCCAGAGTGATCCACGCGAGCAGGACGACAGCGAGCACGGTCATGGACCAGAACGCGATGCGCCAGCCGAATGCCTGGCCGAGGAGGGTTCCTGCGGGCACGCCCAGCGAGAGGGCGAGTGTTGCGCCCGCCATCGCGATCGCAGTCGCCTTGCCCTGGAGCGGGCCGGACGCCATGCGCCGCGCGTAGCCGGTCAGCATCGCCCAGACCAGACCGGCGGCCACTCCGGCGACGAACCGAGCGGCCATCGTCAGCGCGTAGTGTCCTGAGACGGCTGTGACGGTATTGGCGAGCGCAAAACCAGCCACGGCGGTCAGCAGCAGCCGCCTGCGCCGCCATCCGGAGGTGGCTGCGGACAGCGGGATCGCCGTGACGGCGGAACCCATCGCGTAGATGGTCACCGACTGCCCCATCGCAGATTCGCCGACCCGCAGACTCCTGCCCATCGAGGGGAGCACCCCCGCCGGCAGTGCCTCGGTCATGATGGTGATGAAGGCGGCGGTGGCCAGCGCAGCCAGGGCCCCCAGGGGGAGCCGCTGATCTCCGGCTTCGTCCGCGGCGCTGGTCGGCCGCGCGGTTCGGGTTCGCATGGCAGCCATGCTCGAACCTTCACATTGATGTGAAGGTCAACCGAGCAAGTGCGAGGTCGGACACATGCGGCGAACGTTGGAAGACCCGGTGGCGATCGAGCCGCTCACCCGGTGTCCGCGGGCTGCTCCCCCGCCGCCATCGGCTGCGGGTCACCCAGGCGGGTCTCGGTGTGGTGCAGCGGGGCGCCGTCGGGGCGTACATAGGTGACGCGGGCCAGCGGTTCGCCAGTGCGGGTGTCGATCAGCGGGCGGTAGGGGGTGCCGGGTTCGATGGCGTGGCGCTCGCCCCACTGACGCAGGGCAACGATCAGATCGAAGAGCTCCAGACCTTTGTCGGTGAGCGCGTAGGCGCGATAGCTCGTGCCGTCCGCGGCGCGCTCGGTGCGCAGCACACCGGCCGCCACCAGGCGGGAGAGCCGGTCGCTGAGGATGTTCTTGGCGATGCCCAGGCTGCGCTGGAACTGGCTGAACCGTCGGATGCCGGTGAACGCGTCACGCAGGATCAACAAGGTCCAGCGGTCGCCGACCAGGTCGGCCGTACGCATCACCGGGCAGGTCGGCGGCACGGTCTCGCCCGTGACGTTCCCGCCCTCGCCGTCCAGATCGGCCACCGGTCCCTCCACTCGTGTTCCGGCTGACAACTGGTTTCCACACAAGACTACCTCGGTTGCAAATAAGGACCACTCTGGTTGTGAATCAAAACCAGATATGTCTATGCTCCAAACGAACCGCCGGCCCGAGCGCCGACAGCCACTCTCCGAGGAGTTCCCCTTCCGATGATCGCGGCGCACGAGACCTTCGACGGCACCTTCCCGTACATCCCGCACTTCAGCTCCGCCCCCGGCTTCCGCATGCACTTCGTCGACGAAGGCACCGGCCCGGTGCTGCTGTGCTTGCATGGCGAGCCCACCTGGGGCTACCTCTTCCGTAAACTGATCGCCGGCCTCTCCTGCACCCACCGGGTCGTGGTCCCGGACCACATGGGCTTCGGCAAGAGCGAGACGCCCGGAGACCGGACGTACTGGCTCCAGGACCACGTCGACAACCTGGAAGCGTTCGTCACGGACCTGGGACTGCGCGACATCACCCTGGTCATGCACGACTTCGGCGGTCCGGTCGGGATGGGCCTGCTGGCCCGACGCCCCGACCTGGTCACCCGGATCATCGCCCTCAACGCCCCCACGCCGTTCGGTCAATCCGACCTGGCCCAGATCCTGGCCACGAACGCCTCCCAGTCGCCCTGGTTCCGCTGGATCGCCCGCGCCGAGGCCGACGGCACCCTGGACCATGTGCTCGGCTCGCTCGGCTACAACGCGTTGAGCACCCTCAAACTCAACGGCTTCCAGGACAACACGGTGATCACCCCTGCCTGGATCCGCGCCTACGCCGCCGCCTTCCCGACCCGGGAAGAAACCCTCGGCGCACTGGGCTGGGCCAAGGGCTTCCCACTCGGCAAGCACCGCTTCGAGACGCCATCACGCGAGTCCCGGGCAGCAGTGACACAGCTCCCCGCCCTGACCGTCTGGGGAACACAGGACCGAACACTGCGCGCCGAGCACTTCCTGCCGCTCTTCCGCGTTGCCTTCTCCCACGGTCTGGTCAGCGAGCTTCCGGCCGCCGGCCATTACAGCCCCGAGGACGCCCCCGATGCCACGATCGCACTGGTACGGCTGTTCTTGGACGCAACGGCCGAAGACTCCGGGCTCCCGGCAGCGGCCGTTGGCGCGGCTTGACGCTCCCCTGCTTCGGTGGCCAGCCGGTATGAGCGGGCGAGACCGCCTTACCGCCGCGCTGAATCATCGAGGATGGAGGCATGACAGGGGAAGTGAGCGAGGTCGTTCTGAGCAAGCAGGGTCTTCGTGCGGTCACCGCGTTCGCCGCGGCTTCCGCGGAGGTCGTGCTGGAGATATTCGAGGCTGATCAGCCGGACGACTCACGGCCCCGAGATGCCATCGGTGCCGCGTGGGCATTCGCCCGGGGCGGCGCGCGAGGGAAGTCTCTGCGCGACACGGCGTCGGCGGCCCTCAGGGCAGCCAAGAGCGCGCACACTGCGGCTGCGCGCGAGGCAGCGTGGGCAGCGATGTCTGTGGCAGGCGCCGCCTACCTGCATCCGCTGGCCAAGGCCACCCAGGTCAAGCACGTTCTTGGAGCCGGCGCCTACGCGGCCAGAGCGGCCGAACTCGCCGCCGACGACGATCGGAGTGTCGGTGCTGAACACCTTGAACGGACGGTACGTCGTGCAACACCGGTCGTGGTCGACGTGCTCGAACGCTTTCCGACGGCGCCGGACGGCGGCGGACGGGTCGGCGAGTTGGTCCGCATGCTGGACGCTGACCTCCGCGTACTCACGCTCACTGAGTAACTCTGAGCGCACAGTTGGCGCACCCTCAAGGAGGGCCGCCAAGCACTCACCGACCGGGCTTGTGGCCATCTCCTGACTGTCGGGTTCGTACTCTGCGCCGGCGAGTCGGGGAGGGCAGGGTCGTCCGGTGACAGTCTGTCAGGTACAGCCTGCTGTACCTGGGGTTGGGGTATGCACCGCAGTGATCTCCGAGTGCCGCACTGGTGAGCTGAGCACGTCACGTCAGCCCCTCCGAAAGGCTCTGCGGTGAGCTCCTACGTTCCTGCCACCCCCGGCATCACACCGACCCCGCCGGCCCCGCCCCAGCAGCTCACTGGGCTGCGCGGCAGCATCCGCCGCCGCCCGCTGATCTGGTTCTTCGCACTGGCCTACGGGCTGAGCTGGGTGGCGTGGACGCCCTACATCCTCTCCCACAACGGCGTCGGCGTCTGGGACTTCACCTTCCCCGGCGGCGCGGCCGGATCCCAGCTCCTCGGTGTGCTGCCGGGCGCCTACCTCGGGCCGATCACTTCGGCCGTCCTCATCATCGCCGTCACCGAAGGCCGTGCGGGGCTACGGACCTGGCGGACCCGCATGACGAAGTTCAAGGTCGGCTGGCGCTGGTATCTGGCGGTGGTCCTCGCGGTGCCGGGTGCGCTGATGCTCGGCTCGGCCGTACTGGCCGGCCGCGCGCCCGAACTGCCGTCGGCCGGGATCCTCGTCGCCTATCTGCCTGCCCTGCTGATGCAACTGCTGACGACCGGCCTCGCCGAGGAGCCCGGCTGGCGTGAGTTCGCCATGCCCCGGATGCAGAACCGCTACGGCGCCCTGACTGCCACCGCCGTCGTCGGTGTCCTGTGGGGCGTCTGGCACCTGCCGCTGTTCCTCACCGAATGGGGCGGCGGACCGGATGTGGCACTGATTGAGCCGGTGGAGTTCATCGCCACGACCATCGCTTTCAGTGCCGTGATGACCTGGGTGTTCAACAAGACCAGCGAGAGCATGCCGCTCGTGATGCTGCTGCACTGCGGAGTCAACAACTACATCTCCATGGCGTGGTCGGACATGTTCCCCGACCAGACGCGCAGCGACGCGTCCCACGCCTTCCTGCTCGTCTCGGCCACGGCGGCCGTGATCCTGCTGATCGCGACACGAGGGCGGCTGGGTCAGCCCAGGCCCTCGCTGGTCGACCCCAGGCTCTCGCCGGTCGACTGACCGGGAGCCCGCGCAGCACGATCCGCAACCCCGGGCGCGACGCCCGGGCCCGGCCGTCTGCACAGACCGGTCGGGCCGGGGCGTTGCATGCTCATGCGGCGCGGACCGCTGCGCCTGGTTTTCCACGAGTACTGTTCTCCAGCTTCGATCGCGGGCATCGGGCTCCGCTGACACCGTGACCTCCTCAACCGGACTGCGCTTCTACGGGTTGCCGCAGAATTGTCCTGAGCTTGGCGGGGTCAGTCCTGCGTGGGTCGCTGAGGTAGATCTCGTGGTGCAAACCCGCCTCCCGCAAGTTGTTGGCGGGGAGGTAATCGTGGTGCAGCCTGGTCAGGATCGGTGTCTCGTCGTCGTAAGAACCGATGTGGAGGACCTGGGCGCTGGTGCCCTCGTGCAGCGTCTCTGGTCGAACCTCCGAAACGGCCGGAAGGTTCTTCTTGGCCAGGGCGGTGTGCTTGGCGTCTTCGATCATGCTGCCAGTGATCCAGTCGGGGATGTTGATGAGCAGTCTCCATCGCCAGTTGTCCTTGAGCCGGGCCAGGAAGTCGCCCATGTCGTCCGCCCACCACAGTCCCTCAAGCGGGCCCACGACAAAGTCCTTGCCGAGGCCGTCTTTGCTCGCGAACTTGGCGGTGTAGGCGACCGCGTAGAGCGCCTCGACCGCGTGGCGGTACGCGACCGTGGTGTTCGGGTCGCCGTGCCCGTCGATGGCGAGGAAATGGAGTTCGGGGATGTCGACGAGCTGCCAGTCAGTGTTCTTGGGCGAATAGCACCTCTTGAGTTCGCGCTTGACGTCGTACTTGGTCGCCATGCCGAGGAACCTTCCTGTGAGTCATTGTCATCGCGGATCAGCAGGGTTGTTCGGGCTGCGGTGACCTTGAGCCGATCACTCGGGAAGGTACGGGCCGAATGTCTCGTCGGGAAGAAGGACCGAACCGTCGCTGCCCACCTCGACATACGCGAGACCGCCGGCCCACCCGTATCGCCCCCGCCCGCCACACCATCGACCTGGCGGATCGTGCGCTCAGGCCTTCCGGCCGGTGAACCCCAGCCGTTCCGTCAGCTGATCCACCCGACCGGATCATCTGATCGTCATGTGAAGGGCTGGTAGTGATCTTTATAGGTGTTTCACGCCCTGGGCGGCTGCTCGTCACGGGCAGACACCGGTCTATCGAAAGTGAGCTGGTAGTGGATCAGCGGGAACGTCGGCGGTGGTCCGGCGGTATGTCTTTGGCCTTGTCGGCCGCGTTATCGGCTTCGCTCGCGGCGACGGGGGTGGTCTCGGCGGTGTCTCCGGCGGCGGCCGACTCCGGCGATGGCGACGCGACCGTCCGTGTCGTGCGTGAGGTGAACGCGAACGGCAAGTGGGATCAGGCGCTTGAGCCGGGTATGGCCGGTGTCACGGTGGTGCTGACCGATGACGCGGGGCGGTCGGTGACCGGGACCACGCAGGCGGACGGCACGGTGAAGCTGACGCCGGGCAACAGCCTGGGCGGCGGCAGGTACCGCATCGAGGTGAAGAACCCCGACCAGGGTGTGCTGTTCCCTGGCTTCGCCTCGGCGCGGCCCAATCTGATCGATCCGACGGTGCTGTCGTCGAACGTGGAGTTCGTGGATCTGTCGGGTGGCAAGAACGTGGAGGTCACGACCTCGTTCTGGTCCCCGGAGGACTACTGCCAGAAGAACGCCACGCTGGTCACGGCCTGTCAGAACGCCTCTATTCCGCCCGGTGCTGCGTCCCCGGACAGCAAGCGCACGCTGACGGCGTTCGCCTTCGGCACGCGCGGTGACGCCGTGGTGAACCCCGGTCTTGTCTCTGACCTGGCGAACAACGGGCAGACGGGCACGGTCTGGGGTGTCGGCGTCAACCGGGTGACCAAGCAGATCTTCTCCGCCGCCTACGCCAAGCGAGGGGCCAAGTACGGCCCCGGCCAAGCGGGTGCGATCTACCGGACCGACCCGACCACCAAGCAGACCGTGGTGTTCACCAAGGTCCCCAACCCCGGCAGCACCCAACACAACATGAATGCCGGGATGGACGAGGCGTTCGGTCCTGTGGTGGGCAGGGAGTCGCTGGGCGACCTGGACGTCAGCGCGGACGGCAAGGACCTGTACGTCGTCAACCTGCACGACCGCAGGCTCTACCGCTACGACGCCACACAGCCCACCGCCGCCGCACCGAAGGCGTCCTACCCCGTCAAGGACCCGGGCTGTGCCGCGCCCGGCGACTGGCGCCCCTTCGGCCTGGGCCTCCATGAGGGCAAGGTGTACGTCGGCGGCGTCTGCTCGGCGCAGTCGACCGGCAGCAAGGCCGACATGCGGGCCGTCGTGCAGGCCTTCGACCCGGTCACGGGCCAGTTCACCGGCACGGTCATGGACCAGCCCCTGAACTTCCCGCGCGGCGGGTGGACAGGATCCGCGTGCGGTGGCCCGAGCTGGTACCCGTGGACCAATGTCCGGCCTCTGACCCAGGACGGCAAGGCATGCACGGGTGACGTGATCCAGAACCCGGAGCCCGAGCTCACCGACATCAACTTCGAGACCAACGGTGACATGGTCGTCGGCTTCGCCGACCGTTTCGCCGACCGCAGCGGCTGGCGCTTGCCGGACACCTCCGCCACCTGGCCGGCGACCACCGCGGTCAACGGCGGTGACATCAACCGGGCCTGCCGTGGCGGGAACCACATGTTCGTCCTGGACGGCAACGGCGGCTGCAAGAACAACAACACCGGCCCCGCCGTCTCGGGCGGAGAAGGCCCGAATGTCAAGGAGTTCTACCCCGGCGACTACATGGGCACCGAAGCAGGTGGCCACCAGGAGATCAGCTCGGGTGGTGTGGCGTTCTCCGCGGTGGAGGACAGGATCCCGCTCACCGCGATGGACCCCATCCAGAAGACGGGCAGCGGTGTGCGGTGGCTGGACCGCAACGACGGCACCAGCGCCATCAACGGGGACGGCCTTTTCCTGAACGACGACTTCGGCAAGGCCCGCGGTATGGGTGACCTGGAAATCCTGTGTGACCAGGCGCCGTTGCAGATCGGCAACCGGGTCTGGAAGGACATCGACCAGGACGGTATCCAGGACCCCGGTGAGGAACCGGTGGTGGGTGCCACGGTGAACCTGTACGACGCGGCCGGCAAGAAGATCGGTACGGCGGTCACCAACGAGCGGGGCGAGTACTACTTCGACTCGACCGTGACCAAGAACGTCAAGCCGGAGGACTTCCCGTACGGCAAGACGTACACCGTGAAGATGGACAACCCGGGCGACTACCAGGCCGGTGGCGTCCTGGACGGCTGGAAGCCCACCCGCCCGAACCAGGGCGGCAACGACCAGATCGACTCCAGCGGTGAGACGTCCGGCAACCCCTTCCCGGCCGTCGAGGTCACCCCGAAGGGCGCAGGACAGAACGACCACGGCGCCGACTTCGGCTTCGTGAACCCGCAGGCGGACCTGTCCGTGATCAAGGTCGGTCCGGCCAGGGTGGGTCCGGGCGGGGACATGGAGTACCAGATCATCGTCACCAACAACGGGCCGAACACCGCCACGCGCTGGACGGTCACCGACCCGCTGCCCGAGGGGATCACCAACGCCCGCACCTCCAACGCGGACTGCGGTATCGCCGCCGGCAAACTGACCTGCTCCGGCGGGCCGCTGGCGGTCGGTGAGAGCCACACCATCACGGTCCGGGCCAACGCGCCCGCCGACTTCGGGCCGATGGAGGTGCTGACCAACTGCGCCAAGGTCACGGGTGCTGAGCCCGACCCCAACCCCGACAACAACGACTCCTGTGTCGACACCGTCGGTGTCCCGGTCATCAACCCGGCCATCGGTGGCGCGGCCGCCGCGGCAGCCCTCGGCGGCTTCCTCCTGATCCGCCGCCGCCGTAACGCCACCGGGGCCGCCATGTAACCAGACCACCCACCCTCTCTCCGTTGGACCGATCGGTCCCTCCCCGACATCACGGGGAGGGACCGATCGTTTCAGCCCCTGTCGCCGGCCTGTCCGTATCCGGTGCTCGGTCGATCACACGAGATCGAGCTTGGGGCGGGAGGTTTTCGCGTCGCCGGCGACGTTGACGTGGATGTTGTCGCGGTCGACGCCGTTGTGGAGAAGCGCGTCGGCGGGCGGTCGTTTGCCGACGCTTTCGGGCCCGGACTCGACTGCTGATCCGGGGTATCCCGTATCGCGTTCCCTTCGGACCCGCGCATCCGTCAGTGGCAGACGTCCAGCGCTGAGCAGTCAGCGTCGGATCATCGCTTGGCGGGCCGGCGTATCTGTGCCATGTCCCCGCTTCAGATGCAGATCACGATCTTTCCGCGTGTGCGTCCGCGCTCGGCGTGCGCGTGGGCGTCGGCGATCCGCTCCAGGGGGTAGGTCTGTTCGATACGGGGTGTGTAGCGGCCTTGCCGGCCCAGTTCCGCGGCCGCGGACAGGAGGGTGGAGTCGTTCTCCGCGTTGACCACATGCGTGCCCAGGCGCTGCCCGCCTGCGTGGTCGGCGACCGTAGCGACGCGCGTCGGGTCGCCCGTGATCGCGACGAGGTCGGCCAGGGATCCGGAGGCCGCGGTGTCGAGCGCGATGTCGGCGCCGTGCGGAGCGAGAGCGGAGAGGCGCTGCGCGAGGCCGGGGCCGTAGGTGGTGGGAACGGCGCCGAGCGAGGTGAGGAACTTGCGGTTGCGTTCGCCGGCTGTCCCGATCACGGTGGCACCCTGTGCCACAGCGATCTCGACTGCCGCGCTGCCCACGCCTCCGGCGGCGCCCTCGACGAGAAGGGTGCGCCCCGCGAGCGAGCCGAGCGCGTTCAGGCCACGCATCGCGGTCACGGACGCGAGACCGGCGCCCGCAGCCTGCTCATCGTTCCACGTGTCGGGGGCGTGGGCCCAGGCCGAGAGGATGACCAGCTCTGCGGTTGCGCCGGTGACACCGCCCAGCCCGAAGACGCGGTCGCCGATGCTCACCCCCTGCACTCCGTCACCGATTTCGTCGACCACGCCGGCGGCGTCGCGCCCGGGAATGGCGGGTAGCTCCAGGGGAATCAGCTGGTGCAGGGCGCCGGCGCGCAGCTTCCAGTCGATGGGATTGACGCTGGCCGCCGCGACGCGGACACGGATCTCACCAGGTCCGGGGTGGGGTTCTGGGGCCTGCTCGATCACCAGGCTCTCCGCTGCGCCGTATTCATGGAAGCGGGCTGCACGCATAATGTCCTGCCTTACCTTTATGGGTCGCCTGACGCTGACGGTGAGGTGCACATCGGCGAGCCGGCTGCCTTCCGGCCACAGGAGGACGGGTGCGGATCGGTGGTGTTGCCGAGCAGGCGGGCGACCACCCGCCACGAAAACCACGATCCTGCCCATCGGCGGAATACCTCCCGTTGCGTCGATGCTCCGGAAGATATCCAGAAGGTCGGTCACCAGTTGGATACCAAGACCGGAGACGGGAGATCCTCGATGACACAACGGCCACCGCTGCCACTCGACTTGTTCGACGAGCTGTGCCCGTCCTCGCTGCTGCCTTTCCGCTTCGGTGACAAATGGGCACCCATGGTCCTCCGCTGCCTGGACGACGGCCCGCGCAGATACTCCGAACTCCGCGTGCCACTGGGCCGCGTCACCCCGAAGGCGCTCACCCAGTCGCTCCGCGGCTTGGAGCGGAACGGGTTCGTGTCACGCACGGTGTACGCCGACCCGAAACTGCGGGTGGAGTACGCGCTGACACCGCTGGGCCGCAGCCTGCTGGAGCCGCTGGCCGCCGCGTGCCGATGGGCGACCGAGCACTGGGACGAGCTGCTGGACGCCCGCGATGCCCGCGACGCCCGCGAGGGCGGCATCTCCTCCATCGGCTGACTCGAACCTGCGTCGGCGCGTGCCGCACCGGACGAGCCGCACCTCTGTGCTGACTCGGGGAATCGCCAGCGGTGCCCGCGGCCCAGCCGTAGCCGCCGCCCGCACGCCGCCCCATCAGCGGTCCGCCCCCCGGCCCACCGGCAGGAGCACGGTCTGACACCAGAACTCGACTGCTTCCGGTGCGAGGAAAGTGATCACCTGCCGGCGGCTACGGCACCGGGTTTCTCCGACCCGGCAGCTCCCATGTGGCCTGGTTCAGGGGCCCGAGGTGACGTCCTCGACGGGGTTGACCAAGAGGGTGGTGTGCTGGTTCTCCAGGCCTTCCACCATCACCAGTGTGCAGGCTGTCACCTTGGCCCGGTAGACGCGGCTGACCACGAGGTCGGAACGCGGCTCGGACGGGTAGTTGTTGGGCACGAAGTCGTTGCCGCCGTTGTCTCCGCGGCTGACGTGCCGGTGGTTCATGTAGCGGATCCCGGTGTCCAGGTCGTGGATGACGGGGATCTGGAACGGTTCGCCGCGCGTGTAGGTCCGGCGTTTCTTCTCAGGCCGGGTGTCGAGGAACTCGGTCACCTCGATCGTGTGGCCGACGGGTATCGCTGCGGGGTAGTTGAGGCGTATCGGCACAGGCATGGCCTGAGCGTATCGGTGCCGTTGGCTCTTCACGGCGTATCGCATTCCTCTCGTCTTTGCGTTCTCCTGTGACGGTTCGCCCTGCGGGACCCCGGCAACTGGTTCCGCGTGGCTGTGGCTGTGGTGTGTTACGGGTCGTGCGGGGGTGGGCCGGTGTTCGGTCTTACCCGGGGCGGTGGGTTGGTTATTGTGCGGGTATGCGGCGGGGTGTGGGGGATCGGGCGCCGGAGGTCCTGCCCGGAGGGTCGTGGTGGGCGGTGTGGCCACCCGCCGGGTGCGTGTACGCCTGCGGGGTGCGGCTGCGTTGCGGGAGTGTGTGTCCGTACGCGCTGGGGGCGCTGCTGTGGGCCCGCCCGTGACCGCCGCTGTCGCCGCTGCTGCTGTGGTGGTGTGCGTGGTTCTGTATGTCCTCGCGTTGCGGCGTACCGCCGGGCTCGCCGTCGCGGGGTCGGCTGTCGCGGTCGCGGCGGCTGTCATGGCGGGTGCTGCTGCCGGGCTGCGCCCCTGGAATGTCGTGGGTACGGCGCTGGTCGCGGCCGGCGTGGCGGCCGTGGCCTGGGTGCTGGGCAGGTCGCAGCGGCGGCGGCGGGCCGAACGGGCCGCGCTTGCCGCGTACCGTGCCGGCGCGGGGGCCATGGCGCGGTTCGCCGCGCTCGCCGAGCGGGACCGGCTGGCTGTCGAACTGCACGACGTGGCCGCGCACCGGCTCACCGCGGTCGTCGTCTCCGCCGCGGCGGCCCGGCATCTCACCGACCCGGACCTGATCGCCGACGCCCTGCGTCATGCGGCGGACGCGGGCCGCAAGGCCGTGGCGGAGCTGGACCGCCTGGGGGAGCGGGGCGAAGGCGGGGGCGGCCCTGCCGCGGGTGTCTCGCTCGCCGATGTGGCCGCCCTGGCCGCCGAGTCCGGTGCCGAACTGCATGACACCACCGGCACCGGGCCGGCCGTTCCCGCCGCGACGGGTGCGGTCGCGTACCGGGTGGTCCGCGAGGCGCTGACCAACACGGCCCGCTACGCCCGCGGCGCGGCCGTACGCGTCGCCCTCGGCAGCCGTCCCGGACTCCTCACGGTCACCGTGACGGACGACGGGGGCACCACCGCGGAACCGGGCCTCGGCACCGGCCGCGGCCTGACCGGACTGCGCGGCACGGTCGGCGCGGTGGGCGGCACGCTCTCCTACGGGCCGGCGTCCGGCGGCTGGACCGTCCACGCCGAACTCCCCCTGCCCGAAGAGCCGTTGTCCGGGCCGGTGCCTGGCGGGCGGCGGGGCGTGGGTCTTGCGTCGGGCGGGGTGGCGGCGCGGGGCGGCCGGGGCCGGGGCTGGTGGTCCCGTGTCTGGGTGGTGCCCGGACGCCCGCTGCCCGTGTCCCGGCGGCCGGCTCCGGGCCCCTTTGCCGTGCCGGGTGCGGGTCCCTCCGTGCCGGGTGCGGGTCCCGCCGTGCTGGGCGGGGGTCCCTTCGTGCCGGGCGGGGGCCGTGCGGCGTGCGGCCCGGAAAAGGACGGGGCGCCTGTGGCCGGCGGTGCGCGGGCCTTGGGCGGTATGGCGTCCTTGCGCCGTACGCCGGGGGCTCGCCCCGCTGGGACCCGCAGCTCGGCGGATACGTGCTTCACCGGCCGTTTTGGCTGGCGTAGCCGGGCGCGGGTGAGCCGTGCCGGGGGGTTCATCCGTTTCTGGAGCCGGTCGCGTCCTGTCGAACCGGTGAGCCCGCGTCGGCGGGTGGGCGTGAGCCCCGCCGGGCCGCTGTGGCGGGGGCCTACCGCTCTCGACTGGTCCCTGGTCGTGCTCGCCGTCGCGCTGTCGCTCGGCGCGGGCCTGCTCTCCGACGATGTGCCCGGCTCGTTGCACGGTGCGCTGTCCGCTCTCCCCTTCGCCGTGCTGTCTGTCCTGCACGCGGTGCCGCTCGGCTGGCGGTCGCGTGCGCCGGGGGCGGGGCTGGCCGTGGTGCTGTCGGCGCTGGTGCTGTGGTGGGGCTGCGACCGGGCGGGCTGGACGCGGCCTCCGGTCGGCGACATCTTCCTCGTGTACTGGTGGGTCGAGTTGGCCTTCGTGTACAGCGCGGGCGCGTATCTGCCGGTACGGCGCGGTGTCCTGGCCCCTGTCGCGGTGGCCGCGACGGGCGCCTTGGCGCTTGCCGGCGGCAGCGGCATCACCGGCAGCCGGGCGGCGGCCTGGGCGGTGCTGGCCGTTCTGCTCGCTGTTCCCGCTTTCGCGCTGTGGTGGCTGGGAGTTGGCACCGCTTTGCGGCGTGAGCGCCGCAGGGCGGTCGCGGCCCGGAGCCGCAAGGTGCTCGAACGGGACGTCGAGGCCGCGGTGCGCGACCAGCGCCGGGTGATCGCCGCGGGCCTGCTGCGTACCGCGCACCGGCACGCGTGCGATGTGGTCGCCGCCGCCGATGCCGGACGGCTCGACACCGTCCTCGCCGAGGCACGGGCCGGCCTGGCCGCGCTCAGGGAACTGCTCGCGGACCTGCGCGACGACGACACCGACGGTCACGGCGGTGTCGCCGCGCCGCCGCCCACACTCGCCGGCATCTCCGCGCTCGCCGCCCGTTACGGTGCCACCGTCAGCTACCGGGGACCGCGCGCCGCGGAGCCCGTCGTCGTGGGTGTGGCCGCGTACCGGATCGCCGCGGTGCTGCTGGCCGAGGGCGTCACTCTGACCGTGCTGCGCGGCGCCGCGGGCGTCGAGGTGTCGGGGCCGGTGCCGGCCGCGCCCGGCACGCGGCGGCACATTCGGGCGGTGGCCGACGCCGTGGGCGGTACGCTCACCCGGACCGACGACGTGGTACGTGTGTGGCTGCCGGAGGTGTTCCCATCACGATCAGGGTGACCGTCGCCGACGACCAGGCGGTCGTACGCGCCGGAATCGCGGCGATCCTCGACGCCGAACCCGGTCTGTCCGTGATCGGGCAGGCACCCGACGGCGAGTCGGCTGTCGCGTGTGTGCTCGAACTGCGGCCGGATGTCGCCCTGATGGACATCCGGATGCCGGGCGGCGGGGGACTGGCCGCCACCGCCCGGATCACCGCCGAGGCCCCCGGCACCCGCGTCGTCGTCCTGACCACCTTCGACCTCGACGAGTACGTGTTCGCCGCGCTGCGGGCCGGGGCGGTCGGTTTCCTGCTCAAGGACGCGGAGCCGGAGCGGGTGGTCGACGCGGTGCGCGTCGCCGCCCGCGGTGGCGCGTTGCTCGATCCCGTGGTGACGCGGCGGCTGGTCGAGCGGTATGCCACCGGTGACGTCCCGGCCGACGCCGCCCGGCTGCGGCGCCTCACCCCGCGCGAGACGGAGGTCCTGCGGTACGTGGCCCGGGGGCTGGCCAACGCCGAGATCGCCGCCGAACTCGGCATCAGCCCGGCCACCGTCAAGGACCATGTCGCGGTGGTCCTCACCAAACTCGGCGTCCGCGACCGCGTCCAGGCGACGATCGCCGCGTACGAGACCGGTCTCGTACGCCCCGGGGCCCGCTGAGACACCGGTCCGGGGTGCGGGGCTGCATGCCGCGGCCGGGCGGCGGGGATCAGCTCGGGGCCGGGGCCGGGGTGATGTCCCGTACGAAGACGGGCTTCAGCTGCTTTTCCGGCAGCGCTTCGGGCAGTTGCTCCCAGTCGAGGACGTGGGAGACGACGCGGTCGGGAGAGACCTTCCCGGAAGCGGCGAGGTCGAGGGCATCGGGGATGTGTGCGCGGACGTTGTCGCGGGCGATGCGCAGGGTGACGCCGGTGAGGTACATGTCGAGCAGGGGGAGTTCGCCGGGCCGGAAGTGGTTGCCGGCGGACTCGCAGATGCCTTCCGGGGCGAGGCACCGGACGGCGAGCGCGAGCTGATCGACGCGACCGGTGGCCTCGACGGCCAGGTCGAAGCCGTGCTGGATCGGCTCGATCACCTCGGCGGTACGGGCTCCGAAGCCTTCGGCCAGGCGACGGTGCTCGGCGTCTGGGTCGACGTAGAGGACGTCGGAGGCGCCGAGGGCGCGGGCGATGTCGCACACGTACAGGCCGATGCTGCCGCGGGCGACGACCAGGACCCGGGCGCTCGGCCGTGTCTTGAGGTGGGGGGCGACCAGGCGCCAGGACAGGGACCAGTTGTCGCTGGCCGAGGCCATGGCGATCGGGTCGAGGCCGGCCGGCAGCGGGACCAGCATGGCGTCGGCGTAGGGAACGCGGACCAGGTCGGAGAAGAGTCCTCCCCAGCTGCCGCCGATCGGTGCGCCGTACATCGCCATGTGCGGAACCGATGCGCAGTGGGCGGTGAGCCCGCCGCGGCAGGGGGCGCAGGTGCCGCAGCTGATGGACCAGGGCACCACGACCAGGTCGCCGGGGGCCACGGTGGTGACCTGGTCGCCGATGTCGGTGACGCGGGCGACGCATTCGTGGCCGAGGGCGAACGGCGGGTCGATGAAGCCGTGCCCGGCCAGGATGGAGGAGTCCACGTCGCAGGAGGTGGCGGCGACCGGCGCGACGATCGCCGCCAGGCCGGACCCGATCTCGGGGTCGGGTGCCTCGCGCCATTCGGCCGTACGGCGGGTGACGTAGGTCAGTTCACGCATCGGCCCGCTGCCCCTTCGCCAGGGCGGCCAGGTCGGCGTAGCGGACGACGGAGCCGCCCGCGCCCCAGGTGCCCTCGGGCTGCTCGTGCACCAGCACCCACACGCGCAGCGCATGGTCCGGGGACAGGCCGGCGGCCGAGAGCACGGTGCCGGTGGCCTCCTCGACCAGGCCCGCCTTGCGCCGCTCCGACAGAGCCCCCTGGGGAACCGTCACCTCCACCAGGAAGCGGGGCGCGTCGTCCTCGGCCGTCTTCTGCGCGCCCTCGGGCAGCTCGGTGAGGTAGCTCCAGGCCTGGGCCCGGAAGAAGGCGGTGTCGGGCGCGCCCTCCCAGCGCAGCAGTACGGCGGCGAGATCTTGCTGGATCGTCGCGCGGCCCTGGTTGGTCAGGGCGCCGGTCGGGACGGTCAACCGGATCATCGGCATGGCAGCTCCTCGGTTCTTCGACAGCCTCTGGTTATGACGGTCGTCATAATCAGAGGTCACGCTAGACTATGACGGTCGTTATAGCCAGAGGAGATGCACAGGTGGCCAAGAGCAGCAGCGGTACGCCGTCCCGCGAGCGGATCGTGGCCGGCGCCGCCGACATGATCAGCCGGCGCGGGCTGAGCGCCACGAGCATCCGGGAGATGGCCAAGCACGCCCAGGCGCCGCTCGGCTCGACGTACCACTACTTCCCCGAGGGCAAGCAGCAGCTGGCCACGGAAGCGGTCCGCTACACGGGCGAATGGGTCGCCCGCAGCCTGCGCAAGGAACTCGCGGCCGGCCCCGCCGCGGGCCTGCGCGCCTTCCTGGCCCTGTGGCGGGGGATCGTCGTCGACACCGGCTTCCACGCCGGATGCCCCGTCCTGGCCGTGGCCATTGAGGAACCCCCGGCCGACGAGGTGCCGCCCGCTCTGGCGGCCGCGGCCGAGGTCTTCGACCAGTGGGAGGGCCTGCTCGCCGACTCCCTGCGCGAACACGGAGCCGACGCCGAGCAGGCGGCGCAGGTCGCCACGCTCATCGTCGCGGCCGTCGAGGGCACCGTGGCGCTCTGCCGCGCCAAGCGCAGCACCGAACCTCTGGACCGGACCGCGGCGCAGCTCCAGACCCTCATCGACGCCACGATCAAGCGCTGAGGGCCTCGCCGAGGGGGCTCGCCGCAAAACGGCCGGCGCCCCGCGCGAAGAACGGGGCGCCGGCCGCGCGCAGTCCTTACGCGCCGAGTGCGGCGCGGACGGCCTCGGCCTTCTCCTCGGTGAACACGCCGCTTTCGAGGAGGGAGAGGACGGACAGGACTCCTCCGCGTGAACCCCAGCTGCCTTTGTCGATCACACGGAAGGTCACCCACCAGGCCGGCGACGGCTCCGGCATGCCGCAGGCGTCGGCCATCGCGGCCAGGACGCGTTCGACGACCTCGGCGCGGACTTCCTGGCGCCAGTCGCCGTCCATGACCATCGTGTGCCGGGGCACGACGCCCTGATCCGCTCCACATCGCCTCGAACGACTCCACTGCCGGCCCGGTGACCTCGCCGGTGTCGGTGCCGACCAGCTCGTTCGTGGTGTCGGACACGACCGGGAACGCACTCGCCAGCTTCGCCGAGGCCCGCTCGACCCGCGGCAGCGTCTTCATCTTCTCCTCGACCGTCTCGCGCTCGGCCTTGGCCGGCAGCTTCGTCGCGATCAGCATCTCCAGAAGGTCCAGCGCGTCGTCCACGGCCCGGGTCGTCAGGTAGACGGTCGTGGCCGGCAGCGTCGCCGGCCGGCGGGAATCCCCGTGGCGACGCAGCAGCGACGCCTTGCCATCTACGCCGTACCGGGACAGCTCCGCCGGCCGCCGGGGCGGGATCGCCGATACGTCCAGGTCCCCCATCCCGAGGGCGGCGATCTCCTCCGCCCGCTGGAGCGACCACTTCATCTGCGGACCCGACACCCGTACCGGACCGCGCCGCAGCCGGTCCGGCTCCGAGACCTCAGCCAGCCCGCCGCCGCATCGAACAACGCCTTCGGCCCGTCCCCGGTCGTCCACGCCCGCGCGTCCGGCCAGACCACCAGCTCATCGCGGACCTCGGCGAAGTCCCGCCGGCCCCCGGCCTCCTGGATCTCCCCGGCGTGGGTACGGGCCGTACTGTCCCGCTCGCCGTACAGCTTCAGGCACGAGGCGTCCGCGATTTCCAGCTGCTCGGCCAGATACTCGGCCCCGAGCCGGTTGTTGGCCCGGCGCTTGGCCTGCACCGCCTCCCGGTCCGCGTCGTCCAGGAAGAAGTACCGCTCCAGGAAGAAGCGCCGCTCCAGCTCCGCCCGCGAGGGCACCTAGTGAAACGACCCGTACCGGGCCGCCTTTATCTGTACCCAGTCCGACGGTGTCAGGGACGTA
Source organism: Streptomyces sp. NPDC004629 (assembly GCF_042873595.1). Lineage (NCBI taxonomy): Bacteria > Bacillati > Actinomycetota > Actinomycetes > Kitasatosporales > Streptomycetaceae > Streptomyces > Streptomyces sp. NPDC004629. The sequence continues at coordinate 56 of NZ_JBIALO010000029.1, read as the reverse complement.
CGCCACGTGGTCCCCAGCCAGGGGCCCGCCCTTGTCGCTGACACTCGCTTGTGACC
>NZ_JBIALO010000028.1:0-110587 GCF_042873595.1 Streptomyces sp. NPDC004629 | reverse complement strand
GACGTCGTAACCGCCGTCGCGCAGCGGCGACTTGAAGAAGGGGGGCAGCCAGAGGCAGTCGACGCCGAGCCATTGCAGGTAGTCCAGCTTGGCGGCGAGGCCCTTCAGGTCGCCGACGCCGTCACCGTTGCTGTCCTGGAAGGAGCGGACCAGGACCTCGTAGAACACGGCGCGCTTGAACCACTCCGGATCCCGGTCCTTGGCGGGAGTGTCCTCGAACGTGTCGTGCACGGGCTCGTTCACGGTCATGAGGCTGCAGACCCTCCGATCTGGGGTATGGATCGCCGGACATGGAGCACGTGCGCCGGCGCCCGGCCGGGTGTGAGACGCACATAGTTGGTCCTGCCCCAGTGATAGGTCTCACCCGTCAGTTCGTCGTGCACCGGCACCGACTCGTGCCAGTCCAGGCCGAGTTGCGGCATGTCCAACGAGACTGTGGCCTCCTGGGTGTGGTGCGCATCCAGGTTCACGACCACCACGACCGTGTCGTCTCCGGTGCGCTTGCTGTACGCGAGGACGGCGTCGTTGTCCGTCGAGTGGAAGCGCAGATTGCGCAGGCGGCGCAGCGCGATGTGGCGCCGGCGGATGGTGTTGAGGCGGGTGATGAGGGGGGCGATGGTGCGGTGTTCGTGTGTGGCGGTGTCCCAGTCGCGGGGGGTGAGCTGGTATTTCTCGGAGTTGAGGTATTCCTCGCTGCCCTCGTGCAGGGGGGTGTTCTCGCACAGTTCGTAGCCGCTGTAGATGCCCCAGGTGGGGGAGAGGGTGGCGGCGAGGACGGCGCGGGTCTCGAAGGCGGGGCGGCCGCCGTGCTGGAGGTAGGCGTGGAGGATGTCGGGGGTGTTGGTGAACAGGTTGGGCCGCATGTAGGCGGCGGCTTCGCCGGTGAGTTCGGTGAGGTGGTCGGTGAGTTCCTGTTTGGTGGTGCGCCAGGTGAAGTAGGTGTAGGACTGCTGGAAGCCGATCTGGGCGAGGGTGTGCATCATCGCGGGGCGGGTGAAGGCTTCGGCGAGGAAGATGACGTCGGGGTCGGTGGTGTTGATGTCGGCGATGACGCGTTCCCAGAAGACGACGGGTTTGGTGTGGGGGTTGTCGACGCGGAAGATGCGTACGCCGCAGGCCATCCAGTGGCGCAGGATGCGGAGGGTTTCGGTGATCAGGCCGTCCATGTCGGTGTCGAAGGCGAGGGGGTGGATGTCCTGGTATTTCTTGGGGGGGTTCTCGGCGTGGGCGATGGTGCCGTCGGGGCGGTGGTGGAACCAGTGGGGGTGTTTGTGGACCCAGGGGTGGTCGGGGGAGCACTGGAGGGCGAGGTCGAGGGCGATTTCCAGGCCGTGGGCGGTGGCCTGCTCGACGAAGTGGCGGAAGTCTTCGGTGGTGCCGAGGGCGGGGTGGACGGTGTCGTGGCCGCCTTGGGGTGAGCCGATGGCCCAGGGGACGCCGACGTCGTCGGGGTGGGCGGTGAGGGTGTTGTTGCGGCCTTTGCGGTGGGTGGTGCCGATGGGGTGGATCGGGGGGAGGTAGACGACGTCGAAGCCCATGTCCGCGATGGGTTTGAGGCGTCGGGCTGCGGTGCGGAAGGTGCCGTGGGGGTGCTGGGGTGTGCCCTCGGAGCGGGGGAAGAACTCGTACCAGGAGCCGTACAGGGCGCGTTCGCGTTCCACGAGCAGGGGCAGTGGTGTGGAGGCGGTGACCAGTTCCCGCAGCGGATGCCGGGCCAGCACCTCCTCCACCTCCGGCGCCGACGCCACCGCCAACCGCTCCCGCGGCGGGCGCGAGTCGTCACCGAGCGAGCGCGCCGCGGCCAGCACCAGGTCGCGGTCGGGCCCCTGCGGCACCCGGGCGGCGGCCCGTGCGTACAGCTCGGCGCCCTCCTCCAGGACCAGCCCGGTGTCGAGGCCGGCCGGGATCTTGATCCCTGCGGTGTGCCGCCAGGTGGTGACGGGGTCGCCCCATGCCTCCACGTGGTAGGTCCAGCGGCCCATCGCGTCCGGGGTGACGTCCGCGCCCCAGCGGTCGGTGCCGGGGGCCGTCTCGCGCATCGGGGTCCAGGGGCCGGGCCGGCCCTCGGGATCGCACAGCACCACATGGGCGGCCACCGCGTCGTGCCCCTCGCGGAACACGGTCGCGGACACCTCGAAGGTCTCCCCGACGACCGCCTTGGCGGGCCGGCGTCCGCCCAGGACCACCGGGCGGACATCGAGGACCGGGATGCGGCCGATGGCCGGAGTCGAACTCATGGGTCTCACCTCCGCCGTGCGCGAAGCCGGGCCCGGGGCCCGGCCGTGGATCCGGTCTGCGCGGAACCTTCAGTGCCTCGCCGCCCTGGAACGCGGCTGCACCGGGGGCGCCCGCCGGATCCCGCCACGGCGTCGCGGCCCGCCGTCCCGCTCCCATGGGCGGCCGTCCCGGCCGCCGCGCAGACAGCGCTCCGCGGCCTGCGCGGCCTCCCGCGCGCAGCGCTTTCCCATGAGCACGCACAGGGTGTAGCCCGAGTCCTCGAACGTGGCCCGCACCGCGCGGTCGGACGGCGCCGCGAGCATCGCGCGTTCGCACGCCCGGTACCGGAGCAGCTGCCTGGCCACCTCGGCCTTCGCGGGTATCAGCATGGCCCTGTTCACCCTCCACGCTCTCGACTGGGCGCGTTTCCCGACGGTCGGGTGGACTCCGGGCACGACGTGGCACGGGTCCGTTACGGCGATCGAGGCATTTCACCCATGGTGCACGGATGAGCACGCAGCGTCTTGTTGGTTCTTCAACCACCTCGGGTGTGCTCCTGTTGCACGAATGGCGTAGCGCCTCCACTGTGGATCTGACTCGAAGCGACCAGCGCTCGACGCTCCGTGATCGGGGCCCATGCCCGTGGGGGGCGATGACGAGCGGGAGTTTTGCCGGTGAGGAGCAAGCGACGATGAAGACCGCAGTGCCCTGCTACTACCACCTCGACGTGGAAGTCAGCCCCGAGCGGGTGGGACAGGTCGGCCGCATCCTGGCCGCCCGTCTACGCCACTGGGACCTGGAGAACCTCGTGGTCCCCGTCCGCAGCGGCGCGGAACTGCTGCTGCGCGCCATCGACGATCACGCCACGGACAAGCGCGCGTCGATCGAGATGTGGTGGAACGGCCAGCACCTGATCACCGCCGTCGGCGACGACGACCGTGATCTGCGCCCCGACCAGGATCTGCGGCCCTGCCTGACCCGCATCGCGGCGATCAGCGACGGCTGGGGGTGCTGTGCGTCGGAGACCGGCAGCAAGATCATCTGGTTCTCGCAGCGGGCCCGTGCGGGCGAACGTGTCCCTCTGGTGCCGACGGCCCCGGCGCCCAGCCTGCGCCAGATGCGCCGGGTGCCGCGCGACACTCCGGCCGCCGCACCGGCGGCCCGGGCGGCGGGCGTGCCTGTGGCCGCCCTGGAGGGCGCCCGGTGACGGCGTCGACGTCCCGTACAGGGGTGCCCGTGTGGAGCGGGCACCCCTACCCGTTGGGCGCCGCCTTCGACGGGCAGGGCACCAACTTCGCCCTGTTCAGCGAGGTCGCCGAACGCGTCGACCTCGTCCTGGTCGACGAAGCGGGCACCGAGACCCGTCTCCCGCTGACCGAGGTCGACGGGTTCGTGTGGCACGGCTATGTCCCCGGGGTCGGTCCGGGCCGGCGCTACGGCTACCGTGTGCACGGTCCCTGGGACCCCGGCCTCGGCCACCGGTGCAACCCGGCGAAGCTGCTCCTCGACCCGTACGCGCGCGCCGTCGACGGACAGATCGACAACCACGCCTCGCTCTACGAACGCGCCCCCTTCGGCCCCGCCCCGGCCGACAGCGCCGGGCACTCCATGCTCGGCGTGGTGACCGACCCCTACTTCGACTGGGGCGACGACCGCCCGCTGCGGCGGCCGTACGCCGAGACCGTCATCTACGAGGCGCACGTACGCGGCCTGACGCGCACCCACCCGGACGTCCCGGAGCGGCTGCGCGGCACCTACGCCGCGCTCGCCCACCCGTCCATCGTCGAGCACCTGACCTCGCTGGGCGTGACCGCCATCGAGCTGATGCCTGTGCACCAGTTCGTGCAGGACGGCGTGCTCCAGGACCGCGGGCTGTCCAACTACTGGGGCTACAACACGATCGGCTTCTTCGCGCCGCACAACGCCTACGCCGCGTTCGGCACCCGCGGCCAGCAGGTCAACGAGTTCAAGGCGATGGTCAAGGCGCTGCACGCGGCCGGGCTCGAAGTGATCCTCGACGTGGTCTACAACCACACCGCCGAGGGCAACGAGCACGGCCCCACACTCTCCTTCCGCGGTATCGACAACGCTTCCTACTACCGCCTCGTGGACGGCGACTGGGCGCACTACTACGACACCACCGGCACCGGCAACAGCCTGCTGATGCGGCACCCCTACGTACTCCAGCTGATCATGGACTCGCTCCGGTACTGGGTCACCGAGATGCACGTGGACGGCTTCCGCTTCGACCTCGCGGCGACCCTGGCCCGGCAGTTCCACGAGGTGGACCGGCTGTCGGTGTTCTTCGACCTGATCCAGCAGGACCCGGTGATCAGCCGGGTCAAGCTCATCGCCGAGCCCTGGGACCTGGGGGAGGGCGGCTACCAGGTCGGCAACTTCCCGCCGCTGTGGTCGGAGTGGAACGGCAAGTACCGGGACACCGTACGGGACTTCTGGCGGGCGGAGCCGGGCTCGCTCGGCGAGTTCGCCTCCCGGCTCACCGGGTCCTCGGACCTCTACGCGCACAGCAGGCGCCGCCCGAGGGCCAGCGTCAACTTCGTGACCGCGCACGACGGTTTCACGCTGCGCGACCTAGTCTCGTACAACGACAAGCACAACGAGGCCAACGGCGAGGGCAACCGGGACGGCGAGAGCGTCAACCGGTCCTGGAACTGCGGCGTCGAGGGGGACACCGACGATCCCGCGGTCCTCGAACTGCGGGCCCGCCAGCAGCGCAACCTCCTGGCGACGCTGCTGCTGTCGCAGGGCATCCCGATGCTGTGCCACGGCGACGAACTCGGCCGCACCCAGCGCGGCAACAACAACGCCTACTGCCAGGACAGCGAGATCTCCTGGATCGGCTGGCGGCTGACCGACGAGCAGCACACGCTCACCCGCTTCACCCGGTACGTCATCGGGCTGCGCGCCGCCCACCCCGTGCTGCGCCGGCGCCGCTTCTTCCGTGGCGAGACGGCCACCCACGCCGGACAGCCGCTGCCCGACCTGGTGTGGCTGCTGCCCGACGCGCGCGAGATGACCGACCGGGACTGGCAGCGCTCCGACGCGCACTCGGTCGGCGTGTTCCTGAACGGCGACGCCATCGCCGAACGCGCCCCCCACGGGCGACGGGTGATCGACGACTCGTTCCTGCTGCTCCTCAACAGCTACTGGGAACCCGTCGACTTCCGCCTGCCCGACGCCACGTACGGCGACCGCTGGACCGCCCTGATCGACACCGCCGCCCCCGACGGCATCCCGAACGAACAAGCCCACAAGCCCGACACCCCCCACCGCATCGCCCCCCGAAGCCTGCTCCTCCTCTCCCGTCCCCCCACCTACTAAGGCGTTTACGGCCACGATGCTGCGGCACTGGAAGGCCGGGCAGCGCCCCGCCAGGGGCGCGGGGAACGGCGCGCCCAGCCACAACGCTGCCGCACCCGAACGACTGCCTGGTGCCCCTGCAAGGGGCGCGGGGAACGGCGCGACCAACCACGACGCCGCCGCACCCGAACGACTGCCTGGTGCCCCTGCAAGGGGCGCGGGGAACGGCGCGCCCAGCCACAACGCTGCCGCACCCGAACGCCGACGGAACCCACCGCGCCCCCACCTCACCGCACCCGGAACAACACAGCAACCCAACCAAGCCGAACCCCGCCAAAAGCGCCCCGCGCATTGTCACCGGCCGCGCCGCGAAGTCACCGTGAACTGCGCCCCGTCCGGGTCACGCAGCACGGCCTCGGCGGCATCCTCCCGCAGCACACTGCCCCCGTGCTTCTCCGCGGCCCGTCCGCACGTGGTCACGTCGGTCACGTAGAAGTGGACCTGCCAGTGCGGCCGGACCGCGGGATCGGGCGCGGCCTCCACCGCGCCCGAGTCGATGCGTGCCACGACGGCACCCTCGCTGCGCAGCACGACCTCCCCGCCCTCGTACTCGACCTCGCAGCAGCCGGGCAGCCCCGAGGCCCAGTCGAGGATCTCGCCGTAGAAGAGGGCCGAGTCGAAGGCGTTGCGCGTGTGGAGGCGGATGAAGGTCGGGGACGCCCGCCGCCACGACTCCCAGTTGGAGATCAGCTGGCCCTCCCAGATCCCGAAGGTCGCGCCGTCCCGGTCGGCCAGCAGGGCCGCCCGGCCGGGCGGGAAGGACAGCGGTCCGACCGCGGCCGTACCGCCGCGCTCGCGGGCCCGGCTCACGGCCACGTCCGCGTCCCGCACCGCGAAGTACGGTGTCCATGCCACCGCCATCTGCCACATCGCGGCGACCGCGGCGATCCCGGCGACCGGCACCCCGTTCGCCAGTGCGATCCGGAAGTGGTCGCCGAGCCGGACGCTGCGCCACCGCCAGCCGAGCACGGCCGAGTAGAAGTCCGCCGTGGCCCCGAGGTCACGGCTGGTGAGACTCACCCAGCACGGTGCGCCGAAAACGGAGTGCGTGGAGATGACGTCCTTCTTCTTCGGATCGCCGGCAAGGGGCGTGTCATGGTTCATCACAGTCGCGTCCTGATCTCATGGACCGGTGGCCACCGGTCTGTCACCAGTGTCCAACCGGAACCCGTTCCCCTGCCTGTCGAGCGGTCCGGTGGCAGGCGGCCGGGCGAGTGACGACGATGGATGCATGGGCGACGGCGAGCCGGACCGGATCTTCGAGCTTCAGGAAGAGGTGCACCAGCTGAAGGAGGCGGTCACCTCCCATGCGGTCGTGGACCAGGCCATCGGCATGGTGGTGGCGCTCGGCCGGGTCACCCCCGACGAGGGGTGGGCCGTGCTGAAGGAGGTCTCGCAGCACACGAACATCAAGCTGCGCAACATCGCCGAACTCATCCTCATCTGGGGGCGTACGGGAGACATACCCCCCGAGATCGGCGCCGAACTGGAGGACGCGCTCGACCGGTACGGGCCGACGCAGTTCCCGGAGACACCGACGGAGTGATCGCGGTCCCCGGCCTCAGTTGCCTCAGCCCGGATCGGCGAGCAGTTCCTCGCGCAGCCGGTCGCAGCAGCCGCTGATCAGCCGGGAGACGTGCATCTGCGAGATGCCGAGCTGGCTGGCGATCCGGCTCTGTGTCATACCGCGGAAGAACCGCAGGTAGAGGATGGTGCGTTCGCGCTCGGGCAGCGCCTCAAGACACGGGCGTACGGCCGCCCGGTCGACGACGAGGTCGAAACCGGGATCCGGCGCGCCGAGGGTGTCGCCGAGCGAGCGGCCGTCTGCGCCGGGCGTCTCCGCGTCCAGGGACAGCGCGGCGAAGCACTCCAGGGCCTCCAGGCCGGTGCGCACCTCCGCTTCCGTCAGCCGCGTGTACTCGGCGATCTCGGCGACGGTGGGCACCCGGCCGGTCGTCGCCGAGGCCAGTTCCTTGACGGCGCCGCGGACCCGGTTGCGCAGGTCCTGGACTCGGCGCGGCACGTGCAGGGTCCACATGTGGTCGCGGAAGTGCCGCTTGATCTCGCCGGTGACGGTCGGCACCGCATACGCCTCGAAGGCCCGGCCGCGCGAGGGATCGTAGTGGTCGACGGCCTTGACCAGGCCGAGCGCCGCCACCTGGTAGAGGTCTTCCAGCGCCTCTCCCCGGCCGCGGAAGCGGACGGCGATCCGTTCGGCCATGGGCAGCCAGATCCCGACCAGTTCGTCGCGCAGCGCCCGGCGCTCCGGGCCCTCGGGCAGTGCCGCGAGCCGTTCGAACGCGGCGGCCGTGTCGGGGGCGTCGTCGTGTGGATGGGGCTTGGCCCTGGTGGTGGTACCCGTCATGGGTGCGCACCTCCCTCAGCGTGTGCCGGGTGGACGGACAGCGTGGGAGACGCGCGCTCGGACCGGTGGGAGGGTCCGGGGCGGCGGCATCTGCGGGCCGAGCCCCCACGGACGTGCCTCCTGTCCGAAGCACTTTTCTGGAGATTCCCGTGACCTGTTATATCGAAACAGATCCGCCTAAAGGGTGATATCCAGCCTACGCTTCTTGACTTGCCCTTTGGTCTTCCTCGCAGGGAAATACCTCTGTAGGGGAGGTAATCTTCTCGTGTGGAAACGGATCGCCCGGTGGTCGGTCGTGCGCAGGCCGGCCGTGCGGCGACGGAGACCTTCTCCGAGGAACTGGCCGACACCCTGGTCGGGATCCAGCGGCTGATCCGCCGCCGGCTGCGAGGCGGATCGACCGGCCCTCCGCTGCGCGGCGCCGAGGTGGAACTCCTCCGCCTGGTGCAGACCCGGCCCGGCATCGGCATCAAGGAGGCCGCCCGGGAACTGCACCTGGCAGGCAACTCCGTGTCGACACTGGTCAACCGGCTCGCCAGGGACGGCCATCTGGTCCGAGAGACCGATCCGGCCGACCGGCGTGCCGCGCGTCTGCACCTCACCGAGGCGGCCCGTAGACGGTTGCGCGACTGGCAGCGCCGCCGGGCCGCCCTGGTCGGCCGGCATACGGCGCGGCTGACCGAGGCGGAACGCGACGCCCTGCGCGCGGCGCTCCCCGCGCTGCACCGGCTGGCCGTCACCCTGCACGAGGAGGCCGAGGAATCATGAAGCCCGACACCACCGCGGGTCCGGCCGAGGCCGTCACCTGTACCGGCCTCGCCCACAGGTTCGGCGAGACGAGGGCGGTGGACGGGCTCGACCTCACCGTGCGGGAGGGCGAGGTATTCGGACTGCTCGGACCCAACGGCGCAGGCAAGACCACGGCGATCCGCTGCATCACCACGCTGCTGCCCGTGCCCGCCGGCATGGTCCGCGTCTTCGGCCACGACCCCGCCGCCGAGCGCATGGCGGTACGCCGCCTGCTCGGCTACGTCCCGCAGCAGTTGTCCGCCGACGCCGGCCTCACCGGCCGCGAGAACGTCGTCCTGTTCGCCCGGGTCTTCGACATCCCCCGCCGCGAACGCGCCGCCCGGGTCGGCCAGGCCCTGGCCGCCGTCGGTCTCGCGGACGCCGCCGACCGGCTGGCGAGCACCTACTCCGGGGGCATGGTCCGCCGGCTGGAGCTGGCCCAGGCCCTGGTCAGCGCGCCCCGGCTGCTGATCCTCGACGAGCCGACCATCGGCCTCGACCCGATCGCCCGCACCGGCGTGTGGGACCACATCAACGCCGTCCGCGCGGCGACCGGCATGACCGTCCTGGTCACCACCCACTCCATGGACGAGGCGGACCAGTACTGCGACCGCGTCGCCCTCATGCACCGCGGCCGCATCCGGGCCCTCGGCACCCCGGCCGAACTGCGGCGGCAGCTCGCCGACCGCCGCCGGGCCGAGGGCGCGCCGGCCACGGACCCGCCGCCCACGCTGGAAGACGTCTTCCGGGACGTCGCGGGCAGCGGTCTCGACGACCAGTCAGGAGGTTTCCGCGATGTCCGAAGCACCCGCCGCACCGCCCGCCGCGTCGGCTGACGGCGCCCCCGACGCCGGCCCGGCCCTGCTGCTGCGCCCGCCCGAGCCCCGGGCCGGCTGGCGGCTGCTGCCCGCCCGGGTCGTCGCGATGTGCGCCGTCGAACTGCAGAAGCTGCGCCACGACCGCACCGAGCTGTACACCAGGGCGGTCCAGCCCGCGCTGTGGCTGCTGATCACCGGCAAGGCCTTCGCCGCCGGTGTGAAATCGCTGATCCAGGCCGTCGTCGTCATCGTCATCGCCGCGCTGCTCGGGGTCGCGCTCAGCTGGAACCCGCTGAAGCTGCTCGGCGTCGCGCTGGCCGTGGTCCTCGCCTCCGCCTTCTTCTCCTGCCTGTCGATGACCATCGCGGGCATCGTGCTCAGCCGCGACCGGCTGATGGGCTTCGGGCAGGCGATCACCATGCCGCTGTTCTTCGGCTCCAACGCCCTCTACCCGGTGTCCGTCATGCCCGGCTGGCTCCAGGCGGTCAGCAAGGTGAACCCGCTGAGCTACGAGGTGGACGCCCTGCGCGGTCTGCTCCTCGGCACCCCGGCGCACCCGGGACTCGACTTCGGCGTCCTCGCCGTCGCCGCCGCCCTCGGCATCGCCGCGGCCTCGTCCCTGCTCGGCCGGCTGGCTCGCTGATCTTGCCGCGGACGTGATGTGCGGCACGCGCCGCGCACCGCCTTCACGCCCGCGGAACGGATTCCCGCTGCGCAACGCTTGATCAGCGATCAAAGGGGGCGAATCACCTGGCCATGGCGTATTCCGCTCATTTGACAGTGCGCTGAGCGCACAGATAGACAGCAGCTCTCCGAGGCCGAAAGGAGCGCTGTGTACGAGCCGAACGTGGTCGGTGACTGGCAGGAGTACGACGAGCATGCCGGTCTGCGGGTCCGCGTCCACCGTCTGGAACTGGTGGAGCCGCCGCGCGGGCGCGACGACGCCGCCGACGGGCTGACGTACTTCAGCGTCCGGGTGACCGTCGAGAACCGGGGCGCGCGGCACTGCTCCGTGCAACTGGAGGACGGCCAGATCGATGTCCGGGTCGGCCCGGACGGGGAGGGCGCGTTCATCGACTGGCGCAACTCCCAGTTCATCGAGGGCTTCGACGTCTACCCGCTGCGCCGGGTCACCGCCGTGCTGTACGCGGCGGGCGCCGAGGCGTCCCTGGCCCAGGTGGACGTCCAGGTGCAGCTGCGCGTCGACGAGGAGTGGACCGACCGCCGGCTGTGGGCGGGCGGCATCGGGCTGGCGGAGGGCCCGGCCGCGGCGGCCCCGGCGGGCGCCTGCCAGGGCGGCCTGGCCCACCAGGTGAGCACGTTCCTGCGGGACCAGGCGGAGCCGGAGGGCGCCTGAGCGCCGCGGGTGTTCAGTGCGGGATGCCGTCGATGATCTCGCGGGCGCCCTGCCGCAGCAGGGACACCGCCACCGAGGTGCCCAGGGTGGCGGGGTCGAGCCGGCCGGCCCATTCGTGGGCGTTCAGCCGCGTCTTGCCGTCGGGGGTGAACACACACGCCCGCAGGGACAGCTCGCCGCCGCCCTCCACGCGGGCGTAACCGGCGATGGGGCTGTTGCAGTGCCCCTGCAGGACGTGCAGGAACATGCGTTCCGCCGTCGCCTCGCGATGGGTGTCCGGGTCGCCGAGACCGCTGACGGCGGCGATCAGGTCGGCGTCGTCCTCGCGGCACTGCAGGGCGAGGATGCCCGCGCCGATCGGCGGCATCATCGTCTCCGGCGACAGCACCTCGCTGATCATGTCGGGCCGCCCGATCCGCTCCAGCCCGGAGACCGCCAGCAGCAGCGCGTCCGCCTCGCCCGCGGCGAGCTTCGCCAGCCGCCGGTTGGCGTTGCCGCGCAGCGGCACGCACCCCAGGTGCGGGTGGGTGGCGGCCAGCTGGGCGACGCGGCGCACCGCGGAGGTGCCGACGCGGCTGCCCGCCGGGAGTTCGTCCAGGGTGAGTCCGCCCGGGTGGACGAGCGCGTCGCGGATGTCGTCACGCTTCAGGAACGCGGCGAACACCGTGCCCGCGGGCAGCGGCCGGTCGGCCGGCACGTCCTTCACACAGTGCACCGCGAGATCCGCCCGGCCGGCCAGCAGAGCGGCGTCCACCTCCTTGGTGAACGCGCCCTTGCCCTCGACAAGGGAGAGGTCGCCCAGCCACTTGTCCCCGGTCGTCTTCACCGGCACGACCTCGGTGCGTACGTGCGGGTGCAGCGCCGTCAGCTCGGCACGGACGCGCTCCACCTGGGCGAGGGCCATGGGTGAGTCACGGGAGACGATGCGGACGAGTTCCGGGACGGCCATGGAAACACGATAGACCCTCACCCGGCCCGCGTCGGCCCGTCGCCGGATGGTTCCCGGCCACCGCGTGGCCCGGTGCGGGGGTTTGTCCGCCTCGGGCGGCGGCCGGCCCGGCCGGGCCACGTCCCACCGCGGCGGAGCGTGGCCGTCGCCGGCTCAGGCGTACGGGTCGAAGGCGATGCCGGACGGCTTGGCCGAGGCGAGGTGCGACGCGAAACTCGCGTCCTTCAGGCCGAAGTGGGCGCTGCCGAAGTCGTATGCGCTCAACTTGTCACGCAGCGCCGCCGGGTAGCCGTTCCAGCCGACCAGCGGCGGGTACTGCCAGGTGCCCTTGTGGTTCTCCGGCGGCTCGTCGCCCGAGCCGGCCAGCCGGAAGCAGTGCGTGCTGATGCCGTCCTTGTGGTAGACGATCTTGGCGTGCGTGCCCTCGAAGCGGACCGAGGAGGCCGCGTGCACGGTGAACGAGCCGTGGTTGGACGTCGACACGTACTGCACCTGGCCGCTTTGCACCCACACCGCGACGTGCTCCCAGTCGTGCCGGTGGCCGCCGATGCTCGTGCCGGCGAGCGCCTGGTCCTTCTCGAAGTACAGGCCGTACAGATAGGCGCACCAGCCGTTGTTGCACTTGTAGCGCGAGTAGCCGTTGGTGTTGTCCAGGTCAAAGGCGTCGCGGCACTGACCGTTGAGGGCGCCGGTCGGGTTCAGACCGCCGTTGACCGTGCCGTCCGGGCCGATCGCGGGCGACGAGTAGCAGCCGTCGGTGTCGTAGTCGAAGGCGGGCTGGTACGTCAGCTCCGCCGCCTCGGCGTTGACGGGCAGCGCCGGCGGTGGGGCGGCGAAGGCGACGGCGGGGAAGGCGATGACGAGGGCGGCGGCACCGGCCAGCCCGGTGAGCCAGCGCCCGGGCCGGATACGGAACGTCCGTGACGACACTGCGTCCTCCAACTACGGTGGGAGGTGGGGGAGTTCAGGATCGCGGGCGGTCAGTACGTTGCCAAGACGGCCCGGGCGTCCCGTCGGTGAAGCCGCGCCCAACACTTGGCTCCCGGAACTCCCGTCACACGGCGTCGTCGGGCAGGTCGGCGGCCGACTCCTCGGGCGTGAGGTCCGGCCGCAACCGGTACCAGGACGGCTGACGCAGCAGCCCCGCCCGGGTACGGGTGCTGTAGCCGACCTCGCCGACCAGCCGGGGCAGCACCCAGCGGGCCCCGGCGATCCGCGGGACCGGGTCGAAGGGGCACGCACTGGTTTCGGCGGCCCGCAGCAGCGCCGTCAGCTCCGCCCGCTCGGCCTCGCTCCAGCCGGTGCCCACCCCGCCGACGTAGCGCAGCCGGCCGGCGGCGCGCTGGCCGACGAGCACCGCGCCGGGCAGCCCCGCGAGCCGCCCCTTGCCCGGCAGCCAGCCGCCCACGACGACGTCCGCGGTGCGCATATTGCGGATCTTGATCCAGGCGCGGGAGCGCACACCCGGTTCGTACACCGAGTCCAGCCGCTTGCACACCAGCCCCTCCAGGCCGTGCTCCCGGGTGGCCCGCAGCGCCTCGGCACCGTGCCCGACGACGGCGGCCGGCGTGGACCAGTAGGGGCCGGCGAGCCCCAGGTCCTCCAGCCGTGTCCGGCGCTGCGCGTACGGCAGCGCGAGCAGCGGGCGGCCGAGGTGCGGCACGTCGAACAGCACGAGGTGCACGGGGATCTGGGCCGCCCGGCGTGCCGCCCGGTCGGGGGCGTGCGCCAGGCCCATGCGGCTCTGCAGCAACTGGAAGTCGGCGCGTCCGCGGTCGTCCAGGGCCAGCACCTCGCCGTCCAGGATCGCGGGCGTGGTGCCCAGGGCGCCGCCCAGCGCGCGCAGTTCGGGGTAGGCGCCGGTGATGTCCTCGCCCGAACGGGCGCGCAGCAACAGGCTGCCGTCGCCGGGCAGATAGGCCATGACGCGCTGGCCGTCCTGTTTCGTCTCGTAGGCCCACCGGGCGTCCTGGGCGGCGGGCGGCAGCGTGCCGGGGGTGGCGAGCATCGGCGGGATCGTCGCAAGGGTCGCGGTCACGGCAGAAGGTCTCGACCGGGTCCGGCGTGCTCACGCGCCTTTCCCGCCGGTTCCCCTGAACGGGCCCGTCCCGGCGGCCCGCGCACGGCGACGTCCGGGCGTCTGCCGACCGGCGGGCCTGCGGGACGAGTCGGGCACGCGGGAGGCCGGGCCCGCGCCGGAGACGGCCCTGCCGTCCCGGCCGGCCGGCCGGGCCGAGGACAGGCACGGGGCCCTTAAGACCATCGGGTCGTTTCCCACCCGCGGCACACCGCCGGTCGGCTCAAGGCGCTTTGGTCTCCGGTCCGAGGGGGGCGGGACCGTCGACGGGCGCGGCCACGGCGTTCACCGCCCCGCCCCGGAGCCCGCGCCCGCGTCGGACGCGTCGACGTACACACCCGTGCAGGCCAGCCTGCCCTCCACCGCCGCGCACGCCTCCACGCCCCGGGACGAGGGCACCGCGAGCATCGGGCTGGTGTACCCGGTGGGGTCCGCGGCGGAATAGGCCGCCGACAGCACGTCCTGGCCGGCCCGCACGGACACCTCACGGGCACGCGGCGAGCGCACCCGCACCTCCGACCAGACGGTTTTGCAGGTGGGCGAGTAGCGCAGCCGGACGTCGTACCCGGTGTCCGAAACGGCGCTTTCGGTCCGCGCGTCCCGCGCGCAGGCCGACGCGTCCGGCAGGGTGCCCCGGCAGGCCGCGGCGTGGCAGTGGGGGGCCGCCACGACGTTCTGCGCCCCCTGCGGCCCGTGCCGGCCGGAGACCGCGAACGCCGTGGCCGTCGCGACGGCCACGGCCAGCAGCGCGAGTGCCGACAGCGGCAGCCGCGGCAACCGGGACCGTGGCGGGCGGGGCGGGCCGGCCGCCGCGGGCACCCCCGGGCACGGCGGGCCGCCGGCGGCCTCCCACAGCGCCACGACCGGGCCGGGATCGACGTCGGCGAGCCGGGCGAGCGCCTCGACGGCCGAGCGGGGCGGGCGCTGGAGGCCGGTCAGATAGCGGTGCCAGGCGGACTTGCTGTACGGGGTGCGGGCGGCAAGCGCCGCCAGACTCAGTCCCGTACGGTCCTTGAGTGCGCGCAGCCGCACCGCCAGCGGCTCGTCGGCAGAGGTGGGTCCGGGGGGTGGCGGCTGCCGCATGGTGCGTCCCTCGACTCCTTTTCCGCTATGGGCACTTCGCCCCTGATGTCGCCATGGCTTCCCGGCCGGACCGAGGCCCAACCGGGCTGTGACAGAAGAGGGGTGAGGTAGCGACAGACCGAAGGCCCGTTCGGGAACTCCGCGCTTTCCAGGGTTCCCGAACGGGCCTTCGACGGTCAGGGCGTGGGGCGGGCCGGAGCCGTCAGCACCACGGCACGGCGGTGCCGACCCGCACGTAGCGCGCGGAGACGTAGCCCTTGTGGTGCGCCAGCCGGTACCAGGTCCGGTTGCCCGACACCCACGAACCGTGTGTCTTGCAGGTGATCGTCACGAGCCGGTCGTCGTGCCGGTGGCCGACCACCCGGTGTCCGGTGCCCGGGCCGGAACGGACGTTCAGCCGGACATGGTGGGTGGCGACCCGCCCCGTGGTGGACGGGCCCTGCCGGTATGCGGTCCGCAGGGCGATGCCGTGCACCCGGTGCGTGGCGTGGTGCCGGTGGTGCGCTTGGCCATGGTGCCCGTGGTGCGAGTGGTGCCAGTGGTGCCGGTGCTCGGCGCCGTGCCGCACCGGGGCGTGCCGGGCGGGGGCGGGCGGCACTGACGAAAGGGCGGACTGGGCTGCGGCGGCCGGCGCGGGCAGCGGTGCCGTCCAGCCCGCATCGGCGGCCGACGCCGCCGTGGGCAGGAGCGCGAGCGCCGCGACGGTGGCCAGCAGGCCGCTCTTCACGGTCCGTCGGATCATGGAAACCTCCGGGCTGTCGTTCTCGTGACCACGAGCCGTGATCACGACAGCCAGCGTTTCCGTGACGACCAGTCAGGATACCGTTCCCGCGTCCCACGGGACGCCCGGGACGTGCCCGGGACGGACCGCCCGCCGCCGCTGCGGCCACGGGTGCCGTGCGGCCGTTCCGAATTACTTGAGTTACGCAACGATATGGTAAAGTGGTGGGCATGTCCACACAACCGCTGCCCGGCGCTCCCGCCGCCTCCGCCGAGGTCGTCGAGATCGAGCGCGCGCTGACGCGCATCACGTATCTGAGCACCCGGGCCCGGCAGCACGACCGGCTGATGGCGCTGGCCGGGGTGCCGCTGGACCGCGCCGCGGTGGCGCTGCTGCGGCAGATCGTGGACACCGAGCCGCTGCGGCCCGGCGAACTGGCCCAGCGGCTCGGCGTCGAGGCGTCCCATGTGACGCGCACGGTGCAGCAACTCCAGAAGGCCGGCTATGTCAGCCGCGTCCCCGACCCGGACGACCGCCGGGCCCAGCGGATCGAGCTGACCGAGGCCGGCCGGGAGGCCGTCGGCCGGGTCCGGGACGCCGGGGCGCGGGGCATGCAGGTCGCCCTGGCCGACTGGACGCCCGAGGAACTACGGCAGTTGGCCACCCTCTTCCACCGCATGGTCGACGACTTCCTGGCGCACTCCGCCGACGGCGAGCCCCCCGAGGAAAACGGCACCCCGCCGGCCTCGGCCTGACCCACCACGCCTGCGCCCGCGCGGTACCGGTGGGCATGCGGTGCTGCGGCCGGCTGGGGGCGTCGAGCCCGCACATCCTTCGTCTGCCGCGCCGTCGTGGCTGGTCGCGCAGTTCCCCGCGCCCCCAAAGAGGCGCGGGTGTCCGCCGCGCTTGATGCGGCACCGACGGGATCATCCTGGGGCATATGGAGCATCTCGTGGCCACGGCGGTGACCCGGAGTTCGCCCGGTGGGTCGACGAACGCAACGCGCGCTCCCCCAAGGGCGTCCACTCGATCCTGGCGGTGCCGCTGCGGGCCCGGCGGAGCAGCCGCTGCCCGAGGAGTGATCACCGGGCCGGGGGTCCGTCGTCCGCGGCCACCTGGGCGAGGGTCCGGCCGGTGCGGACCGAGCGGGCCCGGCGCGGGTCGGGGGTGCCGTGTCCCGAGGATGTGCCCGGACCCTTGCGGACCAGCAGCCAGGCATCCTCCCCGTCGCGCCCCCGGAACCGGGTCAGCGCGTACTCGCCGTGCAGTTTGGTGCCGTGCAGCCGGAACGTGGCGTGCCCGTCCGCCAGCGAGCGGGCGAAGTCGACCGGCCGCCCGGCACGGTCGTGGCTGAGCGGTTCGTACGTCCCGCGGTCCCAGACGATCACCGTTCCGCCCCCGTACTCGCCCCGTGGGATGACGCCCTCGAAGTCCTCGTACTCCAGCGGATGGTCCTCGGTCGGCACGGCGAGCCGCTTGTCCCGCGGATCGCCGGACGGGCCTTTCGGCACCGACCAGGACTTCAGCACGTCGTCGACCTGCAACCGGAAGTCGAAGTGCATCCGGCGTGCGTCGTGGATCTGGACCACGAACCGGGGCTCCTCACCGCCGCGGGCCACCGCGCCCCGCGGCTCACGGGTCCGCCCGAAGTCCCGCTTGCCACGGTATGTCCGCAGCCGGTCGTCGCTGCCCACGCGCGGCTCCTTCCGTGCGACTGGCTCCCGCCGGGTACCCGTCACGAACCGGCTGACGCCAACCTGATCCGGACCGTCTTTCGCCATCGCCCGGGGGCGCCATCGCCGTTTGCGGCTGCGGGTGTGTTGTGGCTGGTCGCGCAGTTCCTCGCGCCCCTGACGGGGCGGGGCGTTCAGAACTCCTCGTGGGTTTCGGGGTCCCCGCCCAGGCGCCGGTGCGCGCGGTCCCCGACCGCGGACATCTGCGCGTCGCTCAGCTCGAAGCCGAACACGTCCAGGTTCGCGCGCTGCCGGGCCGGGTCGGCCGACTTCGGAATGGGCACGGCGCCCAGTTGGACGTGCCAGCGCAGCACCGCCTGGGCGGGCGTCACCCCGAGCGCGCCGGCGACCGCCACCACGGCCGGGTCGGTGAGCAGCCGGACGTCCCGGCCGAGCGGGCTCCAGCTCTCCGTGACGATGCCCTTGCCCGCGTGGAAGGCGCGCAGCCCGTCCTGCGGGAAGAGGGGATGCATCTCGATCTGGTTGACGGACGGCAGCACCCCCGTCCTCTCCTCCAGCTCTTCGATGTGCTCGGCGGTGAAGTTGGAGACGCCGATGGAACGGACGAGTCCGTCCTCGCGCAGCTTGATCATGGCCCGCCATGCGTCGACGTACTTGCCGACGCGGGGAAGCGGCCAGTGGATCAGATACAGGTCCACATACTCCACGCCGAGCCGGCGCCGGGACTCCTCGAAGGAGGCCAGGGTCTCCTCGTACCCGTGGTGGCGGCCCGGCAGCTTCGTCGTCACCACGACCTCCTCCCGGGGCACACCGCTGCTCGCGATGCCCCGGCCGACCCCCGATTCGTTGCGGTAGTTCGTCGCGGTGTCCACGAGGCGGTAGCCGGCCGCCAGCGCGCCGCGCACCGCCTGCTCGGCCTGGTCGTCGGTCATCGGCCAGGTGCCCAGCCCGATGGCCGGGAGCGTCGTACCGTCGTTGAGCGTGTGCATCGCAGTGCTGATCACGGTGGGACCTTCCGTCGGCTGTGTCGTACACCCAGCGTCACGGATAGGGTGAGCGGTGATCAACCGGACGGGTGGGATGAGGCCATGACGACGGACAGGGGCACGGGGCGGCGGGCGGAGCCGGTGGCCGGAATCGAGGTGCGACCGGTCGCCGGGCACATCGGAGCCGAGATCACGGGCGTCGACCTGGCGGCCGGCCTCGACGCCGCGGTGGTCGCCCTGATCCGGGAGGCGGTGCTGCGCTGGAAGGTGGTGTTCTTCCGCGGACAGCGCCTGGACCACGCCGGCCATGTCGCCTTCGCGCGCCGTTTCGGCGAGCCGGTGGTCCTCGGGCGGCGCGGCAGCGCCTCGCCGGCCGAGCACCCGGCGGTGGAGACCACCGCCGACCGGCTGGAGCTGGGCGGCCGGTTCGGCATGGAGCACGAGGAGTGGCTGGAACGGCGCCGGCACACCCTGCTGCGCGGCTGGCACTGCGACCACGGGGCGCGGATCGACCCGCCCGCCGCGACGATCCTGCGCGCCGAGACCGTCCCGCCCTACGGCGGCGACACCACCTGGTCCAATCTGGCCGCCGCCTACGCCGGGCTGTCGGCGCCGGTGCGTGCCTTCGCCGACACCCTGCGCGCCGAGCACCGGCTCGGCGTCGGCTACCGGTCCCGCTCGGGCGACGACGCCTATCTGCGCCATCTGCTGGACCATCAGGTGGCCTCGGTGCACCCGCTGGTGCGGGTGCACCCGGAGACGGGCGAACGGGTGCTGTACATCAACGGCTACTACGTGGAACGCATCGTGGACGTCTCCCGGCCGGAGAGCGCGGCGCTGCTGGAGATGCTGCTGGCCCAGGCGGTACGGCCC
Organism: Streptomyces sp. NPDC004629; assembly: GCF_042873595.1. Lineage (NCBI taxonomy): Bacteria > Bacillati > Actinomycetota > Actinomycetes > Kitasatosporales > Streptomycetaceae > Streptomyces > Streptomyces sp. NPDC004629. The sequence continues at coordinate 91,277 of NZ_JBIALO010000028.1, read as the reverse complement.
GAGTACACGGTCCGCTTCCGCTGGGAGCCGGGCAGCGTGGCCTTCTGGGACAACCGGGCCACCATCCACCTCGCGCCGTCGGACACCGCCCACCTTCGCTGCACGCGGACCATGCACCGGGTCATGCTCGCCGGTGAGGTGCCGGTGGGGGTGGACGGCAGGCCGTCGGAGCCGATCGCCGGTACCCGGGCCGGCCGTTGGTGAGTCAGGTGGTCGCCGGGCGGCCGAGCGCGGGGCCCAGCAGGGTCGCCATGTCGGTGAGGATCTGCACATAGTCCTCGTGTGCGAAGGTGAAGGGCAGCGCGAACGCGACCTCGTCGACCTCGCGGAACGCGGCGTGCGCGTGCAGCCGTTCCGCGATCTCGGCCGAACTGCCCACCAGGTCGGGCGCGAACAGCAGCCGCGCGGGACCCTGCGGGGACGCCGTGCGGGGCAGACGCCGCGCCGCGTACTCGGCGTACTTGGCGCGCTGTTCGGGCGTCGCGGAGTCGGTGGGGATCACCACCAGGCCCTGGGAGACACGGGCCGCGTCACCGTCCGGGTGGTGGGCGCGGAACTCACGGATGTGGGACAGCTGGATGTCGGCGAAGTCCCGGCCCTCCTCGGGATCCTCGGCCTTGACGACGCTGCTCGTCAGGAAGTTCATCCCGTGCTCGCCCGCCCAGCGCGCCGAGCGCAGGCTGCCCCCGCCGTACCACAGACGGCTGCCGAGCCCGGGGGAGTGCGGCTGCACCACCTTCGAGAACACCTCGAACCCTGCCGTCCCGTCGAAGTCGGTGGCCGGCCTGCCGCGCACGAAGTCCAGCAGTCTGCGCACCCGTTGGTGGCTGAAGTCCTCGGCGTTGGCCGTGTCCGGGTACAGGGCGTCCTTCACCTGGTCGTAGTGCATCGGCGGGCCCACGCTCACGCCCGGGTTGAGACGCCCGCCGGACAGGATGTCGACCGTTGCCAGGTCCTCGGCGAGGCGCAGCGGGTTCTCCCAGCCCAACGGGGTGACCGCGGTGCCCAGTTCGATCCGGCTGGTGCGCTGCGAGGCGGCCGCCAGGACGGCGACCGGCGACGAGATGCCGTACTGCAGATGGCGGTGGCGCACCCAGGCGCTGTCGAAGCCCAGCCGTTCGCCCAGCTCGATGATCTCCAGCGTGGACTCGTGGCCCCGGCCCGGATCGGCCGCGTCGAAGAGTCCGATCGTGAGGAAGCCCAGCTTGCGCAGCGGGCGGTCGGTGGGCGGCACGGGGTCCTCCGGCGGTCGTACGTCAGTTCCGTCCCGATTGTGGCAGGCGAACGTTGCGGGAGTGTGATCACTCCGCCGGGATGACGACCCCGTCCTCGACGACGATCGGCCTGGTGGACGACACCGCCGTCACGACCAGCTGAACGCATCGCAGCTGTCCCGCACGCGGAACCGCTCCGCGTGCGGGACACCCGCGTCAACTGAGCGGATCCAGTGTGAGGTAGGCCTGCTGCGGGTCGCCGTCGTGCACCAGCGACTCCTGGTTGCCGACGTCGTCGAAGGCGAACGCGTACGCCTTGCCGTCGGCCATCTGCCCGTGGATGAGCCGGGCGTAGTGGTTCGTCACCCCGTCCTGGTAGAAGCCGGCCGGGTTGTTGTCGGGCTGGTTGGCGTTCGTCAGCAGCGTGGACCGGTTGAATCCCGCGCACAGCGTGCGAGAGATGGGGCCGCGCACCGCGTCGTTGGGCGCGTCCAGCAGCTTGTGGCAGCCGAACACGCTGTCCGCGTCCGGCTTCTGGAAGCTCGTCACCACCGCGCCGGAGCCGTCGGTGAAGTTCATGACGCCGCCCGAGACCCGGCCGTAGTACTTGGTGTTCGGCTGGTCGCCGAACGGCGTGACCGTGAGCGTCGAGGTGGTGTACTTGTTCCAGACCCGGCCCACGTAGTCGTCCATGGCGGACGCGGGAAGCGCGCCGGTCTCCAGGCCGTGCCCGGGGGAGAGCGCGCGCAGCACGGTGCCGTCGGAGCGGGTCTGGATCAGTCCGCCCCAGCCGCCCGTCTGACCGCGCAGCCCGTCGAACACCCCTTTGTAGCCGCCCGGCTTGAGGTGACCGGTGGTGCTCACGCCGCCGTCCGCGCGCCGCACGCCGACCGCGTACGGCACCGAGAACATGTCGACCTGGGTGCTGTTGAGCCACAGGCCCGCGTCGTTGAGCGTGTATTCGGACCAGTTGAACAGGATGTCCCGGTTGGGGTCGCTGGGGTTCTGCACGGCCGGCTGCACGAGACCGCCGGTGGTCAGCTTGAACACGAGCTTCTGGCCGTAGGAGAAGTAGATCCGGCCGGAGAACTTGGGGATCCGGATCGTCTTCGACTGCCCCGCGGCGGGGCCGGGAATCGCCGCGTCGGGGGCGGGAGTCGGCGGGTTGCCGCCCGCGGGCCAGGCGTGGAACGTGCCGTTCGCATCCGCCCAGCCCTGCTGTCCGGTGGAGAGCTGGGTGCCGATGTCGTAGAGGTACACCGGGTCGGTGCGGCCGGAGTTGTTGGTCACCGTCAGGGTGATCGTGTCCGGCACCGCGGCATCGGCGCGGTCCGGTGTGCCGAGCGCGAGCAGCGCGCCGACCAGGGCGGTCGCGGCCGCCAGGGACAGCGTGGGGCGCGTGAGTCGTACGAGCACTCTCCACCTCCGTGTGGGGTCGGGGTCGTACGGGCTTGGTCCGTACCTGTCTGAGAGCGCTCTCAGCGTTGCGTCGAGACGCGGTCATGTCAATGTGGTGGGCGAACTCCGTGGGGGCGCGCGCTGTCACGGGCCCCCACGGCGTGGTTCACAAGGTGCGCTCCAGCAGGTCGAGCAGCGCGGCCCAGTGCCGCTCGTCCGCCGCCCGGTCGTAGGCCGGGGTGTCCGCCTGTGTGTACCCGTGCCGGGCGCCCGGGTAGACCTCGCACCGGTGCCGTACGCCCGCCGCGGTCAGCGCGTCCTCCAGCCGCCGGATCTGCTCCGGGGGCAGCGAGGAGTCCTGGTCGGCGTGGCCGAAGTACGCCTCGCCGGTGATGTGTTCGGCCACCAGGTGCGGGCTGTCCGGGTCCTCGGTGGCCAGTTGCCCGCCGTGGAACCCGGCGACCGCCGCGACCCGCTGCGGATAGGTGCCTGCGGTCAGCAGGGCCAGCCGGGCACCCATGCAGTAGCCGGTCACCGCGACCGGTCCTTCGGCCACCAGCGGGCTGTCGGCGAGGAACCGCAGACAGGCACCCGCGTCCCGCATCGCGAGGTCGGGCGTCAGCGACTGCATGAGCGGGCCGATCCGCCGCCAGATGGCCGGGTCCTGGGCCGGGTCGATGAACTCGGGCAACTCGACGACGGGGACGCGCCCGTGCCGGTGGAACACATTGGGCAGCAGAACCGTGTAGCCGGCCGCGGCCAGCCGGTCGGCCATCGACTGCAGATGCGGGCGCAGCCCGAACGCGTCCTGGAAGAACAGGACGGCCGGACGGGGACGCTCGTCACCGGGATGGACCAGATAGGCGTCGGCGACGCCGTCCTCGGTCGGGATGTCCACGGTCGTTCCCTGTACGGCGGTCATGGCGTGGGAGCCTCCCTGCGGGGGGTGGCCGCCGGGGAGCGGGGCGCCCCCGGCGGTGCGTGTACGGGCCATGCTGTCACGCAAGATGCACGCCGGCGCAGTGGGTCCGGTCCGGCGGGCCGGGCCCTTCCCGGCTCATTCGAAGCGGGCTGGGTCGCCCGCGCCACGCCGCACCACCTCGGCCTCGCCGCCGGAGAAGTCGACGACGGTGGTCGGCTCCGTGCCGCAGTCACCGGAGTCGACCACCGCGTCCACCACGTGGTCGAGCCGGTCCTTGATCTCCCAGCCCTGGGTCAGCGGCTCGTCCTCCTCGGGCAGCAGCAGCGTGCTGGACAGCAGCGGTTCGCCGAGTTCGGCGAGCAGCGCCTGAGTGACCACGTGGTCCGGGATGCGCACGCCGACGGTCTTCTTCTTGGGGTGCAGCAGCTTGCGCGGCACCTCCCTGGTCGCCGGGAGGATGAAGGTGTAGCTGCCCGGCGTCGATGCCTTCACGGCCCGGAACACATCGTTGTCCACGCGCACGAACTGGCCGAGCTGCGCGAAGTCCCGGCACATCAGGGTGAAGTGGTGCCGGTCGTCGAGGCGGCGGATCGAACGGATCCGGTCCATGCCGTCACGGCTGCCGAGCCGGCACCCCAGGGCGTAGCAGGAGTCGGTGGGGTACGCGATGAGGGCGCCCGAGCGCACGGCGTCGGCGATCTGGGCGATGCTGCGCGGCTGCGGATTGTCGGGGTGCACGTCGAAGTACTTCGCCATCCGCCGAGCTTAAGCCGTCCCCCACCCCCTCGCCGCCCTGGACCGGATTACCCCGTGGGTCGTACTGCACGACCACAGAGGGGGAGACATGGGGGAGATGTGGGGGCGGGTCGGCGTGGGGCGCGTGGATGTCCCCTGGCCGGCGGTGAGCTGGATGGGCTCGGGTTTGTCGACGGGCGCGCACTCACCTCGCTCACCCGTCGCCTTCACCCCCGGGCGGGCCCCTGGCCCGGACCCCGTCCGCATCCCCTGAAACGGGGCCCCGCCCGGTGCCCCGCGCCGCCCGCGCCGGGTGATGTCGGCCTGGGCGTCACGGCGTTGCGCGAACTCGGCGGGGCATGCGCAGGCATGGCTCAGGTCTGTCGGGGAAGGCGACGGGCAAGCCGCTCGGGACCCACCCCCCGGCCCGAGTCGGTCGGCTCCGCCGGCGGTCCGTCCCCCCGGGACCGCCGGCGGAGAACGCAGAGAACGCAGAGAACGCAGTCGGCCGGCGGACAGGCGGCCGGGCGGAACGGGAGCGGCGCGTCGGGTAGCGTCCTTTTCCAGAGACCGAGGTCGACGGGATGGACGAGGAGAAGCGCGAGATGGCCGGCCTGGCCGACGAGGGCCCGCACACACGGACGACGCACGGCGAGGACGCCGCCTGGGCCGAGGAACTCCTCGACCAGCTGCGGTCCACCGGACGAGACCTGAGCCGGGTCGTCGACTGGCTCGCCCGGAACGTGGACGGCACGGTCTGCCTGCGCAACGACGCCGGAGCCGTACTCGCGGGCGAACCGGTGCCGCTCGCGGATCCGCTGGTCGCGGACGTGGTGAGCGGCCGGATCTCGTCCGCCGCGGTGGCGGACGGCGGGCGGCACGTCCGCCTGGTCGCGGTGCGGCACCACGGACCGTTCCGGGAGGCGACGGGCGTGCTGGCCGTGGCCCGCGCCGCCCCGTTCGACCGGCGCAGCGCGGAGATCGTGACCCGCACCGCCCCGGTCGTCGAACTCCTGCTGCGCGAACGCGAACTGACGGCCGCCGGGCGGCGGCTCAGCCGCGCCACCGCCGACCTGCGGCTGGCCATCCTGCAACTGCTGATGGTGGAGGACACCGTCGCTGCCCGCCGGGTCGCCGCGGGCCTGTGGCCCGGCCTGCTCGACACCGACACCGCCAGCGTGTACGTCGTCGAGGGGGCCGCCGAGCAACGGGACCGGCTCGTCGACGAGTGCATCGAGGCGACCGGCGGCCGGGCCCTCGTCGTGCGCTGCCCCGCGATGGACCGGCACGTCATCGTCCTCAGCCCCGCCGCCACGGCGGAGCGGTGGCTGCGCCCGCTCGTCGACGGCCGCCCCGGCACCTATCTCGGCGGCAGCGTCCGGCAGAGCCTCGCCCAGACCGCTCTCGCCTACGGGCAGGCCATCAGTGCCCTCGCCGTCGCCCATTTCCGCCCGGAGCAGGCGGCCGTCTACGCCGAACGCACCCACCCGGAGACGCTGATGGACCTCGTCGCCCTGCGCGCCTGGTCCGCCGATGTGCTGCGCCCGCTCGACAGCCTGCCCCACCACACCAGGGCCGAACTGCTCGCCACCACCCGGCTGGGCCTGGAGTACACCGCGGTCAGCGCGGCCAAGGTGCTCGGCGTCAGCCGCAACACCGTACGGGCCCGCATGGACCGCGTCGAGGCGCTGCTGGACACCGACTTCTCCGATCTCGCCGTCCGCGCCACCGTCCACCTCGCGCTGAACACCCAGGCGGGCTGCGCCGTGCCCGGCGGGCCCGGGACGGCGGCCGGGGCGCCCCCCGTCCGCCTCGGCGGACTGCTCGCCGGCTCCGCGATCCGCACCTGGGCCCATGACCTGCTGGACCGGCTGACCCACGACGGACGGGACCTGCGCGGCACCCTGCGCGCCTGGATCGGCGCCGGCGCGAACGCCGAACGGGCCGCCCAGGACCTCGGCGTGCACGCCCAGACGGTGCGCGAGCACGTCCGCAGTGCGGAACCCGTCCTGGAACGCCAACTCCTCGCCTCGGGCAGCGACCTGTACGAGGTCGTCCTCGCCCACCTGGTGGTCGGTGACCTTCCCGAGCCCGTGCTGCGCCGTACGAAGCAGGGCCGAAAAAGCTGAGAACGCCGAGAACGCCGAGAACGCCGAAAACGCTAAGAACGCCGAGAACGCCGAAAACAGGGTCAAACGGACTCGGCTGTGCACAGGTGAGTCCTCGTGGCGCCGCAGCGGGCACCGGCGCGATACCCCCGCGGCCTGTCACGCACGTAGGTTCGGCACTCGATGGGGGCACGACCGGAACGGGGGTCCGGTCGCGCCACCATGGTGCGCTCCCCGCGGCGCGGCCCGCCCCGGCGGCGGGGCGCAGCCCGGCCGCCGCCCCGGCACGATGCCGGAAGTGCCGTATCCAGCGCCCGAGTTGAGCCGACGGCGGGCTTGTGGCGGGCAAAGTTCACGCCCGGCCGGGTCACGCCGCCGGGTGGCGGTGCCGCCGTCCGCTTTCGGGTGATCCCGGCAGCCCGGCGCCCGGGAGCGGGGCGGCGGATGCCCGACGATCGCATCGGCCGGGCCGACGGACCCGCGCCCTCGTCCGCCGGGAGAACACCGTGCACATCCTGCTCGTGGCCAGTGCCTTCAACAGCCTCACCCAACGCGTCCACGCCGAACTGCGCGACCGCGGGCACACCGTGGCGGTGGAACTCGCCGTCCCCGGCCGCTGCCTGACCGAGGCCGTCGACCGCCACGACCCGCACCTGGTCCTCGCCCCGATGCTGAGGACGGCGATCCCCGCCGAGGTGTGGACGGTGCGGCCCTGCCTCGTCGTGCACCCCGGCCCGCTCGGTGACCGCGGCCCCTCCGCGCTGGACTGGGCCATCCACGAGGGCGCCGAGACCTGGGGCGTCACGGTCCTGGAGGCGCGGGAGGAGATGGACGCCGGCGCCGTGTGGGCGACGGTCGGCTGCCCGGTGCCCCCGGTGGCCAAGAGCGACCTGTACCGGGGTGAGATCGCCGATGCCGCGCTGGCCGCCGTAACCCTCGCGGTGGAGCGCTTCGCCTCGGGCACCTACCGGCCCGTACCGCAGCGGACCGGGCGCACCCGTCCCTACCTCGACCAGAGCGTCCGGCGGATCGACTGGGCCGCCGACTCCACCCGCACCGTGGTGCGCAAGCTGCGCGCCGCGGACTCGCAGCCCGGTGTGCTCGACGTGCTGTGCGGCGCGGAGTGGTATCTGCACGGCGGCCACCCCGAGTACCGGCTGCACGGCGCGCCCGGAGCCCTGCTGGCCACCCGCAGCGGCGCGGTCTGCCGGGCCACCGCCGACGGCGCCGTGTGGATCCCCGAACTGCGCCGCAGACGGGTTGCGGGGCAGCCGCCCGCGGTCAAGCTGCCGGCGGTGACGGCCCTCGGGGACCGGCTGCCCGACCTGCCCGAGTTCGCGCCCGCACCGACCGTGGACGCGGGCGGCCGCGGCTGGAGCGACATCTCCTACCGGGAGGACGGCGACGTCGGCTTCCTGGAGTTCTCCTTTCCCGGCGGCGCGATGAGCACCGCGCAGTGCCGGCGTCTGCTCGCCGCCTACCGGGAGGCATGCGCACGCCCCACCGCCGTGCTGGTGCTGGGCGGCCGGCGCGATTTCTTCTCCAACGGCATCCACCTCGGCGTCATCGAGGCCGCCCCGGACCCCGCCGCCGAGTCCTGGGCGAACATCAACGCCATCGACGACCTTGTCGAGGCGGTCCTGACCACCACGGACCGGCTGGTCATCGCCGCTCTTGCGGGCAACGCCGCCGCCGGCGGGGTGATGCTCGCCCTCGCGGCCGACGAGGTCTGGTGCCGCTCCGGGGCCGTGCTGAACCCGCACTACCGGCTCATGGGCCTGTACGGGTCGGAGTACTGGACGTACTCGCTGCCCCGCCGGGTGGGCGCGGCGGCGGCCGAGCGCCTGATGGCGGACGCCCTGCCGGTGAGCGCCGCGGGCGCCCTGCGGGCCGGCCTGGCCGACCGGGTGATCGCGTGCGGGCCCGGGGACTTCGCGGCGCAGACGGCCCGGCTTGCGGCCCGGCTCGCCACGATGCCGGGGACACCGTCCCGGATCGCGGCCAAGAAGGCGGAACGGGACCACGAGGAGTGCGTCGAGCCCCTGGCCGCGTTCCGGCAGCGTGAGCTGGCCCGGATGCGCCCCGCCTTCGACGACCCGGACGCCCCCTACCACGCGCTGCGCCGGGCCTTCGTACGCAAGCAGCGCCCGTCCGGCACACCGCAGCACCTCGCCCGCGCCACCGGACCGCGCACCGGCACGGAGCGGAGCGGCCTGATGAGGTCCCGCGTCACTGGAACGGACCGCGCCGACCTCTCATCGCCCGTGGACGCCTGATAGCAAGAAACCGAGACGCCGAGAAACCGAGACGCCGAGAAACCGAGAAACACGACGGCCGATGTGTCGGCCGCCGTCCCCCTGCCTCACCTCCCCTACCTCCCCGAGGAGGCGGTCCCATGACTCCGGCCACGCCCAGCAGTGCCGAGGCGACGCACACCGGTGGTACACCCGCGGGCGAGACGCCCACGATCCACATCCTCTGGATCAACGCCGGGCTGAGCTGCGACGGCGACTCGGTCTCGCTGACGGCCGCCATGCAGCCGAGCATCGAACAGATCGCGCTCGGCGTGCTGCCGGGGCTGCCGAAGATCGAGGTGCACTGGCCCCTCATCGACTTCGACTCCGGTCCGGTCGGCGGCGCCGACACGTTCATCGAGTGGTTCTTCAAGGGGGAACGGGGCGAGATCGACCCCTTCGTGCTGGTCGTGGAGGGCTCCGTGCCCAACGAGGCGATCAAGCCCGAGGGTTACTGGTGCGGCTTCGGGGACAACCCGGAGACCGGTCAGCCGATCACCACGAGCGAGTGGATCGACCGTCTCGCGCCCAGGGCCCTCGCCGTCGTCGCCATCGGCACCTGCGCCACCTACGGCGGCATCCATGCCATGGCGGGCAACCCGACCGGCGCGATGGGCGTGCCCGACTATCTCGGCTGGAACTGGAAGTCCAGGGCGGGCATCCCCATCGTGTGCGTCCCGGGCTGTCCCATCCAGCCCGACAACTTCGCCGAGACGCTCACCTACCTGCTCTACCAGGCGGCGGGCTCCGCCCCGATGATCCCCCTGGACGACAAGCTCCGCCCGACCTGGCTGTTCGGCGCCACCGTGCACGAGGGCTGCGACCGGGCCGGCTACTACGAGCAGGGCGACTTCGCCGAGGCGTACGACTCGCCCAAGTGCTCGGTCAAGCTCGGCTGCTGGGGCCCGGTCGTGAAGTGCAACGTGACCAAGCGGGGCTGGATGAACGGCATCGGCGGCTGCCCGAACGTCGGCGGCATCTGCATCGCCTGCACCATGCCCGGCTTCCCCGACAAGTTCATGCCGTTCATGGACCAGCCCCCGGGCGCGACCCTGTCCACCAAGGCCAGCGGCGCCTACGGCCGGGTCATCCGCCGGCTGCGCGATGTCACCCAGCACACCGTCGACAAGGAGCCCAAGTGGCGCCACACCGGGGGCAGGCTCACCACCGGATACCGGCCGCCGTGGTGAGCGCCCCCGACGGCCCGCTCCCGGCGGCCCGTCTTCGAACCCGTTCGCACCCTCCGCACCTCCCGCTCGCAGAACCTCCCGCTCGCAGAAGGGCACGACTGACACGATGGCACCGACGACCAAGGCGGCCGGCGACGGTAGCGGCCTGATCGAGATGTCCTGGGATCCGATCACCCGGATCGTGGGCAGCCTGGGCATCCACACGAAGATCGACTTCAAGCAGAAGCGGGTCGCCGAGTGCTACAGCACCTCGTCGGTCTTCCGCGGCTACAGCGTCTTCATGCGCGGCAAGGACCCGCGCGACGCGCACTTCATCACCAGCCGCATCTGCGGCATCTGCGGCGACAACCACGCCACGTGCTCGGTGTACGCGCAGAACATGGCCTACGGCGTCAAGCCCCCGCACCTCGGCGAATGGATCATCAACCTCGGCGAGTCCGCGGAGTACATGTTCGACCACAACATCTTCCAGGAGAACCTGGTCGGGGTGGACTACTGCGAGAAGATGGTCAAGGAGACCAACCCGGGTGTCCTCGAACTCGCCGAGCGCACCGAGGCACCGCACGCCACGGAGCACGGCTACCGCACCATCGCCGACATCATGCGCTCCCTCAACCCCATGGAGGGCGAGTTCTACCGCGAGGCGCTTCAGGTCAGCCGCTCCACCCGGGAGATGTTCTGCCTGATGGAGGGCCGCCATGTGCACCCCTCCACGCTCTACCCGGGCGGCGTCGGCACCAACGCCTCCGTGCAGCTCTTCACGGACTACCTCAGCCGCCTGATGCGCTACGTCGAGTTCATGAAGCGCGTCGTCCCGCTCCACGACGACCTGTTCGACTTCTTCTACGAGGCCCTGCCCGGCTACGAGGAGGTCGGCCGGCGGCGCGTCCTGCTCGGCTGCTGGGGGGCGCTCAACGACCCCGAGTACTGCGACTTCACCTACGCCAACATGACGGACTGGGGCCGGCGGATGTTCGTCACCCCGGGCATCGTGGTCGACGGCAAGCTCGTCACCACCGACCTCACCGAGATCAACCTCGGCATCCGCATCCTGCTGGGCAGCTCCTACTACGAGGACTGGCAGGGCAGGGAGCGGTTCGTCACACACGACCCGCTCGGCAACCCGGTCGACCCGCGCCACCCCTGGAACCAGCACACCATCCCCGCCCCGCAGAAGCGCGACTTCGACGGCAAGTACAGCTGGGTGATGTCGCCGCGCTGGTTCGACGGCAAGGACCATCTCGCCCTGGACACCGGCGGTGGCCCGCTCGCCCGGCTGTGGATCACCGCCCTGGCCGGCCTGGTCGACACCGGCGGGGTGCGGGCCACCGGACACAGCGTCGTCATCAACCTGCCGCGCACCATGACCCGGCCCGAGACCACCTTCGAGTGGAAGATCCCGAAGTGGAGCAACGCGCTGGAACGCAACCGCGCGCGCAGCTACTTCCAGGCCTACATCGCCGCCCTCGCCCTGCACTTCGCCGAGAAGGGCCTCGAAGAGGTACGCGCCGGACGCACCCGGACCTGGGAGAAGTTCGAGGTCCCCGACGAGGGCATCGGCGTCGGATTCACCGAGGCCGTCCGCGGCCTCCTCTCCCACCACATGGTGATCCGCGACGGCAAGATCGCCAACTACCACCCGTACCCGCCCACGCCGTGGAACGCCAGCGTCCGGGACCCCTACGGCACGCCCGGCCCCTACGAGGACGCCGTGCAGAACACCCCCATCTTCGAGGAGAACCCGCCGGACAGGTTCAAGGGCATCGACATCATGCGCACCGTGCGCAGCTTCGACCCGTGTCTGCCCTGCGGCGTCCACATGTACGTCGGCGACGGCCGCACCGTGGAGAAGATGCACGTGCCCACCGGCCTGAGCGGACTGGGCGGATGAGCCCCACCACCGCACCGGCCCACGCGGAGCGGGCCGGCCGGCGCATCGAGGAGGTGCTGGACCGGCTCTCCGGCACCGCGGACCCGGCCGCCGTCGCCGCGGCCGAGGAACTGGTCCGCTCCCTCATGGAGTTCTACGGCGCGGGACTCGCCCGGATCCTCGAACTGCTGTCGGCCCCCGAGGACCGTCCGCGTGTCGAGGCCCTGTTCGGCGACGGACTCGTCGCGAGCCTGCTGCTCCTGCACGACCTGCACCCCGAGGACCTGACCGCCCGCATCGGCCGTGCCCTGCACGGCATCGACGGCGCGGGGCGCGGCGGCGCCGGCCGCGGCGGCCGCGGCGTCCTTGATGTGCTCGGCTTCGACGAGGCGACCGGAACGCTGCGGCTGCGCGCGGTGTCCGGCTGCGGCTGCGGCTGCGCCGCCGGCGCGCCGGACCTGCGACGGGCCGCCGAGGACGCGCTCTCCTGCTTCGCCCCCGAGGTCACGGCCGTAGAGGTGCGCACCGAGCCGAGCCCCGAGGAGCCCGCACTGCTCCAGATCGGCACCCGCCCCGGGGCCGGTGCATGAGCGCGACCTGGGCCCCGACGGCGCGGTCCGGCCGCGGCCTGCGCCGGTACCTGACCGAACGCCCCGCACAGCCCGAACGCTGCGGGCTGTGCGCGGCACCGGTGGCGGACACGGACCACCGTCATCTCGCCGACACCGAGCAGCGGTCCCTGATCTGCGCCTGCCCGTCCTGCTTCCTGCTGATGGAACGGCCGGGCGCGGGCGCGGGCCGCTTCCGCCCGGTCCCCGCCCGCTACCTCACCGACCCCGACCATCGGCTCGACGCCCGCGCCTGGGACACCCTGCGCATCCCGGTCTCCGTCGCCTTCGTCTTCCGCAACACCGCCCTCGACCGCTTTGTCGCCCTCTACCCGAGCCCGGCCGGCGCCACCGAGAGCGAAGGGGAACCGGAGGCCTGGACCACCGTCCTCGGCGAGAGCGCCCTCGCCGGCCTGCTCGAACCGGACGTCGAGGCACTGCTGCTGCGCCGCACCGACGACGACTGCGCCTGCTTCCTGGTGCCCATCGACATCTGCTACGAACTCGTCGGCCGCATGCGGCTGTTGTGGCAGGGCTTCGACGGCGGGTCCGAGGCCAGGGCCGCCCTGGACGCGTTCTTCGCCCACGTCGAGACCCTGGCCAGGCCCGTCGGCACCGAGGACCGCCCATGACCGAACTCTCCTTCACCTGCACCGGGGTGCGCGCCGACCGTTACGCGGCCGGGCCGACCCTGGTGTTCCGGCTGCGCGTCACCACCCCCGGCGACGAACCCGTGCACGCCCTGGCCCTGCGCTGCCAGATCCGCATCGAACCCGCCCGGCGCGGCTACGACCGCGCCGAGGCCGACGGGCTCGTGGACCTGTTCGGCGAGCCGTCCCGCTGGGGCAGCACCCTCCAGCCGGTGCAGTTCGCGCAGGTCCCGCTGATGGTGCCCGGCTTCACCCGGGAGACCGAGACCGACCTCGTCGTGCCCTGCACCTACGACATGGACATCGCCGCCACCCGCTACCTCGCCGCCCTCGACGGCGGTGAGGTGCCGCTGCTGATGCTGTTCTCCGGAACGGCGTTCACCGGAGCAGGCGGCTTCCGCGTCGAACCCGTCCCCTGGGACCGGGAGGCCGCCTTCCGGATGCCGGTCGCGACCTGGCGCGAGATGGTCGACCAGCACTTCCCCGGCTGCGGCTGGATCCGGCTGCCCCGCGACACCATGAACGCCCTGCTGGCCCACCGCTCGCGGCGGGCGCTGCCCTCCTGGGAGGCGACCGTGCGGGACCTGCTCGCCCATGCCGTGCCCGCGCCGGAATCCGCCCTGACCGGCACCACCGGAAGGACCGTTTCGTGAGCGTGACCGCGTTCGCCCCGCAGACCGAGGCGCGCCTCGCCCTCGCCCGGAAGGTGGCCGACGCCGTCCTCTTCGAAGGCTATGTGCTCTACCCCTACCGGGCCTCCGCCGCGAAGAACCGGCTGCGCTGGCAGTTCGGCGTGCTGGTGCCGCCCGGCTGGGGCGCCGAACGCGAGGAACACGCCTTCCAGCACACCGAGTGCCTGCTGGAACCCAAGGACGGCGCCGTGCTCGCCGTCGAACTGCGCTTCCTGCGCGCCCGCCGCCGCACCGTCCAACGGGCCCGCGCGGACGGCGACTTCGAGACCGTACCGGAACTCCGCTTGGCGGACCGGGTGCTGGTGCCCTGGGACGAGGGGATCGAGGAGCGCGTCGAGGCGGTCGTACCGGTCGCCGACCTCCTCACCGGGGATGTCACGGTGCCCTTCGAGCGATGTGCGGGCACCGCGCACGAGACGGTCCGCGACCCGGCGGGCCGGCCGGCCGGCCGGACCGTCAACCGGTACGCGCCGCTGGCCGGCCGGCTGCGGCTGTCGGCCCGCGAACTCGACGGCCCCTACCGGGTGGTGCGGCTGACCGCCGTCGCCGAGAACACCAGCGACTGGACCCCGCCGGCCGGCCACGCCGCCGACCGCGACGCGGCACTCCCGCGCTCCCTGGTGGCCGCCCACCTCCTCATGGCCGTGGACCGGGGATCGTTCCTGTCGATGACCGACCCTCCCGAGTGGGCCGGGGGCGCGGTCGCCGCCTGCCGCAATCTGCACACCTGGCCGGTCCTGGCCGGCGAGCCGGGCCGCGCGGACGTGGTGCTGTCCTCGCCGATCATCCTGGAGGACCACCCGGCCATCGCGCCCGAGAGCCCCGGCGCGCTGTACGACGCGACCGAGATCGACGAGATCCTCGCGCTGCGCACCGCCGCCCTCACCGACGAGGAGAAGCGCGAGGCGCGGGGCACCGACGAGCGGGCCGCCGCCGTGATCGACCTGGCGGACTCGCTGCCGCCCGAGGTGCTTGAGCGCCTGCACGGCGCGGTCCGCGGTCTGCGCGAGGTGACCCGGCCGGCCGCCGGGACCGGATTCCCCGACGAGCACGGTGTGCCGCGGCCGGACACCCCGTGGTGGGACCCGGCCGGCGACGAAGGGTACGACCCCGGCCACGACAGCGCTCTGGTGGCCGGCCGGCCGGCGGGCGCGGGCAGCCGCCTCGTGCTGCGGCCCGGGCTGCGCCGCACCGACGCCCAGGACCTGTTCCTGCGCGGGCGCACCGCGACGGTCGAGGCCGTGCTGCACGACGTGGACGGCGCGGTGCATGTCGCGGTCACCGTGGACGGCGACCCGGGTGCCGATCTGCGCCGTGCACAGGGCCGCTTCCTGTACTTCCAGCCCGACGAACTCGCCTGGCCCGGGGAGCGCGCATGAGCGCGCGTCCCGCGGGCGGCCGGGTCCTCGTCGCCGGCGTCGGGAACGTCTTCCTCGGCGACGACGGCTTCGGCGTGGAGACCGCCCGCGTCCTGGCCGGCCGGCCACTGCCCGGCCATGTCGAGGTGCTGGACGTCGGGGTACGCGGAGTGCATCTCGCCTATCAACTCCTCGACGGGTACGACACGCTGATCCTGGTGGACGCCACCGCACGCGGCGGCCCGCCGGGCGCCCTGTACGTCATCGAGCCCGGGAGCGTCCCCGCGCCCGACCCGCAGGGCGCCCCGCCGGACGGCCATCGCATGACCCCGGACGCCGTGTTCGCGCTGCTCGGCACCCTGTGCGCCGGCACCGGCGGGCGGCCCCCGCGCCGCACGCTCGTCGTCGGGTGCGAACCGGCCTGTGTGGCCGAGGGGATGGGGCTGAGCGGGCCCGTGTCCGACGCCGTACCGAAGGCCGTCCGGCTCGTCGAGGACCTGCTGGGCGCGTCCCGTGAGCCCGAGCCACGTCCGCCGGCCCGCGAGGCCGCGAACTGAGGAGAGACCCGTGAAGAAGATCGTCTTCGGCGCCCTGACCGCCGGCGCCGCCGTGGCCGCCGTGCTCGTCGTACAGTCCCTGCCCGACCTGCGGCGCTATCTGCGCATCCGCCGCATGTGACCTGACGCCCGGCGACCCGGGCCGTGGCCGCAGCGCCGGCCGCGAGCAGACCGGTGGCCGCATCCGGCCCGCCTGGCCGCGGCCCCAGCACAGCCCCCGGCGCCGGCAGCGCCACGGTCAGAGCAGGGCGAAAGGGAGGCCGGACAGCATGCCGCAGCGCCCCGCCGGGCACGTCGTCGCGCCCCGCCCGGCGGGGCGCTGCGGCAAACGACGGACGCGGTCCCACCGCGGCGGCGTGCCGGGCCACCGGCCCGGCACCCTGCCCCTCTAATGGGATGCGGCCGTTCGCGCCGGTACGGCCCGCGCGCAGCGCATGTACGGCCCGCCGGGACGGAGGCAGATGCACGAGATGTCCATCGCGCTGGCGGTGATCGAAGAGGTGGCGGAGGCGGCCGAACGGGCCGGTGACGTCACCGCGGTGCGCTCGGTGCGGCTCCAGGTGGGCGAACTGGCTGGAGTGGTACCCGAAGCCCTCGCCTTCTCCTTCGAACTCGCCTGCGTCGGAACCCTGTTGGAGGGCGCCGAACTGGTCACCGAAGCGGTGCCCGGACGGGCCCGCTGCACGCCCTGCGACCACGAATGGGCCGTCGGCATGCCGCCCCGGCTCGGCTGCCCGCGGTGCCGGGGCGCGACCACCGACCTGCTGTCCGGCCGCGAACTGCGCATCGTCGGGGTGCGCTGGGAGGACGGCACGACGGGGGCAGCCACCCGTGAACCGAGCGAGGAGCGCTGAACCATGTGCCGTGCGGTGGATCTGCACCAGTCCGTGCTTGCCAGGAACGACGAGTCCGCGCACGCCCTGCGCGCCCGGCTCGCGGCCCGCGGCACCACGGTCGTCAACCTGCTCTCCAGCCCCGGCAGCGGCAAGACCGCCCTGCTGGAGCACGAACTCACCCTGGCCCGCGAGCGGTCCGTGCCGGTCGCCGCGCTCACCGCGGACCTCGCCACCGAGAACGACGCGGCGCGGCTCGCCCGTTCGGGCGTCCCGGTCCGGCAGATCCTCACCGACGGGCTGTGCCATCTGGAGGCCCGGATGCTCGCCCGGCACGTCGACGACTGGCTGCCGCGGCCCACGCGGCTGCTGTTCGTGGAGAACGTCGGCAACCTCGTCTGCCCGGCCTCCTACGACCTCGGCGAGACCCTGCGGGTGGCCCTCGCCTCCGTGACGGAGGGCGAGGACAAGCCGCTGAAGTACCCCACCGCTTTCGGCCTCGCCCACCTGGTGGTCGTCACCAAGACCGACATCGCCGCGGCCGTGGACTTCGACGAGGCGGCGTTCCGCGCCCACGTCGAACAGGTCAACCCGGGCGTCGAGGTGGTGCTGACCTCGGTGCGCGCGCGACGGGGGCTCGGCATCCTGCTGGAGCGCGCCCTGGCCGCCGCGGACGGCGTCCCGCCGCACACCCCGGTCATGTCCGCCCGCCCGCACGAGCACGCCGGGCACGCCCAGGCCGGGCACGCGCACGCCGGGCACGCCCAGGTCGGGCACGCGCATGCCGGGGACGAGCATGCCGGGGACGAGCATGCCGGGCACGCGCATGCCGGGCACGCCCAGGCCGGGCACGCGCGCGCCGGGCACGAGCAGGCCGGGCACGAGCAGGCCGGGCACGAGCATGCCGGGCACGCGCATGTGGGGCACGCGCATGCCGGGCACGCCCAGGCCGGGGACGAGCGCGCCGGGCACGCGCACGCTGCGTACGCGCAGGCCGGGTACGCGCACGACGCGGTTCCGTCTCGCTCGTGAACGTCACCGGGACGGTCGGCGCGACGGTTCTGCGCCGCCGGGTCACCGCGCGCGGCGTGGTCCAGGGGGTCGGCTTCCGGCCGTACGTCCATGCCCTCGCCACCTCGCTCGGCCTGACCGGACACGTGACCAACACCCCCGACGGGGTGGTCGTCGAGGTCGAGGGCGACCGCGCGGCCGTCGACCTGTTCTGCGCCCGTCTCGCGCCGGACGCCCCGCCGCTGGCCCGCGTCGACGGCGTCGACCAGGAGGACGTGCCCGCCACCGGCGACGGCGCGTTCACCATCCTCGCCTCCCGGGCCGACGGCCGGGCCGGCGCCCTGATCCCCCCGGACACCGCCACCTGCGCCGCGTGCCTCGGCGAACTGGCCGACCCCGCCGACCGGCGCCACCGCCACCCCTTCGTCAACTGCACCCACTGCGGGCCCCGCTTCACGATCGTCACCGGCCTGCCCTACGACCGGGCGCACACCACGATGGCCGGCTTCCCGCTGTGCCCGCGCTGCGCCCGCGAGTACGCCGACCCCGCCGACCGGCGCTTCCACGCCCAGCCCGTCGCCTGCCCGGACTGCGGCCCACGGCTGCGGCTGCTCACCCGCCGCCCGCGGACCGGCGGCGCCCCCGAGGAGGTCACCGACGCGGACCCGGTGGCCGAGGCACGCCGGCTGCTGGCCCGCGGGGCGGTCCTCGCCGTGAAGGGGCTCGGCGGCTACCACCTGGCGTGCGACGCGACCGACCCCGAGGCCGTCGCGCTGCTGCGGCGCCGCAAGGCGCGGGGCGACAAGCCGTTCGCGCTGATGGCACGCGGCGCGGGTGACATCGAGCACCTGGTGTCGCTCACCGCCGCGGAACGCGAACTGCTCGCCGGCCCGGCCCGCCCGATCGTGCTGCTGCGCCGCCGCGCACCGGCCGGGCCCGCCGGTCCGCGCCCGGCGCGGCAGGTCGCGCCCGGCAGCCCCGACCTCGGCGTCATGCTGCCCTACACCCCGCTGCACCACCTTCTGCTGGGCCTGCCGGGCGACCCCGAAGGGCCCCGGCTGCTCGTCATGACCAGCGGCAATGTCTCCGGCGAACCGATCGTCACCGACGAGGGGGAGGCCCTGGAACGCCTGGCACACCTGGCCGACGCCTGGCTCACCCACGACCGGCCGATCCGGGTGCCGTGCGACGACTCCGTGGTGCGACTGTGCGACGGGAAACCGCTCATCGTGCGCCGCGCCCGCGGCTATGCGCCGCTGGCACTCGATCTGCCCGTCCCGGTGCGCCCGGCCCTCGCGGTCGGCGGCGACCTGAAGAACGCGTGCTGTCTCGGCGAGGGGCGACGGGCCTGGCTGTCGGCGCACATCGGCGACATGGACGACCTCGCCACCCAGCGGGCCTTCGCGCGGGCCGTGGCACACCTGGAGTCGATCACACCGGTGCGGCCCGGACTGCTCGCGGCCGACCGGCACCCCGGCTACCGCTCCGCCCAGTGGGCCCTGCGCAACGCCGCGGGACGCGAGGTGGTCCGCGTTCAGCACCACCACGCGCACATCGCCGCCGCGATGGCGGAGCACGGCCTCGACGGCACGCGGCGGGTGCTCGGCGCCGCCTTCGACGGCACCGGACACGGCGACGACCAAGCGGTGTGGGGCGGGGAGTTCCTGCTCGCGGACTACGCCGGCTTCACCCGTCTCGGGCACCTGGCCTACGTCCCCCTGCCCGGCGGTGACGCCGCGGTGCACCGGCCCTACCGCATGGCGCTCGCGCATCTGCGCGCGGCCGGGCTCGGCTGGTCCGCCGACCTGCCCTGCGTGGCCGCCTGTCCTGCCGTCGAACTCACGGTGCTCTCACGTCAGTTGGAGCGCGGCATCCACTGTGTGCCCACCTCCAGCATGGGGCGCCTGTTCGACGCGGTGTCCTCCCTCGCCGGCGTGTGCCACCGGGCCGGCTACGAGGCGCAGGCAGCCGTCGAACTGGAGGCCGCCGCGCTGTCCGCGCCCGCCGAGGACACCACCGCGTACGCCTTCGCCGTACCCGAGGCCGCACCGGCCGACGGCCCGCTGCGGGCCGACCCGGCGCCCGTGCTGGCCGCGGTCGTCGACGATCTGCGGGCGGGCGTGCCCGCGGCGTCGATCGCGGCCCGATTCCATCGCGCCGTCGCCGGCCTTGTCCACCGCGTCTGCCTGCTGGCCCGGGACCGGCACGGGGTGGACACCGTCGCCCTCACCGGCGGCGTGTTCCTCAACTCCCTGCTCTCCTCTGCCTGTGCCGCGGCCCTTAGGGCGGACGGATTCACCGTGCTGCGCCACCACCTGGTCCCGCCCGGCGACGGGGGACTGGCCCTCGGGCAGCTGATGGTGGCCGCCGGGGCCGGCGGCCCGGACGGGACCACCCCCTGACGACCGACGCACGACCTGACAGCGAGGAGAGGCCCATGTGCCTGGCGGTACCCGGCAGAGTGCTGGACATCGACGAGCGGGACGGCACCCGGATGGCCACCGTCGACTTCGGCGGCGTGGTCAAGGAGGTGTGCCTGGAATACCTGCCCGACCTGAAGGTCGGCGAGTACGCCATCGTGCACGTCGGCTTCGCGCTGCAGCGGCTCGACGAGGAATCGGCCCGGCAGACGCTCGAACTCTTCGCCGAACTAGGCATGCTCCAGGAGGAGTTCGGTGACCCCTGGGAGGCGGCCGCGGGCGCGGGCGCCGCGCACACGGGCGAGGAGGCCCACCGGTGAAGTACATCGAGGAGTTCCAGGACCCGGAGCTGGCCCGGCGGCTGCTCGACGAGATCCATGACACGGTGACCAGGCCATGGGCGCTGATGGAGGTCTGCGGCGGCCAGACGCACTCCATCATCCGGCATGGCATCGACCAACTCCTCCCCGAGCAGGTCGAGTTGATCCACGGTCCGGGCTGTCCGGTGTGTGTCACACCGCTGGAGGTCATCGACAAGGCCCTGGAGATCGCCGCCCGCCCCGAGGTGATCTTCTGCTCCTTCGGCGACATGCTCCGGGTGCCCGGGACGGACCGCGACCTGTTCCAGGTGCGCGGGGAGGGCGGCGACGTACGGGTCGTGTACTCCCCGCTGGACGCCCTGCGGATCGCGCAGCGGCACCCGGACCGCGAGGTGGTGTTCTTCGGCATCGGCTTCGAGACCACCGCGCCGCCCAACGCGATGACCGTCCACCAGGCCCGCAAGCTGGGCATCCGCAACTTCAGCCTGCTGGTCTCGCATGTGCGGGTGCCGCCGGCCATCGAGGCGATCATGCGGTCGCCGAGCTGCCGGGTGCAGGCCTTCCTCGCCGCCGGACACGTGTGCACCGTCATGGGCCTCGGTGAGTATCCCGAACTGGCGCGGCGCCACCGTGTGCCGATCGTCGTCACCGGCTTCGAACCGCTGGACATCCTGGAAGGCGTACGCCGTACCGTGGCGCAGCTGGAGCGCGGCGAACACACTGTCTCCAACGCCTACCCGCGGGCCGTGCGCGCCGAGGGCAACCCCGCAGCGAAGGCCGTGCTGGAGGATGTCTTCGAGGTCACCGACCGCCCCTGGCGGGGCATCGGCGTGATCCCCGACAGCGGCTGGCGGCTGTCCGGCAGATACCGCGACTACGACGCCGAACTGCGGTTCCGCGTCGACGGCATCCGCACCCTGGAGCCGGCCGAGTGCCGCAGCGGCGAGGTGCTCCAGGGACTGCGCAAACCCCACGAGTGCGAGATGTTCGGCACCCGCTGCACCCCGCGCACCCCGCTCGGCGCCACCATGGTCTCCAACGAGGGTGCCTGCGCCGCCTATTACCTCTACCGACGTCTTCAGATCACGCCCGCGCCCCGGGAGGCGAGCCCCGTTGCCTGACACCACCGACACCCTGGACGTGACCGGCTGGACCTGCCCGGCCCCGCTGCGCGACCGGCCCCGCGTGGCCATGGGCCACGGCGGCGGGGGCACGCTCTCCGCGGAACTGGTCGAACAAGTCTTCGCGCCCGCCTTCGGCGGTGCGGCCCTCGCCGAACTGGGCGACGCGGCCGCGCTGAGTCTCGGCGGGGTCCGGCTGGCCTTCTCCACCGACTCCTTCGTGGTGCGGCCGCTGTTCTTCCCCGGCGGCAGCATCGGCGACCTCGCCGTCAACGGCACCGTCAACGACCTCGCGATGAGCGGCGCCCGGGCCGCCTACCTCTCCTGCGGATTCATCCTGGAGGAGGGGGTGGAGATCGAGACCGTCGCCCGGGTGGCCGACGCGCTCGGCGCCGCCGCGCGGACCGCGGGCGTGGAGGTCGCGACGGGCGACACCAAGGTGGTCGAGTGCGGGCACGGCGACGGAATCTTCGTCAACACGGCCGGCATCGGCCTGATCCCGGCCGGAGTCGATCTGCGCCCGGCCCGGGTGGTGCCCGGCGACGTGGTGATCGTCAGCGGGCCGGTCGGGGTGCACGGCGTGGCCATCATGAGCGTGCGCGAGGGCCTGGAGTTCGGGGTCGAGATCGTCAGCGACTGCGCGGCGCTCGGCGGCCTGGTGGCGGACATGCTGGCCGTCACCCCGGATCTGCACGTCCTGCGCGATCCCACCCGCGGCGGGCTCGCGGCCTGCCTCAACGAGATCGCGAGCGCGTCGGGCACCGGTGTCGTCATCGCGGAACGCGCCGTGCCCGTCCCGCCGGCGGTGGCCGGCGCCTGCGCCATGCTGGGCCTCGACCCCTTCTACGTCGCCAACGAGGGCAAGCTGGTGGCGTTCGTCCCGCGCGAGCACGCCGACGCCGTGCTGGCGGCGATGCGGGCGCATCCGCTGGGCGCGCAGTCCGCGATCATCGGCGAGGCGGTGGCGGAGCACCCCGGGATGGTGGTGGCCCGCACCGGCCTGGGCGGCACCCGGGTGGTCGACATGCCCCTCGGGGAACAGCTGCCGCGGATCTGCTGAGCGCTGCCGCACATCTGCCGAGCGCTCCCGGGCGTGCGCGCCGCCGGGCTCAGCCGGGGTCCGGCGGCTGGAGGACGGCCAGCGTGCCGTGTGCCTGGCGCAGCGCCACCTCCAGCGCGGTCGGGGCGTGCAGGGTGCCAGAGCCGTCCGGCGGGACCAGCCACTCCATGAGCCCGGCCGGACGGTACGGCGGCGGCACCGCGACCCATGCGCCCTTGCTCGCGTGCCGCAGCCCGGCCCCGACCCAGCGGCTGCCCGGGTCGGGCGGCAGGAAGAAGCCGACCCGGTGGGCGCCGCCGTCCGCGAGCGTGGGGCCCGGCAGGGGCAGCGACGGGCTCCACAGCAGGTCGAGGGTGAGCAGCCCCAACTCGTCGGGGACGCTCAGCACGTCCCAGTAGCGCCCCGCCTCCAGCAGGGCGATGCCCTCGCCCTGGTCCCACTCCCGCTTGCAGGTCCGGGGGTCGCAGGAGGCCGCCGCCAGCCACTCCACGCCCCGCATCCACGTCGCGTCCGTCATCTGCCGCTCCGGATGCCGGGCGCACGAGATAACCGCACGATGCGGCACACCGACCCGGCATATGCATCCTTGTAGATATTTCTATGCCGGGGAAGGGGTGGCGTGCCCTGGCGCTTTACGGCGCGTACGATTCCCGGGTTCCGTCGTCTTCCTGTTCGAGGGTGGACAGGACGGCCGGAGCCTTCGTGGACACCCGCACCGAGGTCTTCGCCGCGGACCCGGCCCAACCGACCGGCCGGGACGCGCCGTTACAGTGGGGCGGAGCCGGGCCGACGGCGGGAGAGGACGAACGTGGACGAGATCGACCGGGCCATCCTGCGTGAACTGCAGACCGACGGACGCATGGCGTACGCCGACCTCGGCCCGAAGGTCGGCCTGTCCGCCTCGGCGGCCCGGCAGCGCCTGCAACGACTGCTGGACTCCCGGGCGGTCCAGGTCGTCGGCGTCACCGACCCGATGGCCATGGGCGGTCAGGCCCTGGCGCTGCTCGGTATCGGTGTGGACGGTGACCCGCGCGCCGTCGCCGACGAACTGGCCGAACACCCCGAGGTGATCTACGTGGTGCTCACCTCCGGCGGCTTCGACCTGTTCGCCGAGGTCGTCACCCCCGGTCCCAAGGACCTGCTCGACTTCGTCAACGACGTCGTGCGGCCGATCGACGGCGTACGGCAGATCCAGTCGTTCCCGTACTTCGGCATTCACACCCACCGCTTCCTGTGGGACATCGGCTGAACCCCGCGGTCCGGCGCCGGGCGCGGCTCACCGGGCGGGCAGCGGGCTGAGGACGAGCATGGTCGCGTCGTCCCGGACGGCGTCGGAGTGCGCCAGGAGATCCGCCCACACGCGGGAGGTCAGCGCCGCCGGGTCCTCGGCGGCGAGGGTGCGCAGCCGCTCGGCCAGCGGGTAGAACGCACCGGAGGCGTCCCGTGCCTCCCACACCCCGTCCGAGGCCAGGAACAGCCGGTCACCGGGCTCCAGACCCACGGTGACCTCCTTGGGCGGATCCAGCCCGAACGGGCCGAGGCCCAGCGGAATCCCCGGACTGACCCCGATCTCGCGGGCCTGCCCGTCGCGCAGCAGGATCGGCGGCGGATGCCCGCGGACCACGATCCGCACATCGCGGACATCGACGGAGAACTCCAGCAGTACGGCGGTGGCGAACATCTCGGTATGGAGTTCGCCCGCCGAGTCCGCCGCCAGCCTGCGGTCCATGCGGGCCGCGACCCCCTCCAGGTCCGGCTCGTCGAGCACCGCCTCCCGGAAGGCACCCAGCAGCGACACCACGGTGGGCACGGTGACCAGCCCGTGCCCCTGCACATCGGCCATCACCGCCCGGACCCCGTATGGGCCGTCGCGCACGTCGAAGAAGTCCCCGCCGACCAGCGTCCCGCGCTGGGCGGCCCGGTACAGCCCCGAGCAGCCGACAGCGCCGACCCGCTGGGGCAGCGGCGGCGCGATGGCCCGCTGCACGGCCTGCCCGACCGTCCGCTCGGTGACCAGTTGGGCGTCCCGCTGACTGCGCACGTAGGAGACGAACACGCTCAGCAGCACGACGAAGACGACGGTGAGCAGATCGGTGTTGCCGGGCCGGTTCAGATGGGTGGTCGGCACGTTCAGCACGACCACCACCAGAGCGCCCATGACCGCCGTGGCCAGCGGCCCGTACGACAGGACGGTGAGCGGCGGTATCGCCCCCAGCAGGAAACCGATGTCGAGCGCGTTGCGGCTGAGCACGGTGGCTGTGGTGACGCACACGAGCAGGGCGACGGGCAGCACCCGCACCCAGCGCGGCGGCGGCGCGCCCCGCAGCCAGTCACGCTCCTCCCGGTACCGGCGCCAGGGCCGGCCGCGGACCCTTCCCACACGCCCACGCTACGCCCGGCCGAGGCACCCGGCCGCCCGCGAGCCTCCCCCCGGGCGGCCTGCGGGCCCCGGGCCGGCGGCGGAAAAGCGGTGGACCCGGTGCCCGGCCGGCCCCTACGGTGGCAGCGTACGCCCGAGACCCGACGGAAGGAGGCGAGTGCCATGTGGTTCAAGCTCACTGAGCGCTCCCTCCCCGTTGCCCCGGCGTGCCACGTCTGACCTGACCGGGAGCGCACCCCGTTCGCATGCATCCCGGAGGAATCCATGACCGATCCGGTCATCCAGACGCTCGACGAGCACACCGTCCACCTCTTCGACGCCCTGCCCGACCCGCTGCGTGCACGCGAGGCGCACCGGCTGACCCGGCACCGCCCCGACTGGAAGCGGGTGGCCCTGCGCGACGGCCGGGTGGTGGCGCGGGCCGCCTGGTGGGGCGGACCCGATGACGCGCGGCCCCGCGCGGTCAACTGGTTCGATGTGGCCGAGGGCGAGGAGGAGGCGGGGGCCGAGCTGCTGCGGACCGCGCCCTGGCAGGTCGACGACCTCGAATTCAACCTGCCCGGCGGCTGGCGCGACGTGCCCGCCCTGAAGGCCGCCGCCGAGACCCGTTTCGCCGCCGTCCGGGCGGCCGGCTACCGGCACCTGGTGGAGCGCTTCATCTACCGGTGGACGCCGGCGTGCGGACTGCCCGCACGGCCGGGACGGCTCGTCTTCCGTCCCGAGCCCGACGACGCGGTGTTCTTCGACGCCCTGCGCCGTATCCACTCCGGCACCCTGGACGCCCACGCCCTGCGGGCCATCGCGAAGGGCGGAGCGGAGCTGGCCGCGCAGGAGGAGATCGACTTCTTCCGGTGGTGTCCGTCGCCGCGCGAGTGGTGGCAGGTCGCGCACACCCCGCAGGGCGAGCCCGTCGGCATCCACATTCCCGCGCACAACCCGGTGGGGCCCTGCATCGGGTTCATCGGGGTCCTGCCGGAACAGCGCGGACACGGGTACGCCCACGACCTGCTCGCCGAGTGCACCCACTTCCTGGTCGAGCAGGGAGCGACGGCCATCGCCGCGGCGACCGACTGCGACAACGCCCCCATGGCCGCCCACTTCACCCGCGCCGGATACCCCGTCATAAGAGAACGAGCCCATTTCCACCTGGCCCCCGCAGCCGAGTAACACCCAGTGCGCCAGCGCCCCCGAAGGGGCGCGGGGCTGTATCGATATGCGGCTCCGCCGCGCGGGCGCGACAAGCCACGACGGTGCCGCGGACGACTGACGGCAGACCGCGGCACGCGGGGCTGTATCGATATGCGGCTCTGCCGCGCGGGCGCGACCGGCCACGACGGTGCCGCGGACGACCGACGGCAGATCGCGGCACTTCCAGCGCAAGGTTCAGAGGGGGGACGGCGCCAGCCGGTCACCTCGCAGGGAGTCCGCCGCGGCGAGGATCTCGGTCACCCGGAGGGCGAACGCGGCGTCGCACGGATGCGGTCGGCCCGTGCGCGCCGCGACCAGCAGCGCGTCCACGGCCCGGCCGAAGGCCGCGAGGGCGCCGTCCGCACTGTCCGGCAGCGTGCTCACCCCGGCCTCGCCCCGCAGCTCGACGGTGGCGCCGGCCGCCGCCGGCGGGGCGGTCAGGCTCAGGGTCAAGGAGCTGGAGGCGCCGCCGAGATGGTCGAGGACGACATGCGCGGTGTCACCGGGGCCGTGCGCCGCCGCGCTCACCTGGCGCACATCGCCCAGCACCGGCAGCAGCACGGACAGGGCATGCGGGCCGACGTCCCACAGCGCGCCCTTCTCCCGGCGCCACGGCGACGCCCCGAACGGGCTGTCCGTCGTGAACACCGAGCCCAGCCACTGCGCCCGCGCGGTGAACCAGCCGCCCTTCTCCGCCTGTTCGGCGATCCAGGCGTCGGCCTCGGGCTGGAACCGGGTGGTGAAGAACACCACGGAGGCGACCTCGGCCCGCCGCGCGGCCTCGACGACCTCCCGGCCGTGCGCCACCGTGGCGGCGAGCGGCTTGTCCAGCAGCAGATGACGTCCGGCGCGGGCCGCCCGCGAGGCGAGCGCGGCCTGGACGTCCGGCGGCAGCGCCACGGCGACCGCGTCCACGTCGTCGAGCAGAGTGTCCACGTCGGCGTAGGCCCGGGTGCCGTGCCGGTTTGCCAGTTCGGCGGCGGCGTCCGCGCGCCGCCCCCACACCCCGGTGAACTCCACCTCGTCGTGCCCGCTCAGGGCGGGGGCGTGGACCATCTGGGCCCAAGGGCCGGTGCCGAGCAGTCCGATGCGCATCGTGCTGCCTCTCCAGGATGCCGAACGGGACGACCGGCGCGGGCCGCCGGTCCTGGGTGAGGGTTTCACAGATCGTCCACGCGTGGGCATACCACGAGCACGGCACAGTCCCTAGTATGTACTCCCTGTTATCACCGGCCAGTTGACACAGTACGTACCGGGGGAGCAATGCAAGAGGGAAACCAGCCGTCCAGGGAGATCGACCCCACCGTGCCGACGGCCGCGCGGATGTACGACCACTACCTCGGCGGCAAGGACAACTACGCGGCCGACCGGGCGGCGTGCGAAGAGCTGGACAAGGTGGTGCCGAGCACCCGGCGGCTCGCCGTCAACAACCGCCGCTTCCTGCGGCGCGTCGTGCGGACCCTGGCCCGGGACTTCGGCATCCGGCAGTTCCTCGACCACGGTTCCGGGCTGCCCACCCAGGACAATGTGCACCAGGTCGCCCAGTCCGTCGACCCCACCTCCCATGTGGTCTACGTCGACAACGACCCCATGGTGCTGGTGCACGGCCGGGCGCTGCTGGAGCAGGACGAGCGCACCGCCGTCATCCAGGCCGACATGCGTGACACCGACGGGATCTTCGGGCACCCCGAGACCCAGCGGCTCATCGACTTCAGCCGGCCGGTGGGCGTGCTCTTCGTCTCGGTCATGCACTGCCTCCCGGACAGCGACACCGACGGCCCGTCGGCCCTGGCCCGGCGGGTGGCCGAGCGCCTCGCCCCGGGGAGCTTCATGGTGATGTGCCAGCTGGTCAGCGAGGACGCCGAGGTCCGCGAGTTCGTCACCGACTTCATGGACCAGACCACCCAGGGGAACTGGGGCCGGGTGCGGCAGGAGAAGGACGTCGCGGAACTCTTCGAGGGCCTGGAGATCCTGGAGCCCGGTCTCGTCGAGGTGTCGACATGGCGGCCGGACTCGGAGGTGGCCCCGCGCCAGCTCACCCATGAGTGGATCGAGTTCGGCGGTGTCGGCCGCGTCGGCTAGCGGGGGACGCGCGGAGGGGGGAGGCGGGCCGTGCGCGCACGGCCCGCACTGCCGGTCAGGGGGCCGGATAACGTTCCGTCATGATCCGCTCCAGCAGGTCGACGGACTGCCGCGGCTGCAGCGCCTCGTCGGCCAGCCGGTCCAGAACCACCCGGTACTCCTCGGTCTCGTCCCGGTCCTCCAGGAAGTTGGCGCTCCTGATGTGCTCCAGATAGACCACATCGGGCAGGTCGAGGCCGCCGAACCGCAGATAGGTGACCGGGATCGCGGGCGCCGACGCGTTCGTCACGTCCAGCGGGACGATCTGCAGCGTGACATGCGGCCGCTGGGCCGTCCGCAGCAGGTGCTCCAGTTGCTCGCGCATCACCTCGGGGCCGCCCAGGACGCGCAGCAGCACCGACTCGTCGATGATCACCCACACCTGGGGAGGGTCCGGGCGGCGCAGCAACTCGGCCCTGCGCATGCGTAGTTCGACGCGTCTGCGCACCTCGTTCTCGGGCGCCGTCGGAAGGCCGCGCCGCACCACCGCACGGGCATAGTCCGGCGTCTGCAACAGACCGGGAACGTACTGGATCTCGAAGGTACGGATCGCGACGGCGGCCTCCTGAAGACCGACCAGCCGGTCGAACCACTCGGGCATCAGCCGCTTGTCGTACCGCTGCCACCAGCCCGGCTCACCGGCCCGCCGCAGCAGCCTCAGCAGGACCGAGGACTCGTACGCGTCCGTGCCGTACAGCGTCAGCAGGGCCTGCACATCGGCCTCGGACGGGGGCCTGCGGCCCTTGCCCGACTCGATGCGGGACAGCTTCGCCGCGCTGAAACCGAGGTTTCGCGCCGCCTGTTCCTGGGCCAGCCCCGCGTCCTCGCGGAACCCCGCCAGTTGGACGCCGACCAGCATCTTCAGCAAAGTCGGGGCGGGTTCGGCGCGGTCCAGATAGGGTTCGAGGCGGGAGACGCGAGGGGACTCGGCTGACATCCTTGCTCCCGGAAGACCGGCGACGGAGACCGTCAGACTAACGCAGGCGGCGCACCTCGGCCCATGTCTCCGACACATGTGGGGCGTTGGGTTCCGGGCAGGGTGCGCCGCGAGGGCGTGGCTACAACAGGTTGTCGAACTCGCCGTCCTTCGCACCCGCCAGGAAGGCGGCCATCTCGGCGGGCGTGTAGACGAGCGCGGGGCCGTCCGGGTCGCGGGAGTTGCGGACCGCGACGTAGCCGCCGGACAGGGCCGCGACCTCCACGCAGTTGCCCTCGGCATTGCTGCGCCTGCTCTTGATCCATCGCACGTCGAGCGAGCTGGCTCGCACCCCGTTCGGCACCGGTGACATCACAGCCTCCTTGTGGGTTCACGTCCCGTCCCGGGGAGCGGACGCTCGCCTGGTGCGAGGCCGCCGGGGCGGGTTCCGTGTTCCTACCCACTTTTCGCGCAATTTCCCGTGCAATTGCACGCGGACGCTGTTGACGTGAATAATGACAGCGACGCCGGTCCCGCCGTCGGCGTCATGACCTGACCGCGAATCAGGGAGATGTCGTGTCATCGCCTGCGCCTCGGACCAACCCCTCCAGCACCGGGCGGACCGAACCCGCGACGTCCTCGCTCCGGGCGGCAGCCGCGCCGCTGGCGGGAGTCGACGAGGTGCCCTGGCAGGAGTTCAAGGACTCCACCGGATCCGCCGAGGGCATCCCGCTGCTGCTCCACATCATCGCCCGCGGCGACGAGAACCGCGCCCGGCAGGCACTCGGCGAACTGCGCACCCGCATCTGCCAGTTCGGATTCGTCGTGGAACAGGCCACGGCCGTCACCGTGCCCTTTCTGTGGGAACTGGCCCGACAGCCCCGCATCGCCTGCCGTGCCCAGATCATCGAACTCCTCGGCAGCATCGCGGCGGCACGCCAGTGGGAGGACACGGCCGCCGTCTACCCCAAGCTGCTCAACCACCGGGAGAACCACGTGGTCTGGGAGCGCAACGCCCGGGAGGCCGTCCGGTCGGGCCGGGAACTGATCCGCCGGCTGCCGCCGGGCGACTGCCCCGAGGTCGCCCGGGCCACCAGGGAACTGGCCCGCACCCTGGGGGAGTAGCCGCCCTCTCCGTCTCCCCGCCCGTCCTGCGGACGGCACCGGATCACGCGTGATACGAACACCCGCTGCGCACCTGGCCCGTCTGTCCCGCGGCGACCGCGGGAGGCCGGCCGGGGCCGTGCTCGCGGAGCAAGGGGGAATGAACTTCCGTTTCCCGGGCATACGCAGCGCATAAAACGAGAGAGGGGCATACACGTGCCGGTCCCGGATCCCAAGGTCGTCAGAAAGCTGCTGACCCGTTACGCGTCGCTGAGGATCGCCCAGGCCGAACGGCCGACACCGGCGGCGGCGCGGGAACTGGCGGAGGTGACCCGCGGTCTGTGCGCGATGACGGGCACCGCGGACGTCCGCGAGGCCATCGCCCGTGCCGACGCCCTGCTGATCCGGGCGCGCGGCACCGGCGAGGAGAGCGGACTCCCGCTCGCCGGATGACGGCCGCGCCGGCCGCCCGCACGGCCCGCCCCACGGCTGCGGCGTCACGTCCTTGGGGGTAACCTCCACCAGGACCGCACGAGAACCGGCGTCGGTCCTTACACTCGTCAGCTGTGCCCATGTCCATGGGCCGTGCTCGGAAAGGCGCTTGACGGGTGTTCCAGGATTCCCCCATCTACGACCGGCTCGTCGCGGAACGCGGCGACGTACCCGCGGGAGTACGCGAAGAGGCCGACCGACTGCGCAGGGAAGTGGAGGCGGTCATGCTGCCGCTGCGGTCGCCGCGGGCGCCGTATGCCGCGCTGCCGCCGCCCGCGGCCCCGCCCTCGCAGTGGCAGCGCGTGCACCCGCTGCCGGGTCCCTGAGCCCCCTGAGCCGCGCGGCGCGCGGTGGACGACGGTGCCGCGGCGGCAGGGCGGCGCCAGGCGCTCGGCGGGCCCTCACGGCGCCGGCCTCCGTGGTCCGCCGCCCGACGAGCATGTGCCGTCGGGCGCGGACGCCAGCCACTGCGCGATGGCGCGGGCGATCGGCTGGCCGGTGTCCATCTCCACAAAGCCGAACTGGCCCGACTGGTTGCACTCCAGGAACCACCAGATGCCGTCCTCGTCCTCGGCGAAGTCGAATGCCCCGTAGGCGAGTTCGGCGCCGCTGAGATAGGCGTGGACGGCCGTGGCGACTCGCGCGGGCACCTCCACGGCGCTCCATGGGGACAAGGACGGGGCGAAACGCACGTCCACGTCGTCCGGGTCGGCGTCCGGCTCGACGGCCTTGCGCGCGGCGAACAGATGGCCGCCGACGGCGGTCAGCCGGATGTCGGCCCGCTTCGGCACCCTGCGCTGGAGCAGGGTCGGACCGAACGCGACGGCCGAGAAGTCGGTGTCCGGCGCGACCCTGCTGGTCGGCACCGCCCGGGGCGGCTCCTTGGGGTGCGCGCCGGAGACGGGCTTGACCACGAGATCCGGGAAGCGCTTAGAGAACTCCCGGGCGGCCTGGGGGAACGTCGTGATCAGGGTGGCGGGTACCGGCAGCCCGCTGCGCTGCGCGAGCCCGAGCTGCCATGGCTTGTGACGGGCCCGCCGCGCCGCGTCGGGATGGTTCATCCAGCGTGCCTCGGTGCAGCGCAGCATGCCGTACAGCGCCTGGGACGCCTCCTCGGTCAGCCAGGCGGACGGCTGGGCCGCCCGGGCCGCCGGAAGGCCCGGTCTGCGCACCCAGACGGAGCGCAGACCGCTCATGCTCACCAGCCGGCCCGCGACGGACAGGTGGCCGTGGCTGACGCCCTGCACGTACTCGCCGGACAGGGCGACACCGGTGGTGAGATCCGCTGGATCGAGGCGGACCACGGGCACGTCGGCCTCATGGAGCCGAAGGACCACCATGTCCGCCGTCACGTCCTCTTCACTGGTCAGAATGAGCACGGTCATTGCGAGAACTCGGTCAGTCGTCGAAGTGCGTTTTGGAGCCGGCCGTGGAGGTCGTGGTCCCCAGCGCTCTCAATGTCGCGTGGTCGGTCGCGGCGATGCGGCCGTCGGGGAGTACGTTCAACTGCAGTCCGGAGTCGTACATGTACGGAGTGGTGACATCCAACTGCACAGCCGGGCGGGCGTAGTTGAGCGTGAACGGTTGCATGGTCTCTCCCTGTTTCAGCTTCCATGCATTTATACGATTCGAACGCCTGGTTGGTTTCCTTACTTTCTGTGACCACGGCCCGAATCACGGCCCGTGTCAGGCCGCCAGGAGCCGCCGGGCGATCGCGAGGGCCTGTTCCGCGTAGCCGCGCCCGAACAGCACCGCGTGGACCAGCAGCGGGAACAACTGGTGCAGCCCGACGCGCTCGCGCCAGCCGGACGCCAGGGGCGTGGTCTCCCGGTAGCCGTCGAGCACCCGCTCCAGGTGGGGACAGCCGAACAGCCGGAGCATCGCGAGGTCGGTCTCCCGGTGCCCGCCGTGCGCGGCCGGGTCGATGAGCCGTACGTGACCGTCGCCGCCCCACAGGACATTGCCGTGCCACAGGTCGCCGTGCAGCCGGGCCGGGGGCTCGGCGGGGCCCGCCAGCAGGGGCAGCCGCTCGCAGACGCGGTCGAGGACGCCGGCCTCGTCCCGGCCGAGGGTGCCGGCGTCGGCCGCGCGGCGCAGATAGGGGAGCATCCGGTGCTCGGCGTACCAGGTCGGCCAGTCGGCACCGGGGACGTTGCGCATCGGGGCGAGGCCGATGTACGCCCGCTCGGGGCCGCCGGGCGGCGGGGAGCCGAAGGCGGGCGCGCCGGCGGTGTGCAGGCCGGCCAGCGCGCGGCCGAACCGGACCGCGGCGCCGGGGTCGGGCGGCCCGGTCGGAACGTGGTCGAGCACCAGCCACCGCGCGTCATGGCCGCGTACGGCCGGCAGCCGGACCGTGTCCGCGGCGGCCAGCCAGCGCAGCCCGGCCACCTCGGCGGCGACGGCGCCCGGAGCGTCGGCTCGCTTGACGACCACGACCGGCCCGCCGTCGAGGCCGACCTCGCTCAGCGTGCCGGACAGTGAACGCTCCCGCGTCGCCGCGCGCCCGGTGAGCCGGGCTGCCGCCGCCCGTGGTCCCTCGCCGCTGCGCACCATGGGCCCAGGGTAGGTGTCGGTGGTGCTCCTGTTCCCGATCCCGAAACACGGGCGCCGCGGTCCCCGCGGAGGCGGCCTCCCGGCAGGACGCGGAGAACCGCGTTCCGCGCGGCCGCGACGGATTCCGAACACGGGCGCGCCGCACTGTGCCCGCAGCCCGTGCGACTCCCGCTTGCCGGGCCGGGCCGGGCCGACCGGTCGCTCGGGCCATGGTGCGCGATTTGCCGAACCGGCAACATCACTCGGCGGTGGAAACCGGCTCACGCATGATCGTGCCAGCAGTCCCCGATCGTCTGGGAGGAACCATGCCGCAGACCACCGCTTCGCACGCCGTCCATCGCCTGGTGCCGTCCCCGGCGGGCCGGACCCACCTGGTGGAACAGGGAACCGGGCCGCTGGTGCTCCTCGTGCACGGATTTCCGGAGTCCTGGTACTCGTGGCGCCGCCAGCTGCCTGCGCTGGCCGCCGCCGGCTACCGGGCCGTCGCCGTGGACGTGCGCGGCTACGGCCGCTCCTCCCGACCCGCCGAGGCCGACGCGTACCGGATGCTCGAACTGGTGGCGGACAACGTCGCCGTAGTGGAGGCGCTGGGCGAGCGGTCCGCCGTGATCGTCGGACACGACTGGGGAGCCGGCATCGCCGCCACCTCGGCGCTGGTCCGTCCCGACGTCTTCAGCGCCGTGGGCCTGCTGAGCGTGCCCTACACCCCGCCCGGCGGCCCGAGGCCCAGCGAGGTGTTCGCGGCGATGGGCGGCCCGGAGGAGTTCTATGTCTCCTACTTCCAGGAGCCGGGCCGCGCGGAGTCGGAGATCGAACCCGATGTGCGCGGCTGGCTCGCGGGCTTCTACGCCGCGCTGTCCGCCGACACCATGCCCGCGCCCGGGGCGCCGGATCCGCACTTCGTCGCCGCGGGCGGGAGGCTGCGCGACCGGTTTCCCGCCGGTCGTCTGCCCGCCTGGCTCGGCGACGACGAACTCGACGTCTACGCGGCGGAGTTCGAGCGCACCGGGCTGACCGGCGCACTGAACCGCTACCGCAACATGGACCGCGACTGGGCCGATCTCGCCGACTTCCACGGCGCTCCCGTCACCCAGCCGTCCCTGTTCGTCGGCGGCGGTCTCGACGCCTCCACGACCTGGCTCTCCGACGCGATCGAGGCGTTCCCCCGCACCCTGCCCGGCCTGACCGCCTCGCATCTGCTCGACGGCTGCGGCCACTGGATCCAGCAGGAACGCCCCGAGCGGATCAACACCCTCCTGACGGAGTGGCTTGCGCAGGTGTCCCCGCGCCGGTGACAGCACGCTTCCACCGGGGAGCCCGCCGTGCGCCGGTTCACAAGGTGGCGGACGGGTGCTTCGGGCCCGGCCCGGGGCGGGTGCGCGTCCAGGACGGGTCGGCCGAGCAGAGCTGTGCCGTGCCGCGTCCCCGCCCGCACGGCACAGCGGCCGGGCGGGCGGAGCGCCGCGGGCGCGGGTCAGGGCGCCCCGCCGGGCTGACCCGGGCGCCCGGTCCGGGGCGGGGCGGCGCCGCTCGCGCCGAAGCGGCCGGGCCGTGCGGCGGTAGCGTGCCGGTGCGCCGTGGGCGCGGGTCAGGGCTGGGTGGGCAACGGTCCATGGGCTGGGCGTCCTTCGGCCGGGTGGCGGGCGGGCCGGTCGGGCAGGGGGGCCGGTGACGGGGCCGTGCCCGTGGTCGTCGCCAGCTCGGCCCAGACGACGCGTGCGGACCGGTGGGTGCCGGTGACACCCCAGTCGCGGCTCAGCGCCTCGACCAGCAGGAGTCCGCGTCCGCTCTGGTCGTCCGGGTCCGGCCGCCGGGGCGCCGGCAGCGCGGCGGCGCGGTTCTGGTCCTCGACCTCGATGCGCAGCCGGCCCGCGGCGCTGTGCAGCCGGCAGGCGATCCGTTCGCTGGCCGAGTGGTTGACCGCGTTGGTGACCAGTTCGGAGGTCACGAGGACGGCGTTGTCCCGTACCTCGTCGTCGATGCCCCAGCTGGTCAGCAGCGCACGCACGGCCCTGCGCGCCGCGCCGACCGAAGCCGGGGTCGCGGGCAGGTCGAACGCGTGCACACGGCCGGGAGGTTGAGCCCCGGAGGCGAGCGGGTCGGGGCCGTCGGGCCCAGGGAGTCGACCGGCATGCTCGCCTCCGGGTGGTCTGGTGGAACTCGCCGACTGCGCCGGGCGGTGCGGCCACGGGGCCGCGTGCGGGCTCGCGGACCTGTCGCCGCCCGGCAGCGGTGCCGGCCGCCAGGCCCCCGGCGGTGCGGCACCGGCGGACCGGTCGTCGGGCAGTCGGTCCAGTGGCTGGGGGAGGGAGGGCGCAGTCATCGCCGTACGCCTTTCGTCCGGCCTCGCTGAGTGGGGATCTCTCGGTCGTGGATCGGTCGGCCGCACAGGACGATCGGGCGACAACGCGCGCCGGATGACGCCCGATTGCAGCCCAATCTCCCCCAACTGGACTGTTCCGCCTGCTCATTCGTGAGCCGAGTCAGTGGGTCCACTGTGGCATCTGCCAACATCTGCTCGCAACCGGCAAGTTGAAATTTGCAAGTGGTGGCGTGCATGCTGCTTGCGTCAACAAGTGATCGAATGAGGCGCCGGAATCGACCGCGTGAGACGGTGACCCTGAAAACCTGGTGCGAGGGGGTAAGCGTGACCGCGGAGACCGACTGGGGCGGCGCCCCTTCCGTCCTTCGCATGATCCTCGGCCGGCAGCTGGAGGAACTGCGCAACCGGGCCGGTCTGACCTACGAGGACGCGGGCGCGGCCATCGGCGTCAGCCACTCCACCATCCGCCGGATGGAGGCCGCCAAGGTGGCCCGGCTGCGGCTGGCCGACGCCGAGAAGCTGCTGCAGACCTACGGCGTGACGGACCGGCAGGAGATAGAAACCTTCCTGCAGTCCGTGCGCGAGGCCAACAAGCGCGGCTGGTGGCACACGTACCGCGACGTCATGCCGGACTGGTTCGCCGCGTATCTGAGCCTGGAGCAGGCCGCGCTGCACATCCGCGCGTACGAGAACGAGTTCGTCCACGGGCTGCTCCAGACCCCGGAGTACGCGCGCGCCCTGCTGAGCGCCGGCAATCCGCACGCGTCGGCGGACGCCACGGAGCGGCGGGTCGCGCTGCGCATGCGCCGCCAGGAGCTGCTGGTGCGCAAGGCGCCGCCGCGGGTGTGGATCGTGATGGACGAGACGGTGCTGCGCTGGCCGGTGGGCGGCTCCGACGTGATGCGCACGCAGGTCGACCATCTCATCGAGGTCAACCGGCTGCCGCAGGTCACCCTGCAGATCATGCCGTTCGCCAACGGCCCGCATCCCGCCATGCGGGCCGGGGCCTACCACCTCTTCCGGTTCCGGGCACCCGAACTCCCCGACATCGTCTACCTCAACGGCCTGGTCGGCGCCGTCTACCTGGACAAGAGCGACGACGTCGTGGTGTACCGCGAGTCCCTGGACCGGTTGGGCGCCCAGGCGGCGCCCGCCAGGAAGACCGAGGCCGTCCTCGGTGCGATACGCAAGGAGCTGTGACGTGCACCACCTCATACACAACGGCATGCCATCCCGGGAACTCGGCGCGCGCGGCTGGACCAAGCCGTGGAGCGACGACGCCGGCGGCGCCTGCGTGGAAGTGAAGAAGCTCGCCGACGGACGCGTCGCCGTGCGCCAGTCGACCGACCCGGACGGCCCGGCGCTGGTTTTCACCCCCCGCGAGATGACCCGTTTCCTGACGGGTGTGAAGTCGGGTGACGCCGACTTCCTCCTGTGAACCGACTTGTTATAGCTGCGTTGTAGCTGCTTGTTCCCTCGACCCCTGCTGCATCCCCGACTCGAATGGGAGACACGGCGTTGCCCGACAACGGATGGCCGGCCGACCGCATCGACACCGAGAACGCTCACTCCGCACGGATCTACGACTACATCCTGGGCGGTAAGGACTACTACCCCGCTGACAAGGAGGCGGGCGATGCCATGGCGCAGGAGTGGCCCGCCCTGCCCATCCACATGCGCGCCAACCGGGACTGGATGAACCGGGCCGTGCGCTGGCTCGCCGAGGAGGCGGGCGTGCGCCAGTTCCTGGACGTCGGCACCGGCATCCCCACCTCTCCGAACCTGCACGAGATCGTGCAGGCGGTGGCCCCGGAGTCGCGGGTCGTCTACGTGGACAACGACCCGATCGTCCTCACCCTCTCCCAGGGGCTGCTGGCCAGCGCCCCCGAGGGCAGGACGGCGTACATCGAAGCCGACTTCCGCGACCCGGGCGCCATCCTGGACGCCCCGGAGCTGCGCGAGACCCTTGACCTCGGCAAGCCGGTGGCGCTCACGGTGATCGCCATCGTCCACTTCATGCTCGACGAGGACGACGCGGTCGGCGTCGTGCGCCGTCTCCTGGAGCCGCTGCCCTCCGGCAGCTATCTGGCGATGTCCATCGCCACCGCCGAGTTCGCGCCCGAGGAGGTGGGCCGCGTCGCCCGCGAGTACGCGGCCCGGAACATGCCGATGCGGCTGCGCACCATAGACGAGGCCCACGAGTTCTTCGACGGCCTCGACCTGGTCGAGCCGGGCATCGTCCAGGTCCACAAGTGGCACCCGGACGGCATGGGCGAGAAGGGCATCCGCGACGAGGACATCGCGATGTACGGAGCGGTGGCCCGCAAGCCGTGACCTCCCGGGGCCGGGACCCGTCGGGTTCCGGCCCCGGTCAGCGGGCGGCGGGGCCGGTGCTCGGGCGGAACACGCCCGTCTCGATGATCCTCACGTGCTGCCGCCCGCGGACCGCGGAGGTGCGGTGCAGGACGACCACGGCGGCGTCGTCGTCCAGGCGCCCGCCGGTGTGGGCGACCAGATCGCGCTGCACATGCTGGACGAGGGTGTCCGGCGGGGCGTCGCACCACCGGGCGACGCGCTCGGCCAGCGGGTAGAAACGGCCGTCGGCGTCTCGGGCCTCGATGACGCCGTCGGTGTACAGCAGCAGGGTGTCGCCCGGTTCGAAGGGGATCTCGTCCAGCTCGCGGGCGGCCGGCCCGCATCCCCCCGCTCCCAGCCCGCAGCCCTGGACCCCCAGGGGCGGCGAGGGATGCAGGGTCGGGACGGTGACCCTGCGGCCCTGGCAGAGCAGCAGCGGCGGCGGGTGGCCGCAGGTGGCCATCCTGACGACCGGGTACCCGTCGGGGATCTCCACCAGCAGGGCGGTGGCGAAGCGCTCGCCTGCCTCCTCGGGCGGTTCGAAGTCGGCCGCGTAGCGCTGGACGCTCTGCTCCAGGGACTCGGCCAGGTCCGTCAGCACGGGACGCCGGTGGGCCGCCTCGCGGAAGGCCCCGAGCAGGGTGGCGGCCTCCCCGATCGCGGACAGCCCCTTGCCGCGCACGTCACCGATCAGCACACGTACCCCGCCGAACGCGCGGGTGGCCGCATACAGGTCTCCGCCGATCTGGGCCTCGTCCTCGGCCGCCAGGTACAGGGAGGCGATCCGTACGAACCCCATCTGCTCCGGCAGCGGCCACATCAGGACGTGCTGGGCGGTCTCGGCCACCGAGCGGACCCGGACCAGCTGCTCGTGCCGCCGGTCCCGGATCGCGCAGTAGATCACGACCAGCACGGACAGCACCGTGAGGGTGATGAGCTGCACGATGCGGTTGGCGGTGGCCAGCTCGCCGTGCAGGAGCCCGATGAGGCTCTGTGCCACCACCGTCAGCGCCCCGACCGCCGCCGTCGTCCGCGGGCCGGCGAACGACGCGGTCAGCGCCGGGGCGATGACCAGCGCGGAGGCCAGGTGGAAGTCCTGGGGCGAGTGGACCTCCACCACGGTGATCACGGCGATCAGCGCGACCGGAAGCAGCAGCAGCGCCTGACTCGACTGCCATGGCTGCCGGAGACCCGTCGTGCCCTGCCGGTCACCCATGTCATCCAGCGTGCCCCACCCCGGGCCGGTCGGCCATCCCTTGCCGGCCCGGCTCCCTCCGGCCGGCCCGGCTCAGTGCCCGTGGTCCGCCGTCGTACCGGGCCGCGCCGTCCCCGAACCGGACGCTTCGGGCCCGGCCGTCACCGTGAACGCCGCGGTCCTGACCACGCCCGCGTGCCGGAAGTCGAGGAACAGCCGGTAGGTCCCGGTGCTCGGTGCCGTCGCCGTGAAGGAGATCTCCGGCCCCGGCCGGGTCCTGCCGTCCCCGGGCTCGCCGTTCGGATGCACATGCAGATAGGCGAGGTCTTGGGACCGCAGCGCGACCAGATGGCCGTACGCCTCCAGATAGGGCTGGAGATCGCGCACCGGCCTGCCGTCCTTGGCCACCTCCAGCCGCAGCTCGCTCGGACGGCCCGCGGTCAGAGCGCCGTGCAGCGTCACCTCGTAGCCGTCCACCCGGGCGGTGCGGCCCGGGGTCCGGGTCCGCGCCGGACGCTCCCGTCCGGTGGCCGTGAGGTCGGCTCCGAGGGTGAGCCCGTCGCCGCCGCGGGGGGTGAAGTCGGCGAAGACCCGGTATCCCGTCGCCTCGGGCAGATCGACGGGGGCCGACCAGGTGCCGTCGGCCGCGCGGGCAGGGTGCAGATGCCGGAAGACGGTCAGGTCCCGCGAGGCGATGATCAGGTGCAGTTCCTTGCTGTGCTCCCGCTCGTACGCGGTGACGGTGCGGCCGGTCGCGTTCTCGACGATCGCGAACCGGAGACCGTCGCTGCGGCCCGCCTCGATCGTCGGGGTCCGCAGGGCGAGGGTGTACCCGCCCTCGGAGGCGTGCAGCCCGCCGGGCGGCGCGGACTCATGGGCCCCTTGGGCCGGATCGTGGCCCTGCTGTGCCGGGTCGTGGCCCCGCTCGTGCGCGCGGGGCGCCCGGTCGGACTCGGCGGCGACCTCGCCGAGTCCGGTGCCCAGGCCGTAGGCGGTGCCGAAGGTCGCGGCGAGCGCGGCGGCGAAGACGGTGATCCGCAGTCCCGTGTGCATGGGTGCCCTCCCGGGCTCACGGCCGCCCGGTCGGCGGCCCGACTGCGCAAGAAGGTACCCCCTGGGGGTATCAAGTCAAGCTCTTTCGGCCCTTGAGTCGGGTACGGGGTGGGGGTATAGATTGATCCCTCGGTTGCATACCCCCGCCGGGTATATGACCGCGCTATCACCCAAGCCGACAGCTCGGAGGAACGAACATGACCACCCTCGCCACCGGTGCCGCCGAGGTCGAACTCGCCATCGGCGGCATGACCTGCGCCTCGTGCGCGGCGCGGATCGAGAAGAAGCTCAACCGCATGGACGGTGTCCGGGCCACCGTCAACTACGCCACCGAGAAGGCCAAGGTCAGCTTCGACGAGGGCGTGGCCGTCGCGGACCTCATCGCCACCGTCGAGGCCACCGGTTACACGGCGCACCAGCCGCGACCCGAGCCCGCCGCACCGGACGCCCGAACCGGCCGTGCGGACGACGAACTGCGCACGCTGCGCCGGCGGTTGACCACCGCCGTCGTCCTCGCCGTACCGGTGATCGCGATGGCGATGATCCCGGCCCTGCAGTTCACGTACTGGCAGTGGCTGTCCCTGACCCTGGCGGCCCCCGTGGTGACGTACGCGGCCTGGCCCTTCCACCGTGCCGCCTGGACCAACGCGCGGCACGGTGCCGCCACCATGGACACCCTGATCTCGGTCGGTGTGTCGGCGGCCGTCCTGTGGTCGCTGTGGGCGTTGTTCTTCGGCACGGCCGGGATGCCCGGCATGACCCACCCCTTCGAGCTGACCATCGCCCGCACCGACGGGGCCGGGAACATCTACCTGGAGGCGGGCGCCGGCGTGACGGCCTTCATCCTGGCCGGGCGGTACTTCGAGGCACGGTCCAAGCGGAAGGCGGGCGCCGCACTCAAGGCGTTGCTCGAACTCGGCGCCAAAGAGGTCACCGTGCTCCGCGACGGTCGCGAACATCCCCTTGCCATAACGGAGTTGCAGGTCGGCGATCGCTTCCTCGTACGCCCCGGCGAAAAGATCGCCACCGACGGCACCGTGGTCGAGGGCACCTCCGCGGTGGACGCCTCCCTGCTCACCGGCGAGTCCGCCCCCATCGAGGTGGGCGTCGGGGACGGCGTCACCGGGGCCACCCTCAACGCCGGAGGCCGCCTCGTCGTCGAGGCCACCAGGGTGGGGGCCGACACTCAACTCGCCCGCATGGCCAGGCTCGTCGAGGACGCCCAGAACGGCAAGGCGGCCGCACAGCGGCTCGCCGACCGGATCTCCGGTGTCTTCGTGCCCGTCGTGATCGCCCTGGCCGTGGCCACGCTCGGCTTCTGGCTGGGCAACGGCGCCGGCCTGACCGCCGCCTTCACCGCCGCGGTCGCCGTACTCATCATCGCCTGCCCGTGCGCCCTCGGGCTCGCCACTCCGACCGCGTTGCTGGTGGGAACGGGGCGGGGTGCACAGCTCGGCATCCTCATCAAGGGGCCCGAGGTGCTGGAGAGCACCCGCAGGGCCGACACCGTCGTGCTCGACAAGACCGGCACCGTCACCACCGGAAACATGACCCTGCTCGCCGTGCACCCGGCCGAGGACACCGACGAGCAGGACGTGCTGCGCCTCGCCGGCGCCCTGGAACACGCCTCCGAGCACCCCGTCGCGCGGGCTGTCGCGAGCGCCGCGGCGGACCGGGTGGGACCGCTGCCCGCGCCGGAGGACTTCGCCAACGTACCCGGCCGCGGCGTACAGGGCGTGGTCGACGGGCACGCCGTCCTGGCCGGCAGGGAGCAGCTGCTGGCCGACTGGGCCATGTCCCTGCCGGAGAAACTGCGCCGCGTCAAGGCCGTGGCCGAGGCGGCGGGCCGTACGGCCGTCGTGGTCGCCTGGGACGGCCGGGCCCGCGCGGTCCTCGAAGTCGCCGACGCCGTCAAGGACACCAGTGCGGAGGCGATCCGGCGGCTGCGGGACCTCGGACTGACCCCGGTCCTGCTCACCGGGGACAACCGTGCCGTGGCCGAGGCGGTCGCCGCGGAGGTGGGCATCGCGCCCGAGCACGTCATCGCCGAGGTGCTGCCGCAGGACAAGGTGGACGTCGTAAGGCGCCTGCAGGGCGAGGGCCGTTCGGTCGCCATGGTCGGCGACGGCGTCAACGACGCGGCGGCGCTGGCCCAGGCGGACCTGGGCCTTGCCATGGGCACCGGCACCGACGCCGCGATCGAGGCCGGCGACCTGACGCTGGTGCGCGGGGACCTGCGGGTCGCCGCCGACGCCATCCGGCTCGCCCGCAGCACGCTCGGCACCATCCGGTCCAACCTGTTCTGGGCGTTCGCCTACAACGTCGCCGCCCTGCCGCTCGCCGCGGCGGGCCTGCTCAACCCGATGATCGCCGGTGCGGCCATGGCCTTCTCCTCGGTCTTCGTGGTCGGCAACAGCCTCCGGCTGCGCCGGTTCCGAACGGCCTGAGCGCTCCGCTGGATGTGCCGCGCTCGTGCCGTCGGTCGTCTGCGGCACCCGTCGTGGCCGATCACGCCCGCGCGGCGGAGCCGCATATCGATACAGCCCCGCACCCCTTCGAGGCGCCGTCGAATGCTATCTTCTACAGCACTGTAGAAGTAAGGCGGCTGCCGGTGCGGCTTTGTGCGGGATGCGGTGGCCCCGGAGCGAGGGAAGTCGACATGGCCCTGTGGGACCGCATCAAGGACTCGGCGTCGCAGATGCAGAATCAGCTGGTGGCGAAGAAGAACGACCTGAAGAGCGGTGCGTTCCGCGACGCCAGCATGGCGATGTGCGCCCTGGTGGCCGCGGCCGACGGAAAGATCGACCCGGCCGAGCGGCAGCGCGTCGCCCAGCTCATCTTCAGCAACGAGGTCCTGCAGAACTTCCCCGCGGACGACCTGCGGCGCCGTTTCGAGGAGAACCTGGACAAGCTGACCGCCGACTTCGACTTCGGCAAGGTCGGTGTGCTCCAGGAGGTCGCCAAGGCGAAGAAGAAGCCCGCCGAGGCCCGCGCGGTGATCCAGATCGGCATCGTCATCGGCGGCGCCGACGGCGACTTCGACGCCACCGAGCGCGCCGTGGTCCGGGAAGCATGCTTCGCGCTCGGGCTGCCGCCCCACGAGTTCGACCTGTGAGCGAACGCCGTCGCGGCCGGATGTCACGACCGCGGCGGCCGGGCGCGGCACCCGCCCGCCTGGGGCGGGTCCGCGTCACAGGGGCGTGGCCGCGTGCAGGAGCAGCAGCAGCGTGACCGCCGAGTTGGCCGAGAACATCGCCGACAGCAGCGCCCCGGTCGCCGCGGTCCACAGGGCCAGGCCCACGGCGGTGAAGATGGGCGGCCAGGCCCGCACCGCGGGCGCCGGTCCGAGCAGGGCCGCGACCCGGCGGGGCAGCGGGCCCGGAGCCGCGAACGGGGTGAACGCGGGCGCGGGCGTGCCCTGGGGGACCAGCGCCGCCTTGCCGATCGCGCGGGCGACGGCCCGGCGGCTGCCGACAACCTGGGCCGCCGCCTCGTCCGCCCAGCGCTCGGTCGTATAGGTCACGGCCTTGCGCAGCGGCCACAGGAAGGGGTTGGCGCAGGCGGCGAGCCGGACCAGCAGCAGATGGCGATGGTGGCCGGCCGCGAGGTGCGTGCGTTCGTGGGCGAACAGGGCCCGGCGCTCCCGCGGGGCGAGGCGGGCGAGCATGCCCGTCGAGACCACGATGCGGTCGCGCGGCCCGCCCGGCAGCGCGTATGCGTACGGCTCGGCGTCGGGCAGCACCGCCACCTCCGTGCGCGGCAGCTGCGCAAGGGCCCGATGGGCGCGGCGCCGTAACCGGTGGTGGTGCAGCAGCGCGCGCAGACCGCCGCCGACCACCGCGACCAGCGCGGGAATCGCGGCCTTGCCGACGATCTCATGGCGCGGCACGCTCTCCCGCACCTCGGCGTCCGACCAGCCGTCCGGCAGCGGGTTGCCGGGCAGTTGCGCGGTGCCGACCACCATCAGCAGCACCAGACACACCGTGCTGCACAGGGCCATGACGCAGGAGACGCCGGTCAGCAGCAGCGTCGCCGTGCGGGGGTGGAGGCGCTGTTCGGCCAGCCGCGCGATCGGCCAGGCGGTCAGCGGCAGGACCAGCGGGAGGAAGACGAAGATCCCCATGCGGTCACTCCTCGTCGCCGGCCTGGTCCAGCAGTTCGCGCAGCAGTTGCTCGTCGTCCTCCGGCAGCGTGGTGACGAAACTGGCCAGCACCGCTCTGCGGTCCCGC
Organism: Streptomyces sp. NPDC004629; assembly: GCF_042873595.1. Classification (NCBI taxonomy): domain Bacteria; kingdom Bacillati; phylum Actinomycetota; class Actinomycetes; order Kitasatosporales; family Streptomycetaceae; genus Streptomyces; species Streptomyces sp. NPDC004629. The sequence goes on along the minus strand of NZ_JBIALO010000028.1, from coordinate 47,006 downwards.
TCGCCGTCCAGGACCTTGTGCATCTTCAGCGCGGCGAGACCGGCGCCGTCCGAGGCGGGCAGCCACACGAACGAGCGGCCTTCGCGCCGACGGGTGACGGCGTCCTTGGCCAGCAGCCTGGCCAGCACCGTCATCACGGTGGTGTAGGCGAGGTCGGCGGCCAGGTGGTCCTGCACCCAGCCGGCGGTCACCGGCCCGCCGGCCTCGTGGAGCGCCGCGAGCACCTGCGTCTCCAACGCGCCCTGCGCCCGGCGCGGACGGTGCGGATCCGGGTTCGTCACGCGCTGTCTCCCTTCTGCTGCGCCCCGCCCGGCTCCTCGCCCCGGGGTATCACATCGTATAGAGCCACGGGCGCCACCCGTTCGGGGGCGGCCGCCCTTGGCCGAAAGCGGCCGTTGACGCCGCCTCACATCGCGTCCTTGACCCGCCGCGGAGCGGTGTGGCGCATTCGGTCGCCTCCGTACGCGCCCTCTCCGCGATTACTTCTACAGTGTTGTAGATTCTAGCTCGGGCCGTGGCACGGACCCGAGTCGACCGCGTGTGTGGAGGTATGGAGCATGGGTGTTTCCCTGGCCAAGGGCGGCAATGTCTCGCTGAGCAAGGAGGCGCCGGGGCTGAGCGCCGTGCTGGTGGGGCTGGGCTGGGACGTACGGACCACCACCGGGGCCGACTTCGACCTGGACGCATCGGCGCTGCTGCTGACCTCCGCGGGCCAGGTCGCCTCCAACCAGCACTTCGTCTTCTACAACAACCTCAAGAGCCCCGACGGCTCGGTGGAGCACACCGGCGACAACCTCACCGGTGAGGGGGAGGGCGACGACGAGTCCATCAAGGTCGACCTGGCCGCCGTGCCCGCCGAGGTCGAGCGGATCGTCTTCCCGGTGTCGATCCACGACGCCGGGTCGCGCGGCCAGAGCTTCGGGCAGGTCCGCAACGCCTTCATCCGCGTGGTCAACCAGACGGGCGGCGCCGAGCTGGCCCGCTACGACCTGTCCGAGGACGCATCGACCGAAACGGCCATGATCTTCGGCGAGTTGTACCGCAACGGCGCCGAGTGGAAGTTCCGCGCGGTCGGCCAGGGGTACGCCTCGGGCCTCGCGGGTATCGCCGCCGACTTCGGAGTCGATGTCTGAGCGGGCGACCCGCGCCGAAGACCCGTGTGAGGGCCGCGCCCCCGGCCCTCACACGCCGGCGTCCCGGCCGCCGGGCCCGCCTCGGACGGGCCCTCGTACCGGCCGGGGAAAGAGCGTGAGCGGCGTGCCGGGCCGGTGTCCGGGAGACCGGGCGGACTTCGCGCAGGTGCTCCGGTCCGCCCTGGACACCGCGGAGATCCGCGCGGCCCTGAGCGTCGATGCCACCGGCCGGGCGGCGACCCGGCTGTATGCCTGGGCACTGGCGGCGGACGCCGAGATCGCGGCCGCGGCCCAGGACGAGTACCGCGCCTATGCGGCCGCCCGCGCGACCGCGGGCCACCGCACGTCCCCGGCCGAAGGTCCCCCGCTCGCCGGCGGCGCCGGGCTGCCGCCGGCCGTGCTGCTGCCCCTGGTCTCCGCCGTCTCCGCGGCCGTACTCCTGCTCATCGGGCACGGGCTGCTCCTCTCCGGCACGGCGGTCCGCTTCGCCGGCTCGGTCCGCTCGGCGGGCTGGGTGCTCGCCGTGGCGGCGGTGGCCGCGGCGGCCCTCGGGGTGGCGACGCCGCACCGGGCGGCCCCGGGCCGGGACGCCGGTCAGGCCGCGGCGCGCGGGCCGGTGCCCCCGGAGAGCCCGGTGAGCGCAGACGACGTCGAACGGGCCCGGCGGCGGTGGCAGCAGGCACTCCTGGAACGCGGCGTCCTGCCCTATCTGCGCCGCCGGCTGCCCGATTCCCTCGCCCCCTAGGGCCTCACTCGACCCCCCGCGACAGAAAGCGAGACGACACATGTCGGTCAATCTGAGCAAGGGCCAGCAGATCAGTCTGAGCAAGTCCGACGGCACCGCACTGAACGCCGTCCGGATGGGGCTCGGCTGGCAGGCGGCCCAGCGCAAGGGCTTTTTGGCCAAGCTGGCCGGCCCCCGCGACATCGATCTGGACGCCTCGGCGCTGCTCTTCGCCGGCGGACAGCTCGCCGACGTCGCCTTCTTCCAGCATCTGACCAGTGACGACGGATCCGTGCGGCACCTGGGCGACAACCTCACCGGCGGCAGCGGCGCCGGCGGCGACGACGAGGTCATCCTCATCGACCTCGGCCGCGTCCCCGCGCACATCGACCAGATCGTCTTCACGGTCAACTCATTCACCGGACAGACCTTCGCCGAGGTGCAGAACGCGTTCTGCCGTCTCGTCGACGAGAACACCGGGCAGGAAATGGCCCGATACACCCTCAGCGGCGGCGGCACGTACACCGCCCAGATCATGGCCAAGCTGCACCGCGGGACGGGCGGCTGGCAGCTGAAGGCCATCGGGGAGCCCGCGGCCGGCCGGACCTTCCAGGACCTGCTGCCCACCATCGTCGGCCACCTCTGAGCCGGACGCATGCGGTTAATTCATCCATTGCGCAATCAGGGAACTGTAAGGGCAGGGCTCCCGTTGATCACGACGAACACGGGATGCGGAAGCAGCAGCGGAGGACGTGCATGAGTGTGCCCCTGACCAAGGGCGGCAACGTGGCGCTGGGCCGGCAGGCCCCGGGCCTGAGCGCGGTGACGGTCGGCCTGGGCTGGCAGGCGAACACGGGCTACGACCTGGACGCCAGCGCGCTGCTGTGCGACGGGTCGGGCAAGGTGCCCTCCGACGAGCACTTCGTCTTCTTCAACAACCTGAGCAGCCCGGACGGTTCGGTACGGCACTCCGGTGCCGGCGGCCCGGTCGGCCCGGACGACCAGCAGATCCAGGTCGACCTCGACCGGGTACCGGCGGACGTGTCGAAGATCGTCTTCCCGGTCTCCCTCTACGAGGGCGCGGCCCGCGGGCAGTCCTTCGGGCAGGTCCACCGGGCGCACATCCGGGTGTCCGACCGGCACGGCGGCGCCGAACTGGCCCGCTACGACCTCGCCGCCGGCGGCCTGTCGAACGAGACGGCGCTGGTCTTCGGCGAGTTGTACCGGCACGGCACGGAGTGGAAGTTCCGCGCGGTCGGGCAGGGGTACGCCTCGGGGCTCGCGGGCATCGCCGCCGACTACGGCGTGAACGTGCTGCGCGCGCCGGACCCGGGCCCGGAGCCCGCCACCCCGCCGGCGGCGAGCGCGGGCACGCACCTGCCGCAGCCCGCCGTCGCAGCGCCGCCCGCCGTCGCAGCGCCACCCGTGGCGGCACCGGCACCCGTGGCGCCGACACCGACCCTCCTCTCCACGCCCGCCCCGACGTACCCCGGTTCACCCCAACCCCCAGGGAGTTCCCCCGTGACCTGCTTCTTCGACCCCGACCACGGCCCCGGCGCGACGATGGTGACCTGGTCGCCGCAGTGGGGCGTGGCGCGCCCGGTGCAGGCGTGCGGCGGCTGCGCGCAGCGGGTGCAGACCACGGCGCCGCCGTTCTACACGGCGCCGCAGCCGGGGTATCCGCAGCCGATGCAGCAGGGCTACCCGCAGCAGGGATATCCGCAGCAGGGCTACCCGGCGCCGCACGGCGACCAACAGCACCAGGGCGGACGCCGCTTCGGCACCGGCGCGCTCATCGGCGCGGGTGCGGCGGGCCTGGTCGGCGGCGCCCTGCTGAACGAGGCGCTGTCCGACGACGAACCCGATGTCGTGGTCAACAACTACTACGAAGAGGAGTGACCCGTCCGCCCACCGCGGGCACCGCGCCGCGCCGTGGCCGGACCGGGACGGCGCGGCGCAGCCTCACCCGGGTCTTGGTCCCGGTGGGGTAGAAGGGTGCTGGTCGAGGGAGGGATGCGAGAGAGGACCGGACATGTCCGATTCCCGGGCGCCGAGACGCCGGCGCTGGCTGCCCGTGCTGGTCTTCGCCTTCGCCGTGTACGTCATCGTGCGCGCCGCCAACACCCCGCAGGGCGACACCCCGCCGCCCCCGGGCTCGTCCGCCTCTTCCTCACACGCACCGACCGGGGGGCCCTCGGCCACCGCGGCGGCGGAGGCGGCGTTTTCCTACGACCCCGCCGACTACACCCGCCAGGTCCGCGACCGGGCCCGGCGCACCGGCGTCAGCGCCCGGCTGCTGATGGCGATCCTCTACAACGAGTCGTACAAGCCGCACGATCCCGGCCTGGAGCGGGCCTGGCAGAAGTACAGGCCCGACGCCTCCTTCGGCATCGCGAACATGCACCGCGCCGCCTTCGACGAGGTGAAGACGGGCCGGGACTTCGCCGACCGCCGGTGGGAGGAACTGCCCGATGACCGGGACCTCGCCATAGAGGCCGAGGCCTGGTACCTGCACGACCTCGGCGGCCGGCTCCCCGCCGAGTGGCCCGCCGCCTACGACAGGAACGAACTGCTGGCCCTCGGCTACAACACGGGCGCCGGCACCATGCCGGCCTTCGCCCGGGGCACACCACCCGGCGGTCAGGCCCGGACCTACCTCGACAAGCTCCACGCCAACTGGGCCGAGGCGGGCCGGGCCATCGGCGTCTGACGCACCGCCGGGCGGCCGGGGCCCGTGCCGTCAGGTGCGGGGCGGGCCGTCCCGGTTGACCACGGGGCCGCTGACCACGTCCCCGGCGGCGGACGAGCCGCCCGGCGCGTCCTGTTCCCGCAGTGCCTTGGCCTCGCTCTTGAAGATCCGGGCCGCCTTGCCCGCCGAACGCGTCAGTTCGGGCAGCTTCTTGATGCCCAGGACCACGATGACGACGATGAGGATCATGGCCAGTTCACTCAAGCCGAACATCTGAAATGCCCTCCCGGTGGCGGAGCCGACCGGCACGGCGTACCGGCGACATGCGCAATCTACACTGTTGTAGAAGTCTCTCCCGCGGACAGATCATGCAACAAGTGCGCCCGCCGGATCCGCCGCCCGGGTGAAGGGGCGCGGGGCAGCTGCTAGACTCGCACGCTGATTCGTTCGGGCAGGTGGCCCGGGTTGTCTGGGGGTCGGTGTGGCAGCAGGCCGTGTGGTGAGGTTCGACAGCGTTCGCGGATATGGGTTCATCGCCCCGGAACACGGGGACGAGGATGTCTTTCTGCATGTGAACGACCTTCTGATCCCCGAGTCCATGGTGCGTACCGGACTCGCGGTCGAGTTCGAGATCGAGGAGGGGGAGCGGGGCCCCAAGGCGTCGTCGATCCGGCTGGCACCGGGGGCGACGGCACGGGCCGGGTCCGCGTCGGGGTCCGTCGGTGACGATTCGCTCTGCGACGTGCTGCAGACGGTGGAGTTCACCAACGAGATCACGGAACTCCTGCTGCAGACGGCGCCGACCCTGACGGGCCAGCAGATCGTGCAGATCCGGCGCGAGTTCCTGCAGTTCGCCAAGAAGCACGGCTGGACCGAGGACTGACCCTCACCTCCACGACACACGCCGGGGCGCCGCACGCCCCGGCACCGTGAGACCCGGCCGCCCCGGCGGGTGCCCCGCGCGGACCGCCGGGTGTGCCGTTCGGGCGTGTTCCGGTGGCGGCGGGCGACGGGAGACGGCTTGCTGGTGGCATCAGCCGCCGCACAGGAAGCGAGCCGCGCATGCAGACAACGGCGTCGGGAGAGCGGGCACTACAGACCCCACGGGCCGCCGGGCTCGCCGGGGTCGTCTTCGCGCTGCTGCTCGCCGCGGCGATCGTCCTCATCCGGATCGGCATCCCGGAAGGCGCCGACAAGGTCACCGCCGCCGACTTCGCCGACTCGGCGGGACACAACGCGGTGCACACGGCGCTCGCGCTCGTGCCGTTCGCCGGCATCTTCTTCCTCTGGTTCACCGGCGTCGTCCGCAGCCACCTGGGCGAGGCCGAGGACCGGTTCCTCGCCACCGTCTTCCTCGGCAGCGGCCTGCTCTTCGTCGCCACCCTGTTCGGGGCGGCAGGGGCGGCCGCCGCCGTACTCGACGTCGCGCAGACCGCCGGTCCGGCACCGGCGCTGCCGACCTGGGCCTTCGGCAGCCACTTCGCGTACACCCTGATGACCGGATACGCGATGCGCATGGCCGCCGTCTTCACCTGCTCGCTGTCGGTGCTCGGCTACCGGCGCGGCGTGCTGCCGCGCTGGCTGATCCTGCTGGGCCTGCTCACCACTCTCGTCCTGCTCTTCGTCTCGTCCAACGTGCCCTGGGCCGAACTGGCGTTCCCGGCCTGGTCGCTGGTCCTCAGCGGCTACATCCTCGTCGTCACCAACCGCCCCCTGCCGTCCATGGCCGCGGCGACCTGAACCCGACCGTGCGCCGGTGCCGGTGCCGTGGCCGTGGTCCGTCACTCGATCGGTGGGCCCCCGCGCGCGGCGCCCGCACCGCCGCTCCCATGCTGGCCGGGGGAGATGACCGCCGTCCGGACGCGGGCGGCACACGACGGACCCGGCCACCGGAAGGGCGGAGCGCCATGAGGCTTGTGGTCGATCTCAACGCGTGCCAGGGATACGCCCAGTGCGCGTTCCTCGCGCCGGACGTCTTCACCCTGCACGGCGAGGAATCGCTCGTCCACAACCCGCGGGCCGAGGCGGACCAGCGTGAACGGCTCGCCCGCGCCGTCGCCGCCTGCCCCGTGCAGGCGATCACGGCCGACGGACTCGACGGCCCCGCCGGCCGGCCCGCGGCGGGCGCCCCGGAGGCGAGCGATGCCCGCTGACTACCTCGCCTGGCTGCGCACCGAGGGCCGGATCGTCGTCGTCGGCGCCTCGCTCGCGGGACTGCGGGCCGCCGAGACGCTGCGCGCCGAGGGCTTCGCCGGATCGCTCACCATGATCGGCGACGAGCCGTACGAGCCCTACGACCGGCCTCCGCTGTCGAAGGCGGTGCTGCTCGGCAAGGCGTCCGCGCACCACACCGGGCTGCCCCACCGCCGGGACATCGACGCGAAGTGGCGGCTCGGCGTTCCGGCGACCGCCCTCGACCTGGCGGGCAAGCGGGTACGGCTGGCGGACGGGGACGAGGTCGAGTACGACCGGCTGCTGATCGCCACCGGCGTACGCGCCCGGCCCTGGCCCAAGGAGGAGGCCCGGCTGGACGGCGTCTTCCTGCTGCGCACCCGGGACGCCGCCGCCGCCCTGTACCGGCGGCTGAAGGCCGGGCCGCGCCGGGTCTTCGTGATCGGCGCCGGTTTCTCCGGTTCGGAGATCGCCTCCGCCTGCCGGGAGACGGGCATCGCGGTCACCGTGGCGGAACGGGCCGACGGGCCCCTGGTGGGCGCCCTCGGCGGGGTGATCGGCGCGGTCGCCGCCGACCTGCACCGGGACAACGGCGTCGACCTGCGCACCGGCGTCATGGTCACCGCCCTGGAGGGCGACTCGGCGGGCCGGGTGCGGGCCGCCCATCTCTCCGACGGGAGCGTCGTCGAGACGGACGTCGTGATCGTCTCGCTCGGCGCGATCCGCAACACCGAATGGCTCACCGGATCGGGGCTCGGCGCGGGCCCGCGGGGCATCGCCTGCGACGCGGCAGCGCGCCAAGGAACCCCGCGACGACATGCTGTCCGACCTCGTGACCAGTCATGGCCCGGACGGCGCGATGACGATGATGGAAGTGCTCAGCACCTCGGTGCTGCTGCTCATCGCGGGCCACGAGACGACGGTGAACCTGATCACCAACGGCATGCTCACCCTGCTGCGGCACCCCGAACACCTGCACCGGCTGCGCGACGACGCGGGCCTGTCCGTCAGGATCGTGGAGGAGTTGCTGCGGTACGAGCCGCCCGTGCAACTGGTGACGCAGCGCACCTGCATCACGGACATCGACGTGCGCGGGGTGACCATCCCGAAGGGCTCGCGCATCTGGCTCGTCCTCGCCGCCGGCAACCGCGACCCGGAGCGCTTCCACGACCCCGACCGGTTCGACCCGGACCGAGGGGACATCCAGCACCTCGGTTTCGGCAGCGGCGTCCACATCTGCTTCGGCGCGCCGCTGGCCCGCCTGGAGACCCAGATCGCGCTGTCCGAGCTGGCCCGCCGCCTGGACAACGCCCGCCTCGTCGAGGACCCGCCGCCCTACCGGCAGAACGCGCTGCTGCGCGGCCCACGCCATCTGAACGTCGCCTTCGACACCCTGCTGCCCTGATCCGACGCCCCCTGCCCCGGGCACTCCCGCTCCGAGGAACTGACTCCTCCCGGCCGCTCGTGCCGCTCGCCGGTGCCGTCACCTTCCGAGCATCCAGGAGCGGGTGCCGAACGACGCGCACGACCGCGACGCCACCTCCGCCGCCCGCGCGAGGGCCACTGCGAAGCGGTCGGCGCGGTCCCGTTCGCCCCAGGCGCCGGCGTGCCGGGCGGGCGCCCAGTGGTAGGCGAACGCACCGTGCAGGAAGTCCCCCGCGCCGAGGGTGTCCACCACCGCGGTCGGCGGCACCTCGACCACGCCCTCCCCGTCGGGGCCCGACCAGACGACGGGGTCCGCGCCCCCGCTGACCGCAGCCCAGGTCACCCCCTGCGCGTGCAGGTACGCAAGCGTCTGGGCGGGTGTCCGTGTGCCCGGCGGACGGAAGTCGGCCGAGCAGACGGCCACGTCGACGAAGGACAGCAGGGTCTGTGTGCCCTCCTTCCAGCTGCCGCCGTCCAGCACGGTGGGACGGCCCGCGGCCCGCGCCGCACGGGCCGTGGCGATCGCCAACTCCATGTGGTGACCGTCGAGTTCCACGATGTCGCAGTCGGCCACCAGGGCGTCGAGGCCGTCCGGCGCGGCGAGCCGGTGCCGGCCGGCGTTCGTGGAGGCGACGGCCCGCCGCCCGCTCGCGGCGGTCACCAGGACCGACGAGAGGGCGGGCGGCCCGGCCGTGTCACCCGCCAGGTCGTCGACGGTCACGCCCAGCGCCGCGAGGTCGGCCGCGGCGGCCCGGGCCAGCGGATGGCGGCCGAGACCCGTGAGCAGCCGTGCCCGGCCGCCCAGATGGGCGAAGACGGCGGCGGCGTTGGCGGCGGGACCCCCGGCGGCCACCGTCTGGTCCTGGGCCGTCAGCTTCTCGTCGGGCGCGGGCACACGGTCCACCAGCTGGACGACGTCCAGGGTGCACAGGCCGACGAACAGTCCGACCGGGTGCCGCCGCGTGCCGTGTGCCATCCGTGGGTACCTCCTCCTGCTCGGGCACCGCGATCAGTGTACGAACCGCCGCGGCCCACGACGACGCGCGCCGACCGCCGCCGACCGGCTGAGAAGCCGCCGCAGACGGGGCGACGGGCGGGTCCGGGTCCTTCCGGGCGGCATGCGTGGCACCGGGCACGCACCCGATGTCCCGGGCGGCGCGTGCGGTGGCGATGTCGTTCAGATCCAGTCGGTCAGCGCGCTCATGAAACCGTCGAAGTCGTCGCGGTGGAGGGTGTGCCCGGCGCCGCCGACCGTACGTACCTCGAAGCCGCTGCGCGTCAACCGCCCCTGCAGCTCGGCGGACACCAGCGTGCTCGGATCGGCCGTCAGCACCAGCGAGGGCACCACCGCGCGGGCCGGCGTACGGCTGACCGCGTACACGGCGGCGATCGCCTGCGCGGTCCTCGGGTCCCAGGCGGCGAGCGTGGCCAGTTCCACCTCCACATCGGCCTCCTCCCAGCGCGGATTGAGGCTGGTGATCATGTCCCGGGTGGCGTCCTTGAAGGCCGCGAACCGTGCCGCCCCCGCGCCGGCCTCCGGCCTCATCTCCCACGCCGGGTCGCAGTACACGGCCCGGCCCGGGGCAAGCCGTTCGACGGCGCCGGCCAGCGCCATCGCGCCCAGCGAGTGACCGATCGCCAGCTCCGGGGCGGCCGCGAGGGTGTCGACGAGGTCGCCGGCCCAGCTGTCGGCGCTGTACTCCCCCCGCCCGCTCGCGCCGTGCCCCCGCAGGTCCACCGCGACCACCCGGTAGCCCCGGTCCGCCAGCGCCGGCCCGACGCGACGCCAGGTCCTGTGGTCCGCCATGATCCCGTGGACGAGTACGGCGACCCGGTCGCCCTCGCCCCACTGACGGGTGTGCAACTTCATCGGCATGCCCCTTCCGGCCCGGTTTCCGTCGATCTTCTTATGCCCTTCCGGGGCGGCGCCGCTCGCGCCGAAGCGGCCGGGTCGTGCGGCGGTAGCGTGCCCGTTGTGAATGTGGGCACCGCACAAACCCGGCTGATCGTGCTGCGCGGCAACAGCGCCTCGGGCAAGTCGTCCGTCGCGGCCGGTCTGCGGGACCGGTTCGGCCGCGGTCTCGCCCTGGTCGGACAGGACAATCTGCGCCGCGTCGTGCTGCGCGAGCACGACCGGCCGGGCGCGGCGAACATCGGCCTGATCGACCTCACCGCGCGCTACGCCCTGGACGCCGGATACCACGTGGTGGTGGAGGGCATCCTCTACGCGGACCACTACGGCGACATGCTCGCCCGGCTGCGCGCCGACCACCGCGGCCCGACCCACGGCTACTACCTCCATGTGCCGTTCGCCGAGACCCTCGTCCGGCACGCCACCAAGCCGATCGCCGACGAGGTCGGCGAGGACCAGCTGCGCGCGTGGTACCGGCCGCTGGATCTGCTGCCCGGCGCTGCCGAGACCGTCGTCGGCGCCGACAGCTGCCTCGCCGCGACCGTCGACCGCATCATGAAGGACACCGGCCTCACGGGACGTACGGCCCGGGACCGCTGACGGCGGGCCCGGCGCCGCACGCCCCGCATCAGCCGATCGGCCGACCCGCGGGTCGGCCGGACCTCCCGCCGTCGGCAGCCCGTCGGCCGAGCCGGGTGCACCGCCGCGGCCCCGAGGCTGGCACCGGGACCGCACCGGCCGGCCCCCTCCCGCGGAAGGCAAGGAGACCTCATGCCCGCGAAGAACCCGTCCGTCAACCGCGCCGCCCTCGGTCACCGCGTCGGCTACGCGCTGCGCCACCCGGACCGGGTGCCCCGCCATCTGGTCCGCGCCGCCCGGGACATGTGGCTGCGCCACCGCCACCCGGACCACATCGCCTACTACCGGGCCGTGATGCGGTCCGACACCCGGGCCGATCCGGACGCGGCGGTCGGCAGCCGCAGCCGCGAGCGGTGGCTGGCGCTGGGCGCGTTGCAGTTCGACTACCTGCTCGGGCACGGGCTGCGCCCCGAGCACCGCATGCTGGAGATCGGCTGCGGCAACCTGCGCGGCGGCTGGCGGTTCATCCGCCACCTGGAGCCGGGGCACTACTACGGCATCGACATCTCGCCGGACATCCTCCTGGCCGCGCAGGACACCATCGTGGAGAGGGGACTGCGCGAGCGGCTGCCCACACTGACCCCGGTGCGCGACCTGACGCTGCGCTTCCTGCCCGACGCGCACTTCGACGTCGTCCACGCGCACAGCGTGTTCTCGCACTCGCCGCTGCCGGTCATCGAGGAGTGCCTGAGCCATGTCGGCCGTGTGCTCGCACCGGGCGGCTTCTTCGACTTCACCTTCGACCGCACCGAGGGCGCGGAACACCATGTGCTGCGGGAGGATTTCTACTACCGCACCGAAACCCTCGTGGCGCTGGCCGGGCGGCACGGACTGCGGGCGCGCTTCATGGACGACTGGGAGCGGCTGCCGCACGGCCAGTCCAAGATCCGGGTCACACACGCCGACGTCACCTGACCGGGCACACCCGGGCCCCGCCCGGCGCACGGCCGTACCCCGGCGGGCCCAGCCGTACACCCGGCGTGCTCCGGCTTCCGCCGCCCCGATCTCTCGCCTCGCCCGGCCGGGCGGGCGGACCGTCGTACCCTGCGGTGGTCGGCTTCCGGACCGCCCGAGCGGAACAGGCCGCCGATCTCGCCGGCCACATCGCCCGGCGCCGTCGGGACGCACCGTGGACCGACGCCCGCCCCCGGCGTCCGTCGCCGGTGCTCTTCCTGGTCTACCCGCTGCTGATCTGGTCGGCGCTGCGCTTTCGGGTCGCGGGCAGCACGCTGTGCGCGCTGTGCATGTCCGTCCTGGTCACCGTCGCGGCGACGGGCTACGCCGGCTCGTTCGAAGGGCTCACACCGGTCGAGGTGCTGCTGAAGCTGCACGCGTTCAACGGGACCATGGCCCTGACCGCGCTGCTGGAACACCTCACCATAGGCGATTCCGCCGGCCGCCGCTTCACGTCCTCCGTGCGGGACACCGACCGGGCCCCCTCGCGAAGTGGGGCCGCGGCGGGGAAAGATGGGACGCCGAGCGATGCATCGACGACGCGGAGGAACGGACCCATGCCGCACGAACGAGCGGGCACGCCGGCCCGCCCCGAGGACCTGGTCGACGTGGCCCGGCTGGTCACGGCGTACTACGCGCTGCACCCCGACCCGGCCGAGCCGGCCCAGCGGGTGGCGTTCGGCACCTCGGGACACCGCGGGTCGTCCCTGGTGGGCGCGTTCAACGAGGACCACATCGCCGCCACCAGCCAGGCGATCTGCGAGTACCGGGCCGGTCAGGGCGTGTCCGGCCCCCTGTTCCTCGGCGCCGACACCCATGCGCTGTCGGAGCCCGCGAAGGTCACCGCGCTTGAGGTGTTCGCCGCCAACGACGTCACGGTGCTGATCGACGGCGCGGACGGGTACACCCCGACGCCGGCCGTCTCGCACGCGATCCTCACCCACAACCGGGCCCGCGCCCTCGGCCTCGCGGACGGCGTGGTGGTCACCCCGTCGCACAACCCGCCCGCCGACGGCGGCTTCAAGTACAACCCGCCGAGCGGCGGCCCCGCGGCCTCGGACGCGACCTCCTGGATCCAGGACCGCGCCAACGAGATCATCACCGGCGGCCTCAAGGACGTACGGCGCATCCCCTACGCCCGGGCGCTCGCCGCGGCCGGCACCGGTCGGTACGACTTCCTCGGCCGTTACGTCGCCGATCTGCCGAGCGTGCTTGACCTGGACGCGATCCGGGCGGCCGGGGTACGTATCGGCGCCGACCCGCTGGGCGGGGCGTCCGTCGCCTACTGGGGCCGCATCGCCGAGGAGCACCGGATCGACCTGACGGTGGTCAACCCGCACACCGACCCCACCTGGCGGTTCATGACGCTGGACTGGGACGGCCAGATCCGGATGGACTGCTCGTCGCCGTACGCGATGGCCTCGCTCATCGAGCGGCGGGACCGCTTCGCGATCGCCACCGGCAACGACGCCGACGCCGACCGGCACGGCATCGTCACGCCGGACGCGGGTCTGATGAACCCCAACCACTACCTCGCCGTCGCCATCTCCTACCTCTACGGCCACCGCGACGAGTGGCCCGCGGACACGGGGATCGGCAAGACGCTGGTGTCGTCCTCGATGATCGACCGGGTCGCCGCCGACCTCGGCCGCCGGCTGGTCGAGGTTCCGGTCGGGTTCAAGTGGTTCGTGGACGGGCTGCTGGGCGGCACGCTCGGCTTCGGCGGCGAGGAGTCGGCCGGCGCGTCCTTCCTGCGCCGGGACGGTTCGGTGTGGACGACGGACAAGGACGGCATCCTTCTCGCCCTGCTCGCCTCCGAGATCACGGCCGTCACGGGACGGACGCCCTCGGAGCACTACGCCCGGCTCACCGACCGCTTCGGTGAGCCCGCGTACGCCCGCATCGACGCGCCCGCCTCCCGGGAGGAGAAGGCCCTCCTCGCGAAGCTCTCCCCGGCCCAGGTGACCGCCGAGACGCTGGCCGGGGAACCCGTCACCGCCGTTCTCACCGAGGCCCCGGGCAACGGCGCCGCCGTCGGCGGCATCAAGGTGGCCACCGAGCACGCCTGGTTCGCGGCCCGCCCCTCCGGCACCGAGGACGTCTACAAGATCTACGCCGAGTCCTTCCGCGGTCCTGACCACCTCCGCCAGGTCCAGGAGGAGGCCAGAACGGTGGTGCTCGCGGCGCTCGGCGCCTGACCGGCGCACCCGCCCCCCTCGCCGCCCCGGGCGACGGGGGCGGTGACGGTCACGCCGTACCGAGCGGGGCCGCGCCGCGCACCGGGTGCTTGCTCATGACCGAGACCCGGTTGAAGGCGTTCATGGTGATCGCCACCCAGATCACCGCGGAGATCTCGGCGTCCGACAGCACCGCCCGCGCCTGCGCGTAGGCGGTGCTCTGGGCGTCGGCGTCCGCGGGGTGCGTGGTGGCCTCGGCCAGGGCGAGCGCCGCCCGCTCCCGCGGGGAGAACAGCTCCGTGTCGCGCCAGGCGGGCAGGACGCCCAGGCGTTGCGTCGTCTCGCCGGCCCGCAGGGCCGCCCGGGTGTGCAGGCTGAGGCAGTAGGCGCAGGCGTTGAGCTGGGACACCCGGACGTTGAGCAGTTCGACCAGGGCGCGGTCGAGGCCCGCCTCGTCCGCCGCGGTGCGTACCGCCTCGGCCGTGGCGGTCAGCGCGCGGTACGCCCCCGGGCTCTGCTTGTCGACGTAGACGCGCCGTTCGCTGTCCGTCGCCGCTGCCGTCTCTGTCACCTGTGCTCCTTCGTCCCGTGCCGTTCCGTGGGTGAATCCCGTGCCTGTCCTATCATCACCTCATAAAAGTTGAAAGTGAAACTATCATCACCCCGCCGGCCATGTGACGTCGCCCACCTGCTCTTGCCGTGGCGGGGAAGGCAAACCTAAGTTCGGCCATATGTCCGCCCATGACCCCACACCTCCCACCGGTCCCGGCGATCCCGCAGCAGGGCGGCCGGACGGCTCCGCTCCGGTCGACTTCGCCGTCGACCTCACCGCGCACGAGGCGCACCGGCGGGCCCATGTCCTTCAGGCCATCGGTCCGCACTGGGATCCCGTCGAGGTGCTGCACGGCGAGGAGGCGGCGTACGCCCTGCTGTACTCCGGTCTCGACGAGGAGCAGCAGCGCGTGTACGACGACCTGGTCGCGGCCGGGGTGCTGCCGCCGCCCGGGGGTGGCCGTGCTGCCGCTTGATCCGCAGGCCGACATCGGCCGCCGGGCCTGGGTTCCCTGCCCCCACTGCGCCGACGACAAGGGATGCGCGACCTGCGCCGAGCGGCGCACCTGCGCCGAGCACTGGCGTTTTCTGCTCGCCAACAGCGGCAGCGTGCTGCATCTGCAGTGCCCCTCGTGCGCCCATGTCTGGGACCACGAGACCGGCTTCGGCGCCACCCGCTCTGCCCGTCGGCGCACCATCGACGAACTGCCCCGCCCCTGACCCCGGGCCTGCCCGGCGGGTCAGGCGGGCGTGGCCGCCGCCCGGTCGAGTGCTTCGCGTGCCGCCTCTAGCGCGGCGGTCCGGTCCTCGGGCACGAGCCCGATCCGGGTGCGCCGGTCCAGCAGGTCCGCCTCGTCGAGCGCGCCCTCGTGCCGTGCCGCCCACAGCAGGTCGGCGTGGGTGACGGGCTGTCCCGGCAGCACGGGTTCGGCGAGGCGCGGGTCGCGCGCGGCGAGCGCGTGCACGGCGGGCGCCTCGGTGCCGTGCCGCCGGACCAGGCGGGCCGGTGCGGGCAGCAGGCCGAGCCGGTCGGGCAGCGCCGCGCCGACCAGCGGCAGCGACGCGGTGGGGGAGGCCCCCGCGGGGAGGCGGTGGGCGGTGACGGCGGCGTCGACCGCGTCCTCGGCCATCCGCCGGTACGTCGTGAGCTTGCCGCCCACCACGGTGATCACGCCCTGCGCCGAGGTCAGCACCGCGTGCCTGCGCGAGATGTCCGACGTCCTGTTCGCCGCGCCGCGCCGCGTGGTGTCCAGCAGGGGGCGCAGCCCCGCGAAGGCGCCGACGACGTCGTCGCGCCGGACGGGCGCATCCAGGACGGAGCCGAGCACGTCCAGCAGAAAGCCGATGTCCGTCTCGGGGACATCCGGTACGTCGGGGACGCCGCCCTCGGCCGGTTCGTCGGTGAGACCGACGTACACCCGCCCGTCACCCTGCGGCAGTACCAGGACGAAGCGGTTCGTCTCACCGGGGACGGGGACGTGCAGGCCCGCCGGGAGCGGTCCGAGCCGGTCCGAACGCAGCACCAGATGGGTGCCCCGCGAGGGACGTATCCGGATGCCGTCCACCAGGGAGTCCGCCCACACACCGGAGGCGTTGATCACCGCCCGGGCGCGGATCTCGCCCTCCTCGCCGGTGAGTTCGTCGCGGATGCGGGCGCCCGTCCGGGTCAGCTCCAGCGCCCTGACCCGGGTCAGGACCTTCGCGCCGCGGGCGGCGGCGGTCCGGGCCAGCGCCGTGACCAGGCGGGCGTCGTCGGTGACCCGGCCGTCCCAGGAGAGCAGGCCGCCGCGCAGGCCGTCGGCCCGCACCGACGGCGCCAGATGCCGGGCCTCGACGGCGGACAGCCGGCGGGGCGCGGGCAGCGTGGCCCGGGAGGTGCGGGCCATCAGACGCAGGGTGTCCCCGGCGCGGAAACCGGCCCAGGCGAGGGACGTCTGACCGCGGGTCACCAGCGGGGTCAGCGGAAGCACGAAGGGCTGGGCGCGCACGAGATGAGGGGCGGTGCGCTCCATCAGCACCCCGCGCTCGACCGCGCTCTCGTGGGCGACGTCGACCTGCGCGGAGGCCAGATAGCGCAGCCCGCCGTGGATGAGCTTGGAACTCCAGCGCGAGGTGCCGAAGGCGAGGTCGTGGGCGTCGACGGCGACGACGTCCAGCCCGCGGGCCGCGGCGTCCAGGGCCGCACCGGCCCCGGTCGCGCCGAGTCCGACGACCAGGACGTCGGCCGTGCCGCCGCCGGCCGCCGCGGCCAGTTCACGGGCGCGGCGGGCGGCGCAGAGCGACGATCCGGGGCGGGGTGCGGCGGCCTCGGCCGTGGGGTGGGCGGGGCTCATGGCGTCAAAGTCCTCTCCAGGATGAGGCGCAGTTCGGCGAGGAACGCCGCGGGGGTCAGGCCGGCGTCGTCCTCGTCGGTCATGGTCCGCAGGGACAGCGTGAAGGACTGGACGATCAACAGCAGCGAACGGGCCTGCCGTTGGACGGGGCCGGTGCGCACCGAGCCGTCGGCGTGCCCCTCGCGCAGGGCGTCGGCCAGCAGGTCCAGCAGCGCCTCCTGGCTCGCTCCGCGGCGGTCGAGCACATAGGGCAGGAGCAGTTCCGGATCGACGTCGACGATCTTGCGGAAGAGCGGGTGGGCGCGGAACGCCCCGACCCCCGCGACAAGCCCGTCCACGATCAGTGCGCGCGCGTCGAGACCCGGCCGCCGCTCGGGCATGGCCGCGGTGGCCACGCCGATCCACTCACGGGTCATCAGATCGCCCACCAGGGACCGGACATCGGGCCAGCGCCGGTACAGCGTCATCCGCGAGACGCCGGCGCGGCGGGCCACGTCGGTCAGGGTGGTGCGCCGGACCCCGACCGCGAGGACGCAGTCGCGCACCGCGTCCAGGACTCGATCGCCGTCCGAGTAGTTGTGACGAATGGGCGTCATATGTAACAGTGTAACGCGCCCTGGAGGGCCGCACGGGAGACGGCGCCTCGCGGACCGACCGCTTCGCGGGCCGACCGTTGTGCGCACCATGCGCTTCGCGAACCGACCGATGAGGGGCGACCGTTCATGGACATGCTGTGGAGTGGCTGGGGCGACCCGGCCGAGGCGGCACCGCTGCCCGACACGGTGACCGCACTGCTCGGCGAACTGCTCGGCGTGCGGCCGCGCGGCACCGGCGCGCCCACCCTCGATGACCTCCGCGTCCCCGGCTCCCCGCTCGACGCCGCCGCGCTCGGGGCCCTGGCGGACGCCGTCGGCGGCGCGGACGGGATACGCACCGACGCGGACAGCCGTATCCGGCACACCCGCGGCAAGTCCACCCCCGACCTGCTGCGGATCCGGGCCGGGGACACCGCCGACGTCCCGGCGGCCGTCGTCCTGCCCGCGACCCACGACGAGGTGCTGGCCGTGCTGTGCGCGTGCGCCCGGCACGGCCTCGCCGCGGTCCCGTTCGGCGGCGGCACCTCCGTCGTGGGCGGCCTCGCGCCCGAGCGGCGCCGCCCCTTCGTCGCGCTCGACCTGCGCCGCATGACCGGCCTGCTCGACCTCGACCCGGTCTCCCGCACCGCCACCCTGCAACCCGGCCTGCGCGCCCCGCACGCCGAGGCGCTCCTCGCCGAACACGGCTTCACCCTCGGCCACTTCCCCCAGTCCTACGAGTGGGCCACCATCGGCGGGTTCGCCGCGGCCCGCTCCAGCGGCCAGGCCTCCGCCGGATACGGCCGGTTCGACGACATGGTCCTCGGCCTCACCGTCGCCACCCCCGAGGGCACCCTCGACATCGGCCGCGCCCCGCGCTCGGCGGCAGGACCCGACCTGCGCCAACTGATCCTCGGCTCCGAGGGAGCCTTCGGCGTCATCACCGCGGTCACCGTACGCATCCGCCCCGTCCCCGAGACCCGCCGCTACGAGGGCTGGCGCTTTGCCTCGTTCGAGGAGGGCGCCGCCGCGCTGCGCCGGCTCGCGCAGGACGGGCCCCGGCCCACGGTGCTGCGCCTGTCCGACGAGAGCGAAACCCTGATCGGACTCGCCGAGCCCGCCGCCATCGGCTCCGCCGCCGCGACCGATACCGGCTGCCTGGCGATCGCCGGCTACGAGGGCACCGAGGAGGAGACGGCACACCGGCGGGCCGGGGTGGCGGCCGTGCTGAGCGCGTGCGGCGGCACCCATCTGGGCGCGGGCCCCGGCGAACGCTGGGCCGACGGCCGCTACTCGGCCCCGTATCTGCGGGACTCCCTGCTGGACGCGGGCGCGTTCGCCGAGACCCTGGAGACCGCAGCCTTCTGGTCCCGCGTCCCGCGGCTGTACGCGGCGGTCCGCGGGGCGCTCACCGACACCCTCACCGAGGCGGGCACGCCACCGCTGGTGATGTGCCACATCTCGCACGTGTACGAGAACGGCGCCTCCCTGTACTTCACGGTGGTCAGCGCCCAGGGCGCCGACCCCGTCGCACACTGGGCGACGGCCAAGCACGCAGCCAACGACGCCGTGCTCGCGGCCGGCGGGACGATCAGCCACCACCACGGCGTGGGCACCGACCACCGCGACTGGTACGTCAGGGAGGCGGGCCCGCTCGGCGTCGCGGCCCTCCGGGCGGTCAAGCGCCGACTGGACCCCGAGGGGCTGCTGAACCCCGGGATCCTGCTGCCCGTCGACTGACCGGCCACCGCACCGCCCGGCCCCGCCGCCCCGCACCACCCGTCACCGTCCGGAGGCTCACCGATGCGACAGTTCACGGCCGTCGTCAACCCCACCGCGGGCGGCTCCACCGGGGCGGCGGCGCTGCTGCACATGGGCCGGCTGCTGCGGGAGGCCGGGGCGGAACTGGAGACCGAGTACAGCCGCAGCCTGGCCCACGCCCAGGACCTCGCCCGCCGGGCCGGCGAGCGCGGCCGGGTGGTGCTCGCGGTGGGCGGCGACGGCATCGCCGGGGGCATCGGCGGCGCCCTCAGCGGAACCGGCACCGTGCTCGGCCTGGTCCCCGCGGGCCGCGGCAACGACTTCGCCCGCGCCCTCGGCCTGCCCGCCGACCCCGCCGCGCTGGCCCGCATCCTGCTCCACAACGCCCCGCGGCCCGTCGACACCATCGAAGTGGAGTCGGCCGTGCACCGGGGCACCGTGGTGCTGGGCAGCGTGTACGCGGGTGTCGACGCGCTCGCCAACCGCCACGCCAACACCACGCGGCTGCTGCGCGGCGCCGCCTCCTACTACGCCGGCGGACTGCGCGCGGTGGCCACCTGGCGCCCGGCGACCTACCGCCTCACCGTGGACGGACGGGAGCACGCCCACCGCGGTTACACCGTGGTGGCCGCCAACTCCGCCTACTACGGCTCCGGCCGGGCCATCGCCCCCGACGCCCGGGTGGACGACGGACTGCTGGACATCGTGATGATCCGCGAGGCACCGCGCCGGCTGTTCTTCGCCCTCATGAACGAGCTGTCGACGGGCGCCCATGTCGACCGGCCCGAGGTGCGGGTGCTGCGCGGCCGGGAGATCCGCATCGAGGCCGACCGGCCCGTCCCCTACGGCGCCGACGGAGAGGTCGAGGCCACCCTGCCCGTCACGGCCAGGGTGCGGCCCGGCGACCTCAGGGTGCTGTGCTGAGCCCCACAGCCGCGCGACCCGCGGGGCCGGTACCGGTACCGGATCCGGGTCAGGTCGCGGACCTCGCCGTGCAGAACGAAGGGGGCCGGATCGGCCGTCGCACCGTCCGCGGTGAGCCTCATGTGCCCCGCCGCGCGGACGCATCGGCCGCCTCCTCGGGCGGGCGGAGCACGACCGTCAGGGCGGCGATGTCGTCCCGCGGCCGGTCGTGGCTGTACTCCAGCAGGTCGTGGTGGAGCCGGTCCAACAGCTCCCGGGGCGGCAGCGGCCCCCAGGAGCGCAGCCGTTCCAGCAGCGGGTAGAAGGTGCCGGCCGGGTCGCGGGTCTCCGTGATGCCGTCGGTGTACAGCAACAACTGGTCACCGGGCAGGAAAGGGTAGACGTCCTCGGGGTACGGCTCGCCGACGAGCATGCCCAGGTTCAGCGGCGGAGCGGACCGTCCAGAGTCCAGTTCCCGCAGCTCGCCGGGCCTGATGAGCAGCGGCGGCGGATGCCCGCGGTTGACGACCCGCACCGTGTGCTCGTCGGTGCGGATCTCCGCGATCACCGCCGTGACGAACCGTTCGCCCACGTCGCTCCCGGAGATCTGATCCGACCGGCGGGTCATGCTGGTCTCCACCCGGCCCGCCAGCGCGGGCAGGTCGGGCTCGTCGTGCGCCGCCTCGCGGAACGAGCCGAGCAGGGTCGCCGCGGTCTCCACCGCGAGCAGCCCCTTGCCCCGGACGTCGCCGATGAGCAGACGCACACCGTGCGCGGTGGGCACGGCCTCGTACAGGTCTCCGCCGATGCGGGCCTCGGCGAAGGCGGAGAGGTAGAAGCTCTCCAGACGGAGGTCCCCGACCCGGTGCGGAACCGGTCTGAGCAGGACCTGTTGCGCGATGTCCGCCACGAAGCGCACATCGGCGAGCGTACGTTCCCGGCGCGTCCTGTGCTGGGCGAGGACCGTGCCGAGGAAGCCCACCAGGGCCGTGCAGACGTAGGCGGCCACGTAGTGCGGGTCCCACTCGTAGCCGAGGTGGCGCCCCGCGCAGCACGGGGTGCCTGCCAGGGTCCACTCGGACAGGACGGCGAACACGGTGACGCCCGCGACCACGGCCGGGCCGTGCGCGAAGGCCGCCACCAGCGGCAGCGCGATGAGCGCGAAGCTCACCGGCCACTCCACGGGGGTCAGCGGCTCCAGTACCAGGACCAGGGCGACGTACCCGACCGGAAGCCAGCGCAGCCAGGCCGGCGGCGCCGGCGGCCGGGTCCGGCTGTCGTCGCCCGTCCGTTCCTCGCCGCGGGCCGCCCGGGCGGTATGACCGCGAAGCCTCACCGGTCGCCCGCCCGCGCCGGCGCCCGGCGGGCGCGGAACGCGGGGGCGGGGCGAACGGGCGGAGCACCCGCCCGACGGCTCGGCTCAAGCAGCCTGGACACACTGAACTCCCGGCGATGGCGACAAGAGGGCCAGCCTGGTGTGCCCACCCGCGGTACCCCGCCCATTGCTCCGGTCCACGGCATGTCCCTTCTGCCGCCGCCCGCCGGTCGGGGAATCGGCGGGCGGCAGAACTTTTCGGCGGTCACGCGCATCCAACAGAGTGACACACATCCACCCATTCACCCGATAGGGGTGGTATGGCATGTTTCTTCACTCACGACACCTCTCCCGGCGCGTCGCGATCGCTTCGGCGACCGCCCTTCTCACGGGCGGTGCGGCGGCCGGTGCCGCCTGGGCCACGACCGCGGCAGCGGCCCCGGCCGGCCCGCGTACCTGCACGGTGAGCGACCTGTATGTGTCCATGGGACGCAAGGAGGGCGCCGCGGGCTCGCTGTACTGGCCGATCCGGTTCACCAACACCGGCACCACCGGCTGCGCCCTGCGCGGCTACCCGGGCGTCAGCGTCCTCGACGCCGCCCAGCACCGGATGGGCGCGGCCGCCACCCGGACCGGAGGGGCCGTCTCGACCGTGACGCTCGCCCCCGCCCACTCGGCGTCCGCGGTCATCCGCACCACCAACGGCCCCGTCGGCGGGCCCTGTCAGGCCACCGGAACCTATCTGCGGGTCTATCCGCCGGCCTCCCGCACCGCGGTCCTGGTGCCGGCCGGCTGGAAGGTGTGCTCCGGCACCTTCCGGGTCGCGCCGGTCACCCGGTAGCGCCCGGTGCGACGCGTCACCGGCGGCCGGGGCCGATCACCGCTCGGGTCATCGACCCCGGCGCCGGCGCGCGCGAGGACCGTGGCGTGCCGGTGACGGACCGACCGGCAAGGAGCCGTCATACCAGCCTGCGCCATCGCCCCCTTCCGGGACGCCGCCCCGCATCCCGGGATCACCGGGGCGCGGGCCTGGTGGGACTCGTCCGCCCAGCGGGAGATCGCGCCCCTGCGGGCCCGGCACATCGGGCGGCGGCATCATTCCGGTCGAGGGCGTCCCGGACGACCACGACCCGGGCGGCACCGCCCGCACGATCCGCGACGCCCCGCCCACCGCGTGGCCCCGGCCGCGGACGAACCCGAAACCGCCTCGGCGGCCCGCGCCGCGGCGGCCGTCGCTACGGCGCGATGCCGACGCCGCCGACGTGGCTCCAGGCCCGCTCCTGCGCCGCTGTCATGGCCGGCCAGTCCCGGGCCGCCGGGCCGGGCGGCGACCCGCGAGAGCGGGCCGGCCGCCCGGCCATGACCTGTCACTCCTTGACCGCGCCCGCGTTCGCGCCCTGCACGAAGTACCGCTGGAAGCAGAAGAAGAGCGCCGCCACCGGAAGGGTCGACAGCAGGGCCGCGGCGAGTTTCAGCGGGTACTGGGTGCCGCCGCCCAGACCGCCCGAGACGAACCGGGCGAGCCCCGTCGTGAGCGTCTCGTACTGGGCGGACTGCGTGGCCACCAGGAAGTGCGTGAACTCGTTCCACGAACTCTGGAACGACAGGATGGTCAGGGTCAGCAGGGCGGGCCGCGCCATCGGCAGCACCACGGACCAGAAGGTGCGCAAGACACCGGCGCCGTCCACCCGGGCCGCCTCCTCCACCTCCCGGGGAACCGACTCGAAGAACTGCTTCATGATGAAGATGCCCGCCGCGTCCACCATCAGCGGCAGGATCATGCCGGTGTACGTGTCGAACAGCCCGAACGTGTTCAGGACCAGGAACTTCGGGATCAGCAGGGCCACTCCGGGCACCGCCATCACCGCGAGCACGAACCCGAACAGCAGGCCCCGCCCGGGGAACCGCAGCCGGGCCAGCGCGTACCCGGCCATCGAGTCGAACAGCACCCGCCCGGCGGTGACCAGGACGGCGACCACCGCCGAGTTGCCCAGCCAGCGCAGGAACGGCACCCCGTCGCCGGCCTCGCTCAGCCCGAACAGCCGCTGGTACGCGGCGGTCG
The DNA here is from genome assembly GCF_042873595.1 of Streptomyces sp. NPDC004629. Taxonomy (NCBI): domain Bacteria; kingdom Bacillati; phylum Actinomycetota; class Actinomycetes; order Kitasatosporales; family Streptomycetaceae; genus Streptomyces; species Streptomyces sp. NPDC004629. The sequence goes on along the minus strand of NZ_JBIALO010000028.1, from coordinate 23,680 downwards.
TCGGGGTGACCGGCATCAGCGACAGCGGGTGCGACGCGGCATCGGGGTCGGTCTTGAAACCGGTCACCAACTGCAGGACGAACGGCAGGATGTACAGCAGGCCGAGCCCGGCCACCACGGCATAGCCCACGATCCGCAGCGGCAGCGGATACCGGCCCAGCACCGGACGGTGCTGTCTGCGGACGGCCCGTGTCGTCGACGTCATCGGTTCCTCCCGGGGCGGGCGTCGCGGTCCCTGAACGCCCAGCGCTGCAACGCGGTCAGGCACAGGATCAGGGCGAGCATGATGAACGCGATGGCCGCGCCCTGCCCGAAGTCGGCGTCGTCGAACGCGGACGAGTACGACAGGAACGCCGGGGTCAGTGTCGTGTTGCCGGGAGCGCCCTGACCCATCACATACACCTGGTCGAAGACCTGCCAGGTGGAGATGAGACCCAGGGTGAGCACGAGGAACAGCACCGGCCGCAGCGCGGGCAGCGTGATGTGGCGCAGCATCTGGAACCGGTTGACGCCCTCCAGAGCGGCCGACTCCTCCAGCTCCCGCGGGATGTCCTGCAGCGCCGCGAGGAAGATCAGCATGAAGGTGCCGGAGGTGGTCCACACGGCGAGCAGGATGATCGTGCACATCGCGACGGACGGCCCGGACAGCCACTGGAACCAGGACAGACCGAGGAAGGAGTGCTCGGCCAGCGCGCCCGAGGGATGGTCGGGATCCACGATGCCGAGGGCACCGAGCAGCAGCGAGAGCACCCCGCGCGGGTCGGCGAACCAGTTCGGGCCCTTCACCCCGATCCAGGACAGCAGCGAGTTCACGGCCCCGCTGCCCTGGAAGAGGAACAGGAAGACGGTGGACACCGCGATCGAGCTGGTGACCGACGGGAAGAAGAACGCGGTGCGCAGGGCGCTGCGGGCACGCAGCAGCCGCTGGTTGACGATGAGCGCAAGCACCAGGGCCAGACCCGTCTGCAACGGCACGGTCAGCAGCACGTAGTAGGCGTTGTTGCGCAGCGAGGTCGCGAAGAGGGTGCGGTCGAGACCGTCCTCGGTCAGCAGCGCCCGGTAGTTGTCCAGGCCCACGAACTTCGTCTGGCCGCTGAACGGATTGGACTGCCCGTCCCAGTGCAGCAGGCTCACCCACAGCGCCATCAGGATCGGCAGCATCAGGAACAGGCCGAGGACGAGCACCATGGGGCTGACGAACAGCCAGCCCCATATGCCCTCACCGAGGCGGCGCCCCGCGCGCGGGGCGTGGTTGGCGCGGGGCGCCGCGGTGGGACCGGCCCCGCCGGGCGCGTCAGGTGCGCCCGGCGAACCGGTCGACCGGGAACGTGCCGCTGCACGCGGCCGTCCGGAGTCGGAGGAACCGTCGCCGCGGGGCTGGTCCGCGGCGCGGGTGGTGCGGGGGGACATGACGGCTCATTCGCCCTTCGCCATGGCCTGTTCGCCGTTGTTCTGGAGGTCGGCGAGGATCTTCTTCGGGTCGGCGGTGCGCAGCGCCTGCAGATCGGTGTTGAACTGGCCGAGCACCTTTTCGAACCCGGCGATGGTCACCGGCCCCTGCGCGTACGCGGCGCCGTCCACCCATGCCTTGGCCTCCGGCACCTGCTGCGCATACGTGGCCAGCGAGCTGGTACGGGAGGGCATGACACCGAAGGCGTCCGCGAACTTCAGCTGCTGCTCACCGGAGCTGAGGTACTTCACCAGATCCACGGCGGCCTTCTGGTGCGCGCTCTCGGCGGCCACGCCCCAGCAGTTGCTGAAGGCGAGCGTGCCCTTGCCGGCCGGCCCCGCGGGCAGCTCCACGACCTTGTACTTGACGTCCGGGTAGTCGGCCTTCATGGCTCCGGCCAGCCAGTTGCCCTCGATCGTCATCGCGGCCTTGCCCTTGCCGAGCGCCTCACCGCCCCAGCTGGTGTCGACGTCCGGGGCGTACTTCATCGAACCGGCCTTCAGCAGGGACTGCGCGAAGGCGAGGCCCTGCGCGTTCTCGGCGCCGGCGGCGGTCATCTTCGTCTGCCGTGCATCGGTGACCCAGCCGCCCGCCTCCTTCATGAAGACGCCGAGCCGCTGGTACTCGTTGGTGGTGACGAGTCCGGTCACCCCGTCCCCGGTGAGCTTGCCCGCGACCTGCTTCAGCTCGGCCCAGGTGGTCGGGTAGTCCTGGTCGGTCAGCCCGGCCTTCTGCCACAGCTCGGTGTTGACGGCCAGACCCAGCGTGGAGGTGTCCTTGGGCAGGCACACCAGCTGACCGTCGTGGGTGAAGGAGGAGCGCAGCTGTGCCGAGAAGTCGTCCGCGTCCTTGATCTGGTCGCCGTACGCGTACAGCGAGCCCGCCTTCGCGTAGTTGGCGAACTGGTCGGAGTTGACGTAGAAGACGTCCGGCGGCTTGTGCCCGGCGAAGGACTGCGCCAGCTGCTGGTTCATGTCCTTGGCGACCTGCACGGTCACCGTGTTGCCGGACTCCTTCTGGTACGCGGCAGCCGCGTCCTTGACGGCCTTGGTCTCGGCGTCGCCCGACGTGGCGATGAGCACCGTCAGGTGTTGCTTGGCGCCGGAGTCCTGCTCGGTCTCCTTGCCGTCGCCGAAACTCGACGAACAGCCGGTGGCGGCCATCAGAGCCGCGCAGGTGGCGAGGGCCGCGGCGGCCGTGCGGGTGGTCATTGCTTCCTCCGTGTACTCGGGGTGGGACGTGCGGCTCCGCCCGGGCGGTGCGGCGGACCGCGACCCGGGGTGGGGAGGAGAAAGGGGGGAGAGGTTCGGGGCCCGTGCGGGCCGGTGTACAAGGTCGCGCCGTGCGCGTCGGGCGACGGCTAACGGGCTGCCGGTCCGTCGGCTCCCGCGTCCGTGCCGGGCACGCTGTCGCGCACGACCAGCGACGGCGCCAGCAGCACCCGTTCCGGGGGTGCGCCGGCGTCGGCCATCCGCGCCAGCAGCAGGCGCAGGCACTCCCGGCCGACCGCCTCCAGCGGCTGCTCGATCGAGGACAGCGCGGGCGACAGGAGCGCGGCGGTCGGGGAGTCGTCGAAACCGATCACGGCGACGTCCCGGCCCGGGGCGGCACCGCGCTCGCGCAGCGCGTGGTAGCAGCCCAGGGCCAGTGTGTCGCTGGCCGCGATCACGGCCGTCGCACCGGCGTCCAGGAGCGGTTTGACCGCGTCGTGCGCGGCCTCGATGTCGTCCACGCTCTGTGCGCGCCGCGCCCGTGTGGACAGCCCGTGCCGGCGCATCGCCCGCTGCCAGCCCGCGGCCCGGTCGTCACCGACGTCGGAGCCGCGCGGCCAGCCGAGGAAGGCGATCCGCCGGTGCCCGAGGGCGACCAGGTGCTCCACCGCGGCATCCGTGCCCGAGGCGCCGTCCACGTCGACCCAGTCGCCGACCGGCCGCCCCGACCACATCCGCCCGAAGCCGACGAACGGCACGCCCCGCTTGGCGAGCCAGGCCTGACGGGGGTCGTGGCGCGCGGTCCCGCTGAGCACGAACCCGTCGACCTCGTGCTGTCCGAGCAGTTCCTCGTACCCCTCAAGCGTGGGCTCGCCCGGCGGGCTCGCGAACAGCAGGATCCGGTACCCGGACTCGTCCGCGGCCTGGGACACGGCGTGCAGGAAACGGTCCATGATCGGGGCCGTGGTGCCGGCCGGGGACGGCTGGATGCCGTAGCCGATCAGCTTGCTGGAGCGGGTGCGCAACGTCTGCGCGGCGCGGCTCGGCCGGTATCCCATCTCGTCGACGGCCCGCCGCACCCGCTCCAGGGTCTCGGGGCGCAGCAACTGCGGCGAGTTGAGCGCGTTGGACACCGTCTGCGGGGAGACACCGGCCCGGCGGGCGACCATGGCGAGGGTGACCGGGCCCGGTGAGGCCGGGGAACGCGGGGTGCGGGGCATACGGGTCTCCGACGAGAAAGGGCCGTGTAGAGCCCTGGTGGATCGATTTGAGCGTTCCAAAGCCATTGTCATCGCTCTGACATGGAGATTACTGTCTTTGGAACGATCTAACGCTGAGAGGTTCTTCTCTTTTGGACACCACTGTCAAGCCCCAGGACACAGGCGACCCGGAATCGGAGGCCGCGGACACCCCCGAGGGACTGCAGCCGTTCCTGCACGACGCGGTCGTCACACTCTGCGCGCCGAGCTTCGCGCTCTCCCGCCCGGACGGGCAGATCGAGCACGGCGTCGACGGCTTCTACCACGGCGATGTCAGGGCCCTGTCCCGGCTGACCGTCGCGGTCGACGGCATCCCGCTCGTGCCCGTCACGGGCGGCTTCGGCGGCGCCGACCGGGCCGGTTTCCGGGCGATCCTGCGCGGGCTCGGCGAGAGCACCCCGGACCCGGCCGTGGAACTGCACCGCGGGCGCACCGTCACGGCCGGCCGGCTGACCGAGGAGTTCACGGTCGTCAACGCCGGACACCGCCACGTGGCCTTCCGGCTCACCGTCTCCGCCGGAACCGATCTGGCCCCCATGGAGCGCGTCAAGTCGGGCGACCGCCAGGCCCTCGTCCCGGCGCGGGCCGCGGACGGCGCCACGCTGGACTGGTCGCGCGACGGCCTCACCGTGCGGCTGGCCGCCGAGCCGGCCGCCGACCGGCTCGACCCCGGCACCGGGCGCCTGTCCTACGACATCGAACTGGGCCCCGGCGCCCGGTGGACGGCGACGCTGCACTGCACGGCCGCCCACGCGGACGGCGACCAGTTCCCGGCGCCCCCGGCCGGCGCCGTACCGTGGCGCACCCCCGCGCTGCGCTCCGCGGACCACCGCTTCGACCACTGGCTGCGGCAGTCGGTGGCCGACCTGGACCGGCTGCGCCTGACCGACCCGCGGTCGGACGAGGACGACGCGGCGCGGGACGGCCGCGTGGACCAGTTCCTCGCCGCCGGCGCCCCCTGGTTCCTCACCCTCTTCGGCCGCGACTCGCTGTGGGCGGCACGGATGCTGCTGCCGCTCGGCACCGAACTCGCCGCCGGCACCCTGCGCACCCTCGCCCGCCGCCAGGGCGCCGTCGTCGACCCGGCCACCGAGGAGCAGCCGGGCAAGATCCTGCACGAAGTGCGGCGCGGCAGCCAGGAGTTCGCGGACACCTTCGCGCTGCCGCCGGTGTACTACGGCACGGTCGACGCGACCCCGCTGTGGATCACGCTGCTGCACGACGCCTGGCGCTGGGGCCTCGCCCCGGAGCAGGTCGAACGGCTCCTGCCGCACGCCGAGTCGGCGCTCGCCTGGATGCGCGACCACGGCGACGCGGGCGGCGACGGCTTCCTGAAGTACGTCGACCTGACCGGCCGCGGCCTCGCCAACCAGGGCTGGAAGGACTCGGGCGACTCCGTCCGGTACCAGGACGGGCGCCTCGCCGAGCCGCCCATCGCGCTGTGCGAGGTCCAGGCGTACGCGTACGAGGCCGCGCGGGGCGGCGCGGCCCTGCTGCGGGCGTTCGGCCGGCCCGGCGCGGACGCCTGGGAGGAGTGGGCCGAACGGCTCGCCACCCGCTTCCGCGAGCGCTTCTGGGTCGAGGACGCCGACGGCCCGTACCCGGCGCTCGCGCTCGACCGCGACGGCACTCCCGTCGACGCGATCACCTCCGGATTCGGACACCTCCTCGGCACGGGCCTGCTCAACCAGGAGGAGAGCGCGCTGCTGGCCGCCCGCCTGACCCGGCCCGACCTCGACTCCGGCCATGGTCTGCGCACCCTCAGCAGCGCGGCGACGGGCTTCAACCCGTACGGCTACCACATCGGTGCCATCTGGCCGCACGACACGGCGATCGCCGTGCACGGCCTGGTCAGGGCCGGTTTCGCGGATGCGGCGGCGCCCCTTGCGGCGGGCCTGCTGACCGCGTCGACGGCCTTCGACGCCCGGCTGCCCGAACTGTTCGCCGGCCACGGCGACCGGGCCGCGGCGCGACCCGCCCCCTACCCCGCGTCCTGCCGCCCGCAGGCCTGGGCGGCGGCGTCGTCGGTGCATGTGCTGCGGGCCGCGCTGGGCCTGGAGGCGGACGTACCCGGCGGCACGATCACCGTGGCGCCCGGATTCGCCCGCTCCTTCGGACCGTTCACGGTCACCGGTCTTGAGGCCGGCGGAGAGCGGCTCGACATCACGCTGGCCGCGGACGGCACGGTGAGCACCCGGGCCCCGGAGGGACTGACCGTGCTCACCGGCTGAACCCGGCCGGCAGAGCACGCCGGGGCGCCCGGCCACCCCGGGCGCCCCGGCACCGACCTCCGAGCCGACGGCCCTCCCGGTACACAGGGTGCCGCCGCACCGACCGAGACGACCGCTGATCGGTGTGCCGTCGGCCGGCCCGGTCGGACAGGAGGCTTGCCTGCTCAAGGGCGGCAAGGGCGGCAAGGGCGGCAAGGGCGGCAAGGGCGGCAAGGGCGGGCTCAGGGCCCGGCACGAGGACGGCGTCCCGATCCTGCCGCGTCCCGTTCTCCGTTGCGGAGCCGGACGGCGGCACGGCATTTCCTACGTGAGTTCTCCAAGGACTTGCTGCGCGGCTTCGGAGAGGGCACGGGGCGCGACACGTCCGACGGCTTTGATCAGCGGCGCCGGAGCGGCGGCGGCCAGGGCTTCGGTGAGCAACAGCAGGCGCTTGCTTTCCGGCAGCCCGTCGCGGGAGGCGATGGCGGCCAGGGCTTCGGCGCGCTGCTCCTGATCGATGATGGTGCGGGCAAGGGCGACTGCTCGGTCGTGCCGCCCTGCCCGGGCCAAGGCTCGTGCGATGTCGCGCAAGGCCTTGCCCCGGTGCTCCGGGTCGAAGGAGCCGGAGAATTCGATGGCCTCCTCGTATTCGTTCGCAGCGGTCAGATAGCCGATGACCTCCAGTTGTCCCCACCATCGTTGGGAACGCATGTCAGAGGTACCGGTGATGTCTCTGGCCTCCTGGTAGCGGCCGGTGCGGACCCAGACTTGAGCCAGCGTGGTGAGCACACGCCCCCGAGCGCTTGAGTCGGCAACCGCAGACACCCGGTCGGTGATCTGTTGCACAAGATCGATGGCCCGTCCATGCCGGCCCTGCCGCGCGAGGACGTCGGCGATCTCGGCCAGTACCTGCAAGCGGTGGCCGATGTCAGTGATCGTGCCGGTGAGGTCCGCTGCTTCATCGTGGCGTCCGGTGTGGGACAGAGCCTCCGCAACTTGTCCCACAACACGGTCCCGTCCCTCGTCGATGAGGGGGACCACCTCAAGGGCCTGTGCGCTGAACCCGGCTGCATCGGAAAGCCGGCCCTGCCGAGCCGACGTGCGGGCGAGGTAGGCGAAGATCCATGCCTTGACGTCGGGGAATGATGTCGTCAGCGCCAGGTCGACCGCCTTCTGGCGGCGGCCCGATTTCATCAAGGAAAGGGCCACTTTGGACAGTGCGTCTTGCTGCTCGCCAAGGTCGGCGATGGAGACTGCCAGCTCAACGCCCTCGCGGGCCTTGTGCGCGTCGGCGAGCGCCACGGCCAGGTCGCCCAGCAAGCGGGAGCGTTCTTGTGGGTCGGTGAGGGCACGCGCCCGGTCGATGGCCTGCAGGGCCACCTCGCCCGCTGCGGAATGTCTGCCCTCCGCGGCCAGAGCGTAGGAGACGAAGGCCATTGCCTCGACGAGATCCCGCTCGCTCGCACCAGCGTCGCGTACAGCGTCGTGTACGAAGTGGAGAGCCTCGGTGTCGTGCCGGTTCCTGAAGAGCGCCCGCACCATCCCGTACGCCTCCGGCATCTCGGAGAAATCCGGAACGGTCCGGGCGACCCTGACGGCAAGTTCGCTCATTCCGGCCTCGGCGAGGGCCTCGGCCAGGGCCGCTAGCTCGTGGTTGCGTCGGTCCGGATCACTGATCCCCAGCGAGGCTGCCGCGGCGGCCCGGGCAAGGTCGGCGGCCAGTTGCGGATCACCGGACCGGGCTGTGACGTCCGCGATGGCGGTGAGGGCATCGGCCCGTTCCTTTTGGTCGGTGATGGTGAGGGCCAGGTCGGCGGCCCTTCGGTGGTCACCGGCTTCTGCCACGGACTCGGCGACGGAGCCCTGCGCGCCGGCCTGTCGTGCCGGGTCCGTGATCTCGCCGACCAGCTCCAGAGCCTGCTCGAACCGCCCGTCCCTGGCCAGGATTTCCACGATGCCCACGAATGCGTGGTCCCGGTCCTCGGGGGCGGACATCGTCAACGTCAGATCGACTGCCAGGTGTTCCTGCCGCGCCGTGGCCAAGACGCGCACGAGTTTCGTCTTCAGCAGCGTCGGATTCCCGACAGCCGGCTCAGCACCGGCCATGGCGCGGGCCTGCTCGTACTGGCCGGCCTCGACCAGGTGCTGCATCGCTGACAGAACGTCGGTCGCCTCCAGGCGACCGGTACTCTCCTGCACCGCAAGAGCCGCCTCCTTGGCCAGGCTTGCGGCCAGATCGTCCTGGCCCGTACAGGCGGCCGTACGGGCGGTCTCGGCGAGCATCCGCACCCGCTGCCCGGCAGGGCCTACATCGCGCGCCGTCTCTGCCGCCTCTGCGGCGATCCTGGCTGCGAACCGGTCCTCGCCCATATGGGCCGGACCGGCCCGGTCCTCGCCCATCTGGGCCAGACAGTCAGCGAGATCGGCCAGGGCCGAGGCCCTGTGGCAGAGATCGGAAATGCGGCGGGCCGTCTCAGCGGCGAGCGCGTAGTCTCCCGCGCGCGCCAATCCGAGGGAAGCATGGAACAGTGCGGTATCCGCCCATTTCACGTCGCAGGTCGTGTCTGCCACGTCGGCGAGTCGGCGTCCGAGGCCGACTGCCTGCCGGTACCAGCCCGCCTCCACCGAACTCAGGAGCATGGCAGCCAGTACGGGCACCTGCTCCTCGGGGCCGGTGACGCCTGACAGCAGGTCCAGGGCGTCCGGGTGACAACCTGCCTCGGTCAGGCTCCCCGCCACGAGGGCCAGAGCATCTGTGCGTGTCGTGGGGATGCCGATGAGCCGTGCCGTGGCCGCCGCTTCCCGGTGCCTGCCGGCGGAAGCGAGTGCGACCGTGACTGCGGTCAGGGCACGGGCTTGCGGCTCCAGGTCGGTGATGGTGCCGGCGAGGTCGGTGGCTTCCCGGTACCGCTCAACCATGGTCCAGGCCTGGACGACGTCGCACAGTGCCCACGATCGCGCCTCAGGGTCGGTGATGCCTTGTACGAGAGCGACGGTGCGGTCGTCATCGCCCATGCGGGCGAACAAGCGCGCCATGCGGGAGTGGAGATCGTCGCCCGGGACCTGCCTGGCTGCCCTTTCCGCCTCGACCAGCACGGGGTGCGCCGCACCTTCGTGGCCGTGGGACATCAGGGTCTCCGCGAGTTCGGCCAGCTGCCCGGCTCTGGTCTTCGGATCGGGGTGGCTCTGCGCCAGCGCCACGGCCTTGTCCGTTGCCCCGAGCCTGGCCCACACCTCCAGCAGTCCCGGCGGCACGTCTGTGATCTTGTCGTGGAGGGTGTTCCGGCACATTGCCAGGCGTAGCGCGGCGGCCAGATCCGGGCCGTCCGCCCCGACTGCCGTGCCCTGCTCATCCGGCGCGAGCAGGAGGTCGAAGGCGGAGTCGATCTCCTCCAGTGCCGCCTGATGTCCTCCGCTACGCTGCCACAGGCGTTCGTACCGTCGAGGATCGGTGGCCAGCTCGACCAGCCGAGCCGTATCCCGCCGTGCGTGCAGCATCTGGGGATAGCCGCGCAGCGCGTATTCCGGGGTGCGAAGCGGCCAGCCGGCCCGGCGGTGGCGGGCGACGAACGTGTGGATGCGGTCGAGGGCAGCGTTGAGGGCGGCCGGGGCCAGCAGCTCGCGGGCGCTGGTGAGAAGCTCCTGATGCGCGAAGGAGAAGAGCTGGTCGCCGACGCCGGGCACGGGCCACCGGGCGACACGGCGCTGGAAGACCCGGCCGGTGGCCCCTCCGAGCTCCAGCTCTACCCTGCGCGCCGACATCCCGGTCAGGTCGGCGAGGTCGGCAGCGCTCAGAGAGCCGCCGGCGGCCGCCGCCAATGCCACCAGCTCCGCACCCGGCCCTTTGCCGGCCAGCAGCGCGTCGAGGCTGCGCTCCGCCTCCTCGCGCACCGCCTGTGCCACGGGCGACACCTCCAGCCAGTGGTCGATCGCGCGGCTCCGCAGCGGATGGCCTGCCGAGACATCACCCGGTACCGGAGGGTTGGGCCGTCCCGCCACGAGAACCCTCAGCCCGAACGGCACCTGCCGGGGCAGCAAGGCAGCGATGCTGTGGCCGGACACAGCGCTGACGACCCCGGTGTCCTCGTCCAGTCCGTCGACAAGCAGGACCAGACGGCGGCCGCCCTCCTCGGCATGCTCGGCCGCCCGCCGCAACCCGTCCAGGAACTGCCCCTGGGTCCTGCATTCGAGTTCGCGGTCGTGCAGGTATTCACGCAGTTGACGCTCCATGGCGGAGAGGAAGGCAGTGCGGTCGGAGTTTCCGCCGTGGCGCTCGGTGATGAAGAAGGCGAGCACGTCCACTCCCGTTGGCGGGTGCAGCGCGAACTGGGCCATCAGCGTGGTCTTGCCCGACCACGGCTCGGCCAGCCACCGCCAGTAGGCACTTTCACCGTTCGGCGGCTCAAAGGGTTCGGCGCAGAACGCGGCCATCGTGGTCAGCTCCTCCGCGCGGCCCTCGAAGCGCTCTGCGGCGAGTTCACGAACCTCCAGCAGGTATCCGGAGCCGGGTACCGCAGGCTGTTCCTGCACCGGCACAAGACCGGGCGCCAAGCCCCCGTGGCGCTCCAGCAGTTCGACGAAGGCAGAGTCCGTGCCGAACCTACGCACCGGCAGCGCGTGCAGACGGCGGTTCTCGTGCTCTTCGTCGTCCTGGAGAACGACGCCCACGAGGTGGCCCTGACAGAAGACCGCTGCCCCGGAGACCCCGCCCCATGCCTGCCGCTGATCGGTCCTCAGACGTGGGGCGGCATGCTGGTCAAGGGTGTACAAGTCGTGTCTGCCGTCGCCCCCGGCCAGGGGGGAGAGCATGCCACGCAGGTGCTCGACCCGCCGATGGCCGTCTGTGGCCCTGGTCTGAAGCGGGTACCCCAGCCCCGCATACGGAAGGGCTTCGCTGCCCACCGGTCGGCCCCAGCGCACCGTTCCCGGAACGTTCACGGGCGCGTCCAAGCGCAGCAGAGCCACATCCAGGCCGTTCGAGCCGGTCCAGCAGACGGCGGCTTCCCGGCGGTCCACGTTCCCGGACGGCGGGTGGCCCACCCGAACGGTGATCCTGGGCCAAACCTCGCCGGTTTCGTCGACGAGGACATGGAGGGCGGTCAGCACCAGCTGCGGAGCGACGAGATAGCCCGATCCGGCCTTGCGGCGGCCCCTGCCGTCGCAGCGGACATCAGCCAACCTGCGCTTGTCCACGAAAGTTGCCTCAGCTCGTCCCCTGTCGGCCTTCCGTCCGCCGCGATCAGCCCTCGTCCCAGGAGCCGGATTCCTCGGCCCCGACGTCGACCTGCCCACCTGCGGTGGCACGGTCCTTGACCTTCAGTTTGAGGGTCAGCTTGTGAGTGCGGGTTGATCCCAACGAGCCGCTTGCGTTCACAGTGGCCACGCCGAACGTCAGCTTCCCCTCCCCGCGGCCCTCGTTGCGCAGCTCCAGCAGGAGCTCAAGCTGCGCCTCCTCGATCTCGAAGGCGAGTTGCTGCCTCGCTCCCGCGTTCTGGGCCAGGTACAGCTCCTGCCGTAGTTCCTCGATTGCTGCAGCCAGCCCGATGTCCGCCACCGTACGCCCGCGCCCCTTGTCCAGCGAGGCCGTCTGTGTGGCCCCGGACCGATTCCGACGGCCGATGCTCTCAGCCGTTCCGGCCAGTCTGCCCAAAAGGGCTACGCCGAGCCAAGAGCACAAAGGGCCGGGCCGCCCGGGGCCCTCAAGTGCGGGCGCCGCTTTCGCTGTTCGAAGACCGAGGTGTCGGACCACACCACTGTGATCTTGTGATGAGCCGGGGTGAGCCGTTTCAGTCTCCCTGGGACCACGCCGCCGTCGGAAGCGACAAGTAGATGCCGAAGTCGCGGAGTCCGGTCAAGTGCGGCAGCGCCGAACCCAGTTCGCGCAGCTCCGATTCAGCGACACCCGGGGCGTGGGTCACATCGCCCCTGTCCGCCACGAGTCGTGACGGCCATTGACGGCCCGCGTCTGTTCGGCGACCGGGGAAGTCCTTTGCCGGTCGGGGAGTTGTACGCGCCGTGGCGGGCTGCAGCGAGTCCGCGGCCTGACGCGCGCTCCGCGCGCGATCGCACCGCAGGCCCCGATGCCGTGACAGGTGCGCGGGGCGGCGGGCGCCCGGGACGGGGCGGGGCCGGGTCAGCCGCCTGTGCTCTCCCGTATCACCAGCCGATACCCGGCCACATGGTCCCGCGGAGCGCCGACGTCCGGTTCGTCTATGCGCCGCAGCAGCAGCGACACGGCCGCGCGGGCGATCTCCTGCTTGTCGGGGGCCACGGTGCTCAGCGTGGGCACGCTGAAGCGGGACGCCTCGATGCCGTCGAACCCCACCACGTCGATGTCGCCCGGCACCGACCGGCCCTGCTCGTGCAGCGCGCGCAGGGCGCCGAGCGCGAGATGGTCGTTGAGGCAGAGCAGGGCGTCCGCGGCGGGCTCACGCTCCAGCAGGCGCTCCGTCGCCCGGGCCCCGTCCCGCCAGTGGTAGGCGTCCACCGGCACCACGAGGTCCGCGGCGAACGGCAGCCCGGCCGCCTCGACGGCCTCGCGGTAGCCGTCCGTGCGCAGCCGGTCGGTGCCCTGCGGGCCTTGCACCGCACCGCCGACGACGGCGATGCGCCGCCGCCCCCGGGCCAGCAGATGCTCGGTGGCCTCCCGCGCGGCCCGTACGTTGTCGATGCCGACGTGGTCGGTGCCGGCCCCGGGGGAGCGCTCGCCGAGCAGCACCACCGGCAGTCGGCGGTCGCGGGTGGCGAGGTCGTGGGGGAGCAGGGAGAGCGGGCTCAGCAGGACGCCGTCGCAGAACTGGGCGTCAAAGCCGCGCAGCGCCGCCAGTTCGCTCTCCCGCACGGCCCCGGTCTGGTGGATGAGGACGGTGCGCCCCCGCCGCCCGGCCTCGGCCATGACATGTTTCGCCAGTTCGGCGAAGTACGCCACGTCCAGCTCCGGCACCGCCAGCGTGATCACTCCGGTGCGTCCCTGCCGCAGTTGACGGCCGGCGATGTTGACCCGGTAACCGAGGGCGTCGATGGCCTCCTGGACGGCGGTGCGGGTCCGCTCCGACACGTGCTCGAAGTTGTTGATCACGTTGGAGACGGTCTTGGGGGAGACACCCGCGTACTCCGCCACGTCCTTGAGCCTCGGTCTGGCCGCCACCTGTCCGTCCTTCCGTCGGTCGTGATCGTACCGACCATCACGAATCGGTTTCGGGCCGGTCCGCTGTGTGCCGACGTATTTACATCGATGTAAATCTCATGATGCCATGTGGCCGCACCGACCGGCACTCCCGACGCAAGGAGGACCATGTCCGTTCCGCACCCCTCGGACCCGCCCCGCCCCGAGTACCCCAGGCCGCAGTTCGTCCGCGAGTCCTGGCTCAATCTCAACGGCGAGTGGCAGTTCGAGATCGACCGGTCCGACACGGGTCTTGAGCGCGGCCTGCGCGAGCGCGAGCTGACCGGCCGTATCGTCGTCCCGTTCTGCCCGGAGTCGACGCTCTCCGGTGTCGGCGAGACGGACTTCCTGGAGGCCGTCTGGTACCGGCGCACGGTCACCGTCCCCGCGGCATGGGCGGACGCCCGGGTGCTGCTGCACTTCGGCGCGGTGGACCACGACACCACGGTGTGGGCGAACGGCGTCGAGGTCGCCCGCCACCGGGGCGGCTTCACGCCCTTCACCGCCGACCTCGGCCAGGTCGCCGCGGCCGGCGAACGGGTGACGATCGTCGTGCGCGCCCGGGACAGCCGCCACGGCCCCCAGGCCCGCGGCAAGCAGGCCACCTGGTACGCCAACTCGCACTGCCACTACACCCGGACGACGGGCATCTGGCAGACGGTATGGCTGGAGCCGGTCCCACGCGCGGCCGCCCTCAAGCGCCCCCGCATCACCCCCGACCTGGCCTCGGGCTCCTTCTTCCTGGAAATGCCGCTCACCGCCAACCTCCCCGGTCACCGGGTGCGCGCCACGCTCCGGGACGAGGCCGGCGAGGTGGCCGTGGCGCAGAGCCGTGCCGATCTCGACCTCGCGCCCCGCCTGGTGCTGCCCGTCCCCGAAGCCCGGCGCCGCACCTGGTCCCCGGCGGGCCCGCACCTGTACGACCTGACCCTCGAACTCCTCGACGCCGACGGCGGTGTCGTCGATGCGGCACGCTCCTACGCGGGCCTGCGCTCGGTCTCCGTGCACGGCAAGCGGCTGCTGCTGAACGGCGAACCCGTCTTCCAGCGCCTGGTGCTCGACCAGGGCTACTACCCGGACGGCCTGATGACCGCGCCCACCGACCGGGACCTGGTCCGCGACATCGAACTCGGCCTGCACGCAGGCTTCAACGGCGCCCGGCTGCACCAGAAGGTCTTCGAGGAGCGCTATCTCTACCACGCCGACCGGCTCGGCTACCTGGTGTGGGGCGAGTTCGGGGACTGGGGCTGCGAGGTCGGCGTGCGCGACGACAACCAGCGCCCCGACGCCTCGTACGTCACCCAGTGGCTGGAGGCGCTGGAACGGGACCACTCGCACCCGTCGATCGTCGGCTGGTGCCCGCTGAACGAGACGTACCAGCCGCTGCACGACCGCATCACCCGGCTCGACGACGTCACCCGCGGCATGTTCCTTGCCACCAAGCAGGCGGACGCCACCCGCCCGGTGCTCGACGCCTCGGGATACGCGCACCGGGTCCCGGAGAGCGACGTCTACGACTCCCACTGCTACGAGCAGGACCCGGCCGTCTTCGCCAAGGTGATGTCCGGCCTCGCACAGGACCGCCCGTACGTCAACACCGGCCCCGAGGGGCGCACTTGGTCGCTGCCGTACGGCGGACAGCCCTACTTCTGCAGTGAGTTCGGCGGCATCTGGTGGGACCCCGAAGCCGCCGCTGCGGCCGGCGACGAACGCGACACGTCCTGGGGCTACGGCGAACGGCCGCGCACCGAGGAGGAGTTCGTCGCCCGCTTCACCGGCCTCACGGCCGTACTGCTGGACGACCGGGACATGTTCGGCTACTGCTACACCCAGCTCACCGATGTCTTCCAGGAACGCAACGGCGTCTACCGTTTCGACCGCTCCGAAAAGGTCGACACCGCCCTGCTGCGGGCGGCCCAGACCCGCCGGGCGGCCTACGAGCGCGACGCCTAGCAGCCCGGTCATACGGGGCGCCGCTGATTCTCGATGTACTGCTTCACCACGGTCAGCGGCGCCCCACCACAGCTTTCGGCGAAGTACGAGCCGGACCAGAAGTGTCCGCCCCACAGGAACCGGCGGACGCGGCTTGAGTACTCCTGGCGCAGGTACCGGAAGCTCACGCCCTTGAGCGTGACCACCCTGCTACATCTTCTTCGCCCTCGTCCTGATCGCCTCCGCCGCCCGGTACACGGCTCTGCGCGGCCGGGAGAAGTGACATGACCTCCACCGACCTGCCCGTCCGCACCCCGTCCACCGCCCGCGCCCCGCGCCCGGTGCGGGAGGTGCCGGCCCTGACCGCGCCGGCCCTGCCGGCCGTCGCCTGGCTGCTGGCCCTGATGACGCTGCCGGTCGGCATCACCTCGGTGAAGGACGCCTACGGCATCCAGTACGCCCAGACCATGGCCTCCGCCGTGCCGGCCGCGCTCCCGCTCGTCGTGGTCTTCATGATCTTCCAACGGCATATCGTGAAGTCCGTGGCCACGGCCGGACTCGGCGGCCAGTGAGCAACGGCCGCACGGCTCGACGGCGGCGGCCGTGTGCGCCACCGCAGGGATGCCGCGCCCTTGCGCGGCCCCGCGGGAGCGACGTGCACGCCCCACGGCCGGCGCACGGCCTTCGCGGTCGTGACGGCCGGTGGTGTGACGTCACCCACACCCGACGCTGTGGCCTTCCCCACAATCCGCGGGCGAAGCCGTCCCGAGGTGGCGGCCGTCACTTCGTCCTCGGGGTGATGTGTTTACGTTCGCAGTGCTGTGCCCCCTCCCCGATTAACTGCCGAGGTTTCGCACCATGCCGTACCCGTCGTCACCCTTCTCGCGTCCGCTGCGCGCGGCACGGCGTGGCCGCAGGCGTGCCGCGGTCGGGGTCACCGCCTTCGCGGCCGCGGTGGCGGCCCTCGTGTCGACCGGTGCCATAACCCCCACGCAGGCGGCCGCCGCCACGGCCGTGGCGCGGCCCGACTCCGCCACGGCGGACTTCCTCGCCCAGGTGCGGCCGCAGGGCAGGGAACGGGTCACCGCCGCGGTGCTCGACCTGGACGCCCCGGGCCGGGGCACCACGGTGTACGGCGCCGACACCGCGTACGACACGGCGAGCATCATCAAGGTCGACATCCTCGCCGCGCTGCTGCTCAGGGCGCAGGACGCCGGGCGGGGCCTGACCGCGCAGGAGCGCACCCACGCGGAGGCGATGATCGAGCGCAGCGACAACGCGGCGGCCAACGCGCTGTGGCGGAGCATCGGTCGTGCGCCTGGCCTGGAGGCGGCGAGCAAGCGCCTCGGACTGACCTCGACGCGGGGTGGCCCCGGGGCCAAGTGGGGACTCACCCGGACCACGGCGAGCGACCAGATACGGCTGTTGCGCGCGGTGTTCGAGCCGGCCTCCGGCGCGTCCGAGGGCGCGGAGGGGCTGACCGCCCCGTCCCGCGGCTATCTGCGCACACTGATGTCCCGTGTCGTGGACGAACAGTCCTGGGGCGTCTCGGCGGCGGCCCGTTCCGCCGCGGAGCTGAAGAACGGCTGGCTCCAGCGCACGACGACCGGGCTGTGGGACGTCAACAGCGTCGGCCGTGTCGCGGTGGGCGGACACCACTACCTCGTCGCGGTCCTCTCCGACGGCAGTACGTCGATGAAGGACGGCGTCTCACTCGTGGAGCGCGCGGCCCGCACGGCGATCTCCGCCACCACCGACCGCTGACCGGCCCGCCGTTCGGGGCGCCCGGGGTCCGTCGGCCCAATGGGGGTCGGCCCGCTGATCCGGAAGGCTCGCGCCGTCCGCCGGTTCGCGTGAGAGCGGACGCTGCCCGCCCGGCTCGAAAGGGTTGCTGCCGCCCGCTGACCGGCCCGGGAGGGGCTGTTTGTTGTCCGGACAGGGCTGCCGCCGGCGCCGGCCGTCTTCCGTTCCCGGTGCTGTCGCCGCCCGCTGACCGGCCCGGGAGGGGCTGCCCGTCGTCCGGACCGGGCTGCCGTCCGCGGCGCTGGCCGCCTTTCGTTCCCGCCCGCCGTTCGGAGGCGCCCGGTCTCGGTCGGCCCAACGGGGTTGCCGCCCGCTGATCCGGAAGGCCCGCGCCGTCCGCCGGTTCGCGTGAGAGCGGACGCTGCCCGCCCGGCTCGAAAGGGTTGCTGCCGCCCGCCGACCGGCCCGGGAGACGCTGCCCGTCGTCCGGACCGGGCTGCCGTCCGCGGCGCTGGTCGCCTTTCGTTCCCGCCCGTTGTTCGGGGCGCCCGGGGTCCGTCGATCCCCTTGGGTGCCGCCGCTGACCGGGCGGGACGCGCTGCCCCGCGGTCGGGGCGGCGTGCGCCGGGTTCGGGACGGGCCCCGGCCGGTGGTCGGGGCCCGTTGTGGTGCGGGGTGGTCAGGCGGTGTGCAGGGTCAGACCGTACCGGTTCAGGATCTCGTTGACGGGCTGGAACCAGGTCTCGCCGCCGCTGCTGCAGTTGCCCCAGCCGCCCGAGGTGACCCCCTGCGCCTGGTCGCCGCTGATGAACGAGCCGCCGGAGTCGCCTCCCTCGGCGCAGACGTTGGTCTTGGTCATCTGGTGCACCGCGCCCTGGCTGTAGTTGACGGTCTCGTTCTTGGCGAGCACCGTGCCGCAGTGCCAGTGCGTGGTCGACCCGGACCGGCAGATGGACGCGCCGACGGGTGCCGCGGCCGAACCGCGCACGAGCTGGTCGGAGACGGTGCCCCAGCCGAGCACGACCGGAACCGTCCACCAGCCGCTGCCCACGTTGACCCAGGCGTAGTCGTTGTCCGGGAACGACGAGCCCTGGAAGTTGCCTATGTAGCTGCGGTCCCAGCCGCTGACGCCGGCGCCGGGCTGTCCGCAGTGCCCGGCGGTGACGAACCCGCCGTGCACGGAGAAGCCGATCGAACAGCGGACGTTGCCGGTGTAGTACGGGTCGCCGCCCACGGTGCCCGCGGCAAGGGTCGCCGGCACGCCCGGGATCGCCTCGACGGTGACCGGACCGGCCTTGCGGGCCTGGGCGACGAACGACCGGACATCGTTGTCATCCCGCTTGCCCTCGGCGATGTTCACGACCACGGTGCTCGCCTGCGGGTCGACGTGCCAACTGGTCACGCCCGCCGGGGCGGAGAGCTTGTCGAGGCGGGCCCGGGTGGCGTCCAGTTCGCGCGCGCTGTGTTCGACGGTGGTCACGCTCGCGCCGGTCGCCCGGATCGCCTGGCGGGTCGTGGCGGTCGTGTCCGGGGTGACGCCGACGGTGAGGGTGCCGCTGGAGGCGTCGAACCAGGACCCGCCGAAGGACGTCCCCGCGGCCCGGCGCGCCGTGGGCTCCGTGGTGGTGGCCCGCTGTTCGGCGGCGAGCCTCGCCTCCGCCTCGGCCTTCGTCAGATGCAGATCGCGCTGCATCGCGGAGAGCAGCGCGGCCGAGGCGGGTGCCTCGGCGGACCGGGTCGCGGCCGGGGTGTCGTCGGCGGCGGCGGGCAGGGTGCCCGCCGTCACGCCGACGCCGAGCATGAGCAGGACGGCGAGGCCGGCATGCGTGAATCTGGTGCGTCTCATGGGGGTTGCCCTTCGTCGTTCCAGCGGTGGTGGGGTGGAACAGCAGAGACAGTGAGAGCGCTCTCAGCCCTGTGGCGGAGCCGAGCCTAGCCGTTGATCAAGAACAGGTCCATGCCAATGCAGCAGGCGTTCATGACGGGCCGTCGGACAATCTCGGACACGACGGGCGCGGGCGGGCGCGGACGCACACCCCGGACACCCCTCTTCAGGACCGGAGTTCACGCATGGACGGCGTGTTCGGTGAACCGGCCGCACGGCCGAAAGCCCAGCCGGCGGTAGACGGCCTCGCCGTCGGCCGACGCCTGGAGCACGGCCACGCGCAGGCCTTGGGTCCGGGCCGTGTGGAGCGCGGCGAGGGTGACGGCCGTGCCGTAGCCGCGCCGCCGGTGAGCGGCGAGGGTGGCGATGTTGTAGAGGCCGGCGACCCCCGCGTACAGAAAGACCTCGGCCGAGCAGACCGGTCGGCCCGCCGCGTAGCCGACCAGGTAACGGGCCGGGCTGCCGGCGGCCAGTGCGAGGGGAGCGGTCCGGGCGACGAAGCGGCGGACGGTGTCGGAGGGCGGGCTCCAGTTCGCGGCGACGACCTCCGCGTAGTCGGCGAGCTGCGCGGCCGTGGTGACCGGCCGGATGTCCACTCCCGCGGCGTCGAAGGACGGCAGGGAGCCGTCCAACTCGGCCCACATGGCCGTCTCCTGCTCGGACGCCGGCAGACCGGCGGCGGACAGCCGGTCGGTCAGGTCGGGCGGCGTCGAGGCGGGCCCCACCCACCAGGAGAAGCCGCGGCCGGTGGCGGCCAGTGCCCGGACGGTCTCGGCGATGCGCGCGGGCGCGGCGGCGGCGGTGAAGCGGGCCGCGGCGACGATGTTGAACGTGTCGTCGTCCAGGCCGCTGTCCGCGACGAGCAGATCGCCGGGCTCGGTGACCGTCGCTCCGCTCAGGCCGCGATGCAGATGGCAGGCGTGCTCGGCCAGGTTGCGTTCCATCCTGGCCGACAGGTCCGCCTGGTCGGCGACGGGGGTGTTCAGCAGATCCACGGCGGTCGACTCCATCACGATCACGCCGGCGGCGCACCTCATTTTCCGGCGTCGAGCCGCGTGCCCTCCGCAGCGGACGAGTCCGTCCGGCGGGTGCCACCCGCGGCTGGCCGCGGGGAGCAGGCCCGGTACACGAACGCCGGCGGCACGTTGGGCCACACCACCGGCCCGCGTTCGACCAGGCCGAAGCGGTCGCGCAGCCCGTCGGCGAACCGGCGGCCCGGCGGCGTCCAGGCGGCGTGCAGATAGGCGAAGGTGGTGAAACGGCCGCCGGGCGCGAGGCCGTCGCCGACCGCGTCCAGGGTCCTGTCCCGTTCCCGGGCGGGCATGACCGTCCACGGCAGTCCTGACACGATCGCGTCCACCGGGCCGCCCGTCGCCTGCGCCAGTTCGGCCGCGGCGCCGTTCACCACCGTCAGCCGTGCGTCGCGCCGGGTGGCCGCCAGGTGCGCCGCGAGCCGCGGATTCAGCTCGATCGACACGAGCCGCGCGTCCGCCGGCAGCAGCCGCAGCAGGGCGTCCGTGAACACGCCGGTGCCCGGCCCGAGTTCGACGACCAGCCGGGCCTCCTCCAGACCGATGCGATGGGTCATGGCGCGGGCGAGCCGCCGCGAACTGGCGGCCACGGCCCCGGTCATGAGGGGCCGCCTGAGGAATTGCGTGGTGATCGACACGGCCGTCATGCTCGGCGGCCGCGGTGTGACCCGGCGTCGTACTCCCGGTCCGTGCGGGTCCTCCTGCGGGAGGACCCCGGTGCAGCCCACGGGGTGACGACGGGGCTCTTCGGCCGTCGTAGCGTGAGGCGGTGCTTCGCCTGATGGAGAGCCTGGCGCGATGGCGAGGGCGCCACCCCCGGCTGATGGACGTCCTGCTCGTCGTGCTCGTCGCCGCGCCACCGGTGATCCGGGACCAGCCCGGCTGGCGGCCCGTGTGGGTGCAGACCGCGGTGTACGCGGCGCTCGTGCTGCCCCTGTTGTGGCGGCGCCGGCACCCGGTGGCGGTCGCCGCGTGCGTCACGGCCGCCTTCTGGGCGCAGCACCTGGGCGAGGTCTGGGGCCGCGAACCCGGGCGCGGGGCGCTCGCCCTGGCCGCGGTCTTCTACACGCTCTCGGTGCGCGGGCTGCGCCGCGCCGCCGCCGTGACCGCCGCCTGCGCGGGCGCCTGCGTGCTGCTGTGGGCTCCCGGCTGGGTCGCCGACTACCCGCGACTGCGGACCGGCGGCATCGCGTGGCTCACCCCGGTCTCCGTGGTCCTGTGGCTGGCCGGCGCCTGGGTCCTCGGCGCGTACGTCCGGGCCCGCCGCGCCTATCTCGCCGAGTTCGCGCGCCGCGTCGAACTGGCGGAGTCCCGGCGGCTGGCGCTGGCCCGCGCCGCCGTCGCCGAGGAACGGACCCGCATCGCCCGCGAGATCCACGACGTCCTCGCGCACGGCGTCACCGTCATGGTGCTCAACGCGGAGGGAGCGAGGCTGGCCCGCGACACCGACCCCGGGGCCCCGGACCGCGCGCTGCGCACCATCGGCACCACCGGCCGTGCCGCCCTGTGTGAACTCCGCCGGCTGCTGGACGTGCTGCGCGCCGACGAACCACCCGCCAACGCCCCACAGGCCGGCGAACTCCATCACTTCTACGGCGAGTTGAGCGGAGGCGGCGCCACCCTCGACGAGCTGCGCGCGCTCGTCGACCGCCTCCCCGGCTCCCGCCTGGAGCTGAGCGGCGAGCGCGACGGGGTGTCCGCGGCACTGGCCGAGCAGACGTACCGCATCGTGCAGGAGGCGCTCACCAACGTGGCCAAGCACGCCTCGCCCGGCGCGGTCGCCCGGGTGCGGGTCGACCTCGGAACGCCGGGCCCCGAACGCCGGGTCCGCATCCGGGTCGACAACTCGGCGGGTACCGGGAGCGCACCCCCGGCCCTTCCCGCGTCGGCCGGCCGCGGACTCGTCGGCATGCGGGAACGGGCGGCGCTGTACGGCGGGACCGTCGAGGCGGGGCCGCTGCCCGAAGGCGGCTACCGGGTGGACGCGGCACTGGGGCTGACGCCGCGCCGGCTCGCGGCGGTGCCCCGGTGAGCGGCACGGCGGCCCCGCACCGCGTGCTGCTCTGCGACGACCAGGAACTGATCCGGATGGGGCTGCGCATGGTGATCGACAGCCAGCCCGATCTGACCGTCGTGGGGGAGGCGGCCGACGGGCGCGCCGCCCTGGAACGCAGCGCCGAACTGCGGCCTGACCTCGTCCTGATGGATGTCCGCATGCCCGAGGTGGACGGCCTGGCCGCGACCCGGGAACTGTGCGCCCTGCCGTCCCCGCCGAAGGTGCTGGTCGTCACCACCTTCGACCTCGACGAGTACGCGTACGGGGCGCTGCGGGCCGGGGCGAGCGGGTTCCTGGTCAAGGACGCGCTCGGCGAGGAGATCCTGGTGACGGTCCGGGCGGTCCTGCGCGGCGACGTCATGATGGCGCCGTCGGCCGTCCGCCGTCTCGTGGAGCGGTACGTCCTGCCCGCGGCCCCCGGCGCGGAGCGTGGCCGCCTCGCCCGGCTGACCGACCGCGAACGGGACGTCCTCGCCCTCGTCGCCCAGGGCCTGAGCAACGCGGAGATCGCCGGCCGGCTCTTCCTCGGGGAGACGACCGTCAAGACCCATCTGGGCCGCATCCTGGGCAAGCTGGACCTGCGCGACCGTGTGCACGCGGTGATCTTCGCCTATGAGAGCGGCCTGGTCCGGGTGGGCGGCTGACCGTCGGCGCCCGGCTGGACCGCCGGGTTGGGACCTTCCCGCGTTCTTACCCGACTCCGACCGCCTGGGCCCGCCGGCGGTCCGACAATGGAGGCGGGGCCGTGCGACCGAGGTGGTGCGATGGCGACCGGTGCGCTGCGGCGGCGGGCGGTGACGCTGATGACCGGCACCGTCCTCGCGGCCGTGGCGTCCACCGCAGGCCCGGCGGCCGGCGTCGCGTCCCAGGGCCCGTCCGCCACCTCGGCCGACGGGATCCGGCCACCGCCCGTGGACTGCCGGACCACCCCGTGCGTCGCGCTGACCTTCGACGACGGTCCCACCGGCTACACCCCGGCCGTGGTGCGCGCGCTGGAGCGGCAGCACGCCGTGGCCACCTTCTTCCTCATCGGGCCGCACGCGCTCCGTCACCGCGCGGACGTGCTGCGGGAGTACCGGGACGGGGACGCGATCGGCGACCACACGGTCACCCACCCGCACCTCACCCGGCTCCCGCCCGACCGGATCCGCCGTGAACTGGGGACCGCGGCGCGGCAGATCGCATCGGTCACCGGACACCGGCCGACGATCTGCAGGCCGCCGTTCGGCGCGTGGAACGCGAAGGTGCGGGCGGCGGCGGCCGGAGCGGGCCTGTCGGTGGTGATGTGGAACGTCGACCCCCGGGACTGGAAACACCACGACCCCCGGCTCATCGAACGGCGCGTGCTCGCCGGGGTGCGGCCCGGAGCCGTCGTGGTCCTGCACGACCGGTACGCGACCACCCCGCCGGCCGTCCCGTACCTCCTGCGGGCACTGAAGGCCCGCGGCTATGCGCCGGTGACCGTCCCTCAGCTCTTCGCCACGAGCGGCGGGATGCGTTCGGGCGTGGTCTACCACCACGGGCCGTGACGCCGGAAAATGACACGGCGCAGCACGGCCCGGTCTCCTCAGCAGGCCCGGCGATCGGTCGTCCGCGGCACCGTCGTGGCTGGTCGCGGGGGGGGGGGGCCCCCCCCCCGGGGGGGGGGGCGCCCCCCCCCCCCCCGCCCCCCGGGGCCCCCCCCGCCGGGCGCGCGTCCCCCCCCCCCCCCCCCCGCGGGGCTCAGCCCCGCACCCCC
>NZ_JBIALO010000027.1:0-114953 GCF_042873595.1 Streptomyces sp. NPDC004629 | reverse complement strand
CGCCGACCACCGCGCCTACCTCGCCTTCATGTGGGCCCACCCCGGCAAACAACTCCTCTTCATGGGACAGGAGTTCGCCCAGGGCGCCGAATGGTACGAAGCACACGGCCCCGACTGGTGGCTGCTCGACCCCGGCTACCCGGCCGAACCCGACCACCGCGGCATCCGCGACCTCGTACGCGACCTCAACACCGTCTACCGCGCCACCCCCGCCCTGTGGCAGCGCGACACCGACCCCACCGGCTTCCAGTGGATCACCGCCGACACCACCGACAGCGCCACCGCCGCCGACGACAACGTGTTCGCGTTCCTGAGGTACGACGCCGACGGGACACCCCTGCTGTCCGTGTCCCACTTCTCCCCCGTCGTCCGCCACGACTACCGGCTCGGCGTACCGGACGACGTCCCCGCGTGGCGGGAGGCGCTCAACACGGACGCGGCCCGCTACGGCGGCGGAGAGGTGGTGCATCCGCACCCGGTCAAGCCGGAGCCGCGGGGCCGGCACGGGCGCCCCGCGAGCATCCGGCTGACCCTGCCCCCGCTGGCTACGGTGTGGCTGCGGCCTGCCTGAGCCCGTCGGGCAGGCCGCCCGCGTACAGCACACCCAGCCGCTGCGTGGCCCGGGTCAGGGCCACGTACAGGTCGCTGGTGCCGTACCGGCCCGGCTCCACCACCAGCACCGAGTCGAACTCAAGCCCCTTGGCCTGGCGCGGGTCCAGCAGGACGACGGTCCGCGTCAGGTCGGGCTCGGCGCCGGCCGTGACCCCGTCCAGCCGGGCGGCGAGCGCCCGGTGCAGGTCGCGCGGCGCGATCACCGCGAGGCGGCCCTCGGCGGGGGTCAGTTCGGCGACCGCCTTCGCCACCGCGCCCGGCAGGTCGTCGGCCGCCTGCCGCACCCAGGGCCGTACCCCGGTCGAACGGACCGAGCTGGGCGGTTCGAAGCCGGGCTGTTCGGCGCGGACCACGGCCGCGGCCAGGTCCATGATCTCCGACGGGGTGCGGTAGTTGACGCCGAGACGCGTGTGCTCCCAGCGGTCCTCGACGTACGGCGCGAGGATCCGGGACCAGGAGCCCACGCCCGCCGGCTCCGCGGTCTGGGCCGGGTCGCCGACCAGGGTCATCGAACGGGTAGGGCTGCGCCGCATCAGCAGCCGCCAGGCCATCGGCGACAGCTCCTGCGCCTCGTCCACGATGATGTGCCCGAACGCCCAGGTCCGGTCGGCCGCGGCCCGCTCGGCGGCGCTGCGGAAGTCGGCCTCCTCGTGCCGCTCGGCGAACCGTTCGGCGTCGATGATGTCGTGCGCGGACAGCACCTCGGAGCCGTCGGGATCGCTGTCCTCCTTGTCCTCGAACTCGTAGGTGCGGGACGCGTACGACACGTCGAGGACGCCCTGCGCGAAGGCGATCTGCGTCTCCCGTTCCCTTTCGGCGAGCGTCCGCCTGACGCGGTCGTCCTCGCCGAGCAGTTCGGCCGCCTCGTCGAGCAGCGGCACATCCGCCACGGTCCACGCCCGGGTCACCGGACGGCGGATCGCGGCGGCGTCCTCGTCGCTCAGGTACCCGTCGGGGTCGGCGAGGAAGTCCGCGAGCAGCCGCTGCGGGGTCAGCCTCGGCCACAGCCGGTCGATGGCGGACCAGACGTCCGGGTTCTCGGCGAGTTCGTCGCGGATCTGGGTGATGTCGCCGGCGTCCAGCAGGTTGCCGCCGTCGTACGGGTCGGTGCCGATGCGCTCGGCCACCATGTCGGTGAGCGTGTTGAGGATGTGGCCCTCGAAGTGCTCGCGGGCCACGTTGTGCGGCAGCCCGGCGGCGCGGGTGCGCTCGCGGGCGACCTTCACCAGGCCGTCGTCGAGCATCAGGACCTCGCGGTCGTGCTCGATCGCGATCACCGGGTCGGGCAGCGCCTGCCGGTCGCGTACGACGGCGGCGAGCACGTCGGCCATGTCGGCGTGGCCCTTCACCGCCGCGGCCCGCGGGGTGTCCTGGGCGGTGGCCCGCACCCCGGGGAACAGCTCGCCGACCGTGGCGAGCAGCACCCCCGTCTCGCCGAGCGAGGGCAGCACCTCGCCGATGTAGCCGAGGAAGGCGGGGTTCGGGCCGACGACCAGGACGGCCCGCCGGGCCAGCAGGTCCCGGTGCTCGTACAGCAGATAGGCCGCCCGGTGCAGCGCGACCGCGGTCTTGCCGGTGCCGGGGCCGCCCTCGACCACCAGCACCCCGCGGTGGGGCGCCCGGATGATCTCGTCCTGCTCGGCCTGGATGGTCTGCACGATGTCGCTCATGCGGCCGGTGCGCGCGGAGGTGAGCGCGGCCAGGAGCACGGCGTCCCCGGTCGGGTCCTCGTGGCCGGTGCGGGTGGCGTCGCCGAGGTCGAGGATCTCGTCGTGCAGGGAGGTGACCCTGCGGCCGTCGGTGGAGATGTGCCGGCGCCGGCGCAGACCCATCGGGGTGTGGCCGGTGGCCAGGTAGAAGGGGCGGGCGACATCGGCGCGCCAGTCGATGAGGACGGGGGTGCGCTCGGCGTCTTCGGCGCGCAGCCCGATACGGCCGATGTGGTGGGTGGTGCCCGAGGTCAGGTCGATGCGGCCGAAGCAGAGCGAGCCGTCCACGGCGTTCAGCGCGGCGAGCAGCCCGGACCGTTCGGCGACCAGGATGTCCCGCTCCAGGCGGGCCTGCATGGGCTTGTCGCCCTGCGCGAGGGCGTCCGCGACGGAGGTCTCGGTGTCGCCGCGCAGCGCGTCCACACGCGCGTACAGTCCGTCGATGAATTCCTGCTCGCGACGCAATTCATCGTCCGGAAATTCGGTGTTTGACAATTCCGCTCCCGCCCGGATATACTGTGCTCAGTGAACTTCTTCGCGACTTAATTCCATGAAGTCGCGAATCACCGAATATACGCAGGGAAATCCCCCGAGCGCAATTGCTCGGGGGATTTTTTACGGGCGTCACCGTCCTACAGCACGTCGGACAGCTCCTCCAGGAGCCTGCGCCGGGGCCGCGCCCCGACCATCGCCTTCACCGGCTCACCGTTCCGGAACACCATGAACGTCGGCATCGACAGCACCTTGTACGCGTTGGTGGTCAGCGGGTTGGCGTCCACGTCCAGTTGCAC
Source organism: Streptomyces sp. NPDC004629 (assembly GCF_042873595.1). Lineage (NCBI taxonomy): Bacteria > Bacillati > Actinomycetota > Actinomycetes > Kitasatosporales > Streptomycetaceae > Streptomyces > Streptomyces sp. NPDC004629. Next base: position 111,841 of record NZ_JBIALO010000027.1, on the reverse strand, counting down.
GACCTTCAGCCGGTCACTCGTCTCGGCGGCGAGCGCGCCGAGTACCGGCGCCATCTGCCGGCACGGCGGACACCAGTCGGCGGTGAACTCCACCAGCACCGGCAGGTCGGATTCGATCACCTCCGCCGTGAAGTCCCCGTCCGTCACCTCGGCCACGCCGACCGTCCTGGTCATCGTCGGTGTCCTCCCAGTTCGCACTCGGGTTCCGGACCACCCGGAACCAGCGCCTCGGCGGCCAGCGCGTCCCTGGCCCGCTCCGCCCGCCCCAACTGCCCGGCGACCTGCGCCCGCACCGCCCGCAGCTCCCCGATGAGCGCGTCCAGCTCGTCCAGCTTGCGCCGGTAGATCGCGAGCGAGGCGGGGCAGGAGTCGCCCTCCGGATGCCCGGCCCGCAGACACTCCACGAACGGCCGGGTCTCCTCCAGGTCGAACCCGAAGTCCTGCAGCGTCCGGATCTGGGTGAGCAGCCGCAGGTCCCGCTCGTCGTAGACGCGGTGGCCCTTACCGTCGCGGCGCGCGGGCAGCAGCCCCCGCGCCTCGTAGTACCGCAGTGTCCGCGTGGTGGTCCCGGCCCGTGCGGCCAGCTCGCCGATACGCATGTCCTCGACGGTAGGCGTTGACGTCGAGGTCAGGGCAACCCGTCGGTCACCCGGGGCTCCCCGCGGACCGGGCCATCTCCAGCAGGGAGGCGCTGCGCCGCTCCGCGTCGAAGGCCCGGCGTCCACCGCGCAGCAGCGCCGCCACCAGTAGCAGCGCGGAGTGCCGGTAGCCGAACGCCCCCCGCACGGCACGCTCCACGGCCAGGCAGCGCAGGATGAGCAGGTGGCGGGCTCATCACGGAACCGGGCGGCCGGGCAACGGGGGATGCTCGGCCGCCCGGGGCGGTGGCCGGACGTCCGGCCCGGGTTCAGGCCGGGCCGCACGTCCGGAGTCGGTGCCGGGCCGGGGCCCGACGAAACCGCACGTCCCGAATCGGCGCCGCAACGAGGCCCGACGAAACCACACGTCCCGAATCGGCGCCGCAACGAGGCCCGACGAAACCACACGTCCGCAATCGGGGCCGGGCCGGGGCCCGACGAAACCGCACGTCCCGAATCGGGGCCGCCACGAGGCCCGGCGAAGCCACACGTCCGGAATCGGCGCCGCAACGAGGCCCGGCGAAACCGCACGTCCCGAATCGGGGCCGGGCCGGGGCGCGGCGGAGCCGTCACGCCTTGGCCAGCTCCTTCTCGCTGTCGCCGTTGCCCGGCTGCTCCGGCAGCCCGGCCGCCGGCGCCTGCTCGCCCTCGTCCAGCAGGGTCTTCTCGTCGAACGGCAGCTCACCGGCGAGCACCCGCCGGACGCGGTCCGTGTCGATCTCCTTCGTCCAGGTGCCGATCAGGACGGTGGCGACGGCGTTGCCCGCGAAGTTCGTCAGGGCGCGGGCCTCGCTCATGAAGCGGTCGATGCCGACGATCAGACCGACGCCGTCGACCAGCGCGGGCTTGTGCGACTGCAGACCGCCCGCCAGCGTGGCGAGCCCGGCGCCGCTGACGCCGGCGGCGCCCTTGGAGGCGAGCAGCAGGAACAGCAGCAGCGGGATCTGCTCGCCGACCGACATCGGCGTGCCCAAGGCGTCGGCGATGTACAGCGACGCCATGGTCATGTAGATCATGGTGCCGTCGAGGTTGAAGGAGTAGCCGGTCGGAACGGTGATGCCGACCACGGGCTTGCTGACGCCCAGGTGCTCCATCTTCGCGATGAGCCGCGGCAGCGCGGACTCCGAGGAGGAGGTGGACAGAATCAGCAGGAACTCCCGGGCCAGGTACGTGAACAGCGCGAAGACGTTCAGCCCCGCGATGGCCCGCAGCAGCGCACCGAGCACGACGAAGACGAACAGCACGCACGTGACGTAGAAGCCGAGCATCAGCACCGCGAGGCTCTTCAGCGCCTCCAGGCCCGACGAGCCGACCACCGCGGCGATGGCGCCGAAGGCACCGATGGGCGCGGCCCACATCACCATGGCGAGGATGCGGAAGACGAGCCGCTGGATGTGCTCGATGCCACGCAGCACCGGCTGGCCGGCCGAGCCCATGGCCTGTAGCGCGAACCCGGCGAGCAACGCGATCAGGAGGGTCTGGAGCACCTGGCCCTCGGTGAAGGCGGAGACGAACGTGGTAGGGATGATCGACAGCACGAAGTCCACCGGCGGCAGCGCGTCGCCGGCCACCTGGTCGTGCCCGGTCTGCTTGATCGCGTCGGTCAGGTGCAGCCCGTCACCGGGGTGCAGCACGTTGCCGACGACGAGACCTATGGCGAGCGCGACGAGCGACATCACGAGGAAGTAGCCGAGCGCGATACCGCCGACCGCGCCGACCTTGGCCGCCTTGCGGACCGAGCCGATGCCCAGCACGATCGTGCAGAAGATGACCGGCGAGATCATCATCTTGATCAGGTTCACGAAGCCCGTGCCGAGCGGCTTCAGCTCGACCCCGAAGTCGGGCCGGATGAGCCCCACGGCGATACCGAGCGCGACCGCGACGATCACGGCGATGTACAGATAGTGGGTGCGGTCCCGCTTCGCGGCGGGTGCGGCAGGTGCCGTTTCGGATGTGCTGGCGGCCACGGCTGCCCTCCTTGACGTCTTCGTCGGCATCACCGGCGTGCGGCTCACGTCCGGGGGATATGGGGGATGCCGTGACTATCTCCTGGTCTGTGAGGGCGGTCACCCTTACGTTCATTTAGTTCGCGCTCAACCGGAGGGGCACACTGACGACATGCGCTTCTCCGCCCTGCCCCGACCCCGCAGCCTGGCCGGCCAGCTGTTCGCCATGCAGGCCGTGCTGATCGCGGTCGTGGTCGCCGGGTACGCGCTGTTCACCTATCTCAGCGACCGCGGCCAGGCCGAGGACGCGGCGGGCCGGCAGGCCACGGCCGTGGCCCGCTCGATAGCCGACGCCCCCTCGGTGCGGGAGGCGATCAACGCCCCGGACCCGACGGCCCGGCTCCAGCCGTACGCGCTCCAGGTCCAGCGGGACACCGGCGTCGACTTCGTGACGATCATGAGCCCGCGGGGCATCCGCTGGACCCACCCGGACACCGCACAGATCGGCGGGAAGTTCCTCGGGCACATCGGGCCCGCCCTTGAGGGCCACTCCTTCACCGAGACGTACACCGGCACCCTCGGCCCGTCCGTGCGCGCCGTCACGCCCGTCTGGGACGGCAACCGTGTCATCGCCCTGGTGAGCGCGGGCATCCGCGTCGAGGCCATCAGCGAGCGGGTGCAGGAGCAGGTCACGGCCATGGCCGGGGTCGCGGCCGGCGCCCTGGCGCTGGGCGGCGTCGGCACGTACGTCATCAACGCCCGGCTGCGCCGGCACACCCATGGCATGAACGCGGCCGAGCTGAGCCACATGCACGACTATCACCAGGCCGCGCTGCACGCGGTGCGCGAGGGGCTGCTGATGCTGGACGGCCAGTTCCGTGTGGCCCTCATCAACGACGGCGGTCGGGAACTGCTCGGCGTCGGCCCCGAGGAGGTGGTGGGCCGATCGGTGGCCGACCTCGGGTTGCCCGCACCGCTCACCGGGGCGCTGCTGGCCTCGCAGCCGCGGGTCGACGAGGTGCATCTGACGGCGCACCGGGTGCTGGTCGTCAACACCTCGCCGGTGTCCGGCGGTGAGCGCCGCGGCACCGTCGTCACCCTCCGGGATGTCACCGAACTCCAGTCGCTCATGGGCGAGTTGGACTCGGAGCGTGGTTTCACCCAGGCGCTGCGCTCGCAGGCCCACGAGGCGGCGAACCGGCTGCACACGGTGGTCTCCCTGATCGAGCTGGGCCGTGCCGAGGAGGCGGTGGAGTTCGCGACCGCCGAGCTGGAGCTGGCCCAGGCGCTGACCGACCAGGTGGTGGCCGCGGTCAGCGAGCCGGTGCTGGCCGCCCTGCTGCTCGGCAAGACCGCCCAGGCCAACGAGCGGGGCGTGGAGCTGGTGGTGGCGCCGGAGAGCCGGCTGGACGACGGTCTGCTCCCGCAGGGCCTGCCGGCCCGCGACCTGGTGACCATCCTCGGCAATCTGATCGACAACGCGGTGGACGCGGCCCAGGGCACCGTGCGGGCCCGGGTCACGGTGACGGCATACGCCGAAGAGACGGCGGACGCGGCCGCGGGGGGCCGCGCCGAACTGGTGCTGCGGGTCGCCGACTCGGGCAGCGGGGTGGATCCGGCCCATGCCGAGCTGGTGTTCCAGCGGGGATTCACGACCAAGCCGGCCGGGCCCCAGGGCCGTGGGCTCGGCCTCGCGCTGGTGCGGCAGGCAGTGACCCGGCAGGAGGGCACGTTGACGGTGACGGAGAACGAACAGGGCGGGGCCGGAGGTGCCGGCGGTGCGGGCGGTGCGGTGTTCGAGGCACGGCTGCCCCTGGGCGGGACCGCGGGGCCGGCCCGCAGGATCGGCAGCGCCGCGGCGCGAGGTGGGGCATGACGGCGGGACAGCCCATCCGGGTCCTCGTCGTGGAGGACGACCCGGTCGCCGCGGACGCGCATGTGCTGTACGTCGGACGGGTGCCGGGCTTTGTCGCCGTGGGCAAGGCGCACACCGGCGCGGAGGCCCGGCGGGTGCTGGACCGCACCCCGGTGGACCTGCTGCTGCTCGATCTGCACCTGCCGGACGTGCACGGCCTGCAGTTCGCCCGCTCGATGCGGGCGGCCGGCCATCACGCCGATGTGATAGCGGTGACGTCCGCCCGGGACCTGACCGTGGTACGCGAAGGGGTCTCGCTCGGGGTCGTGCAGTACGTCCTGAAGCCCTTCACCTTCGCGACCCTGCGGGACCGGCTGCTGCGCTACGCCGAGTTCCATGCGGCGGCCGGCGAGGCCAGCGGGCAGGACGAGGTGGACCGGGCGCTCGCGGTGCTGCGGGCGCCGAGCCCGGCGGCGCTGCCGAAGGGTCTGAGCGCGCCCACCCTGGAGCGGGTCACGGTGGCCCTGCGCGACCGCACCGGCGGACTCACCGCGGCCGGCGTCGCCGAGGCGGTCGGCATCTCCCGCATCACGGCCCGCCGCTACCTGGAGCACCTGGTCGACACGGGCCGGGCGGCCCGCAGCCCGCAGTACGGCACGGTGGGCCGCCCGGAACTGCAGTACCGGTGGGTGACGGGGCAGTGAGGTGAGCGCTCAGTCCGGCTCGGCCGCCGGACTGAGCGGCACGGCGTAGAGCACGATGTTGAGGCCGAGTCCGCCCACCGCGAGGGCCTCCAGCAGCGACAGGGACACCAGCCCCGCCGACGGCCCGCCCGCCACCCAGTACACGGCGAGCCCGCTCGCCGGCACCACGCAGAACGCCAGCAGGTCCACCACCAGCTGCACGACCTTGCGGGACAGGCGCCGGGCGTCCTGCCGGTGCGCCGCCTCCCAGCGGAAGACCTCCGTCGCCTCCGCACCGGCCAGTTCGGCCAGCCGCGGCGCCAGTTCGTCGCGCACATAGGCGCCGATCGCCGAGATCTTCTGGTCGTTGACCAGGTAGGTCCAGCCGAGGACCACGCACACCGGGGGCAGGGCGAGCAGCATGGCGGGCCGGCCGGCCTGGGCCACGGCGGCGACGACCGCGGCCACCACGGTGAGGGTGACGTAGAGCAGGTTGTCGCGGAAGCCGATCCGGCTCTTCTGCTCGTCCTTGACGGTCTGGTACTCGGTGAGCAGCAACTGGCCCACGCTGACGTCTCGTTCCGGCACTCGCGCCCCTTCCCCCGGCTACCTTAAGAGTGTGCCGCAGACACCGCCCACCGTTTTGGTCCTGACCGCGCTCGCGCTGGAGTACGCGGCGGTGCGCGCCCATGTGACGGAGCGCCGGGAGCGGGTGCATGCGGGCGGGACCCGGGTGGAGGTGGGACGGCTGCCCGGTTGCTCCTGGCAGGTGGTGACCGCCGAGTTGGGTGAGGGCGCGCGGACCGCCGCCGCGCTCACCGGTCCGCTCATCGACTGGCTGCGTCCGCGGGCGGTGCTGTTCGTCGGCGTCGCGGGCGCCCTCAAGGACGACGTCGCCCTCGGTGACGTGGTGGTGGGCACCAAGGTGTACGCCGTGCACGGCGGCAAGCAGACACCCGATGGCCTGCTGGTCCGCCCGGAGGCATGGTTCGGCTCCAACGCGCTGGTGCAGGCGGCCCGTTCGGCCGTACGGGACATGCCGGGTGTACGCGTGCACTTCAAGCCGATCGCCAGCGGTGACGTGGTGCTGGCCGACGCCGCCTCCGGCGTCGCCCGGCAGCTGCGGGAGCACTACAACGATGCGGCGGCGATCGAGACGGAGGGTTCGGGAGCGGTCCACGCGGCCCATCTGAGCGGGCAGGTCGACGCGTTGGTGATCCGCGGCATCAGCGACCGCGCCGACGCGGACAAGCAGCGGGCCGACGCCGCCGGTTCCCAGGAGCGGGCCGCGGCGCGGGCGGCGGCCGTCGCCGTGGCGGTGCTGCGCACACACGCCCCGGACGGCGATGCCCCCGCCGGACCCGAGGAGGACGCCCAAGGCACGTACGGCGGCGACCACATCGACTTCCGGGGCGGCACCTTCCACGCACCCGTCGTCGGCAAGGCGGTGGGCACCGACCGCACCGACGACCACCGCTGACGGCACCCGCCTAATGGGCGGCGCGGTCAAGGGCTGAGCCGGACGCCCACGCGCGTGCCACGCACGAAACCCGCCCTCCACGCGGCCCGATCACCACCACGCCCCGGCGCCCCTCACGGCACGGCAACACCGACCTGCCCACGCGCCACCCACCACCGACTCCGGCACACCCACGCCACCGGACGACACGGCCTTCGGCCTCGCCCTGGCTCGCGCACGACTGGAGAAGAACGGCGAACGCCCGCGCCACCGGCGGCATCGTCACGACCACGCCCCGGTACCCCCGACGCACCTCGACGCCCGACGCCCGTGCCGTCGGTGGCCACCCGTGGCGTCCGGATGCTCACCAGGATGAGGGGGATCAGAAGACCGACTCGGCCTCGTCCATCCGGTCCTTCGGTACCGTCTTCAGTTCGGTGACCGCCTCCGCGAGCGGCACCATCACGATGTCGGTGCCGCGCAGCGCGGTCATCCTGCCGAACTCGCCCCGGTGCGCGGCCTCCACCGCGTGCCAGCCGAAGCGGGTGGCGAGCACCCTGTCGTACGCGGTCGGCGTGCCGCCGCGCTGGACATGGCCGAGGATGACCGGCTTGGCCTCCTTGCCGAGCCGCCGCTCCAGCTCGTACGCGAGGGCCGTACCGATGCCCTGGAAGCGCTCGTGCCCGTACTGGTCGATCGCGCCCTTGCCGTAGTCCATCGTGCCCTCGGCGGGGTGCGCGCCCTCGGCGACGCAGATGACGGCGAACTTCTTGCCGCGGTCGAACCGCTCCTCGACCATCTTGACCAGGTCGCCCGGGTCGAACGGCCGCTCGGGCAGGCAGATGCCGTGGGCGCCGCCGGCCATGCCGGACTCCAGGGCGATCCAGCCGGCGTGCCGGCCCATGACCTCGACGACCATCACGCGCTGGTGGGACTCCGCGGTGGTCTTGAGGCGGTCCATGGCGTCGGTGGCGACGCCGACCGCGGTGTCGAAGCCGAAGGTGCGGTCCGTGGAGGAGATGTCGTTGTCGATCGTCTTCGGGACGCCCACGACCGGCAGGCCCGCGTCGGAGAGCATCCGGGCCGCGGTCAGCGTGCCCTCGCCGCCGATCGGGATCAGCGCGTCGATCCCGAACTCGTCGACCATGTCGGTGGCCCGCTCGCAGGCCTCGCGCAGCCGGTCGCGCTCCAGGCGCGAGGAGCCGAGGATGGTCCCGCCGAGGGAGAGGATGCCGCCGACCGCGTCGAGGTCGAGGGTGCGGTAGTGGCCGTCGAGCAGTCCCCGGTAGCCGTCCTCGAAGCCGATCACCTCGTCGCCGTAGTTCGTGACCGCCCGGTGCACGACCGACCGGATCACGGCGTTCAGGCCGGGGCAGTCGCCGCCTGCGGTGAGGACTCCGATGCGCATCCTGCTGTGTCTCCTGCTCGCTGTCGACGCGGGTGAGCCAGTCCGATTGTTTCATGTCCCGGGGGCGGACGTGGACCCCCGTCCTGACGGGCGCTTTATCCGCGGGCGAAGGTATTGTCAAGGGGGTTCCGCTCACCCCGGTGGGCGATTTTTGTGCGTGCCGGAACAGCCGCCGAAGGGTGTGCGGCGGCGCCGACATGAACGAGCCACCGAGACGAACGCGATGAACGCGATGAACGAGACGAACGCGACGAAACGGAGAGCACGCGTGACCCGCAGTGTGTACGTCACCGGGATCGACCGCGGCGACGGCCGCCAGGTCGTCGAGCTGGGAGTCATGGAACTCCTGACCCGGCAGGTCGACCGGGTGGGTGTGTTCCGTCCGCTCGTGCACCACCACCCCGACCGCCTCTTCGAACTGCTGCGGGCCCGCTACCGGCTCTCCCAGGACCCGGCGACCGTCTACGGCATGGACTACCACGAGGCGTCCACGCTCCAGGCCGAGCAGGGCAGCGACGAGCTGGTGTCCACGCTCGTCGACCGCTTCCACCTGGTGGCCCGCGACTACGACGTCGTCCTGGTGCTCGGCACCGACTTCGCCGACACCCAACTGCCCGACGAACTCGCCCTCAACGGCCGGCTCGCCAACGAGTTCGGCGCCTCCGTCATCCCGGTGGTGGGCGGCCGCAGGCAGAGCACCGAGTCCGTGCTCGCCGAGACCCGCAACGCCTTCCGGGCCTACCAGGGCCTGGGCTGCGACGTACTGGCGATGGTCGCCAACCGGGTGGCCCCGGGCGACCGCGAGGAGTTGGCCGGACAGCTCGCGAACCGGCTGCCGGTGCCCTGTTACGTGCTGCCGGACGAGCCGGCCCTGGCGGCGCCGACCGTCGCGCAGATCGGCCAGGCCCTGGGCGCCGAGGTGCTGCTCGGCGACGACTCGGGGCTCGCCCGGGACGCGCTCGACTTCGTCTTCGGCGGCGCCATGCTGCCCAACCTGCTGGCCGCGCTGACCCCGGGCTGCCTCGTGGTGACCCCGGGCGACCGCGCCGACCTGGTCGTCGGCTCGCTGGCCGCGCACAGCGCCGGCACCCCGCCGATAGCGGGCGTCCTGCTGACCCTGGACGAGCGCCCCAGCGACGGGATCCTCACCCTGGCCGCCCGCCTCGCCCCCGGCACCCCGGTGCTGTCCGTGGCCGGCAACAGCTTCCCCACCGCCGAGCGGCTGTTCTCCCTGGAAGGCAAGCTGAACGCGGCCACCCCGCGCAAGGCGGAGACCGCGCTCGGCCTGTTCGAGCGGTACGTCGACACCGGTGACCTGCTGCGCCGGGTCTCCGCGCCGAGCAGCGACCGCGTCACCCCGATGATGTTCGAGCACAAGCTGCTGGAGCAGGCCCGCGCCGACCGGCGCCGGGTGGTCCTGCCGGAGGGCACCGAGGAACGCGTGCTGCGCGCCGCCGAGGTGCTGCTGCGCCGGGACGTGTGCGATCTGACCCTGCTCGGGCCGGTCGACCGGATCCGCAAGCAGGCCGCCGACCTCGGCATCGACCTCGGCGAGGCGCAGTTGATCGACCCGGCCGTCTCCGAGCTGCGCGAGGCCTTCGCCGAGCGGTACGCCCGGTTGCGCGCCCACAAGGGCGTCACGGCGGAGCTGGCCCACGACGTCGTCGCCGACGTGAACTACTTCGGCACCCTGATGGTCGAGGAGGGCCTGGCGGACGGCATGGTCTCCGGTTCCGTGCACTCCACCGCGGCCACCATCCGGCCCGCGTTCGAGATCATCAAGACCCGGCCGGAGTCCTCGATCGTCTCGTCGGTCTTCTTCATGTGCCTCGCCGACAAGGTGCTGGTCTACGGTGACTGCGCGGTCAACCCGGACCCGGACGCCGCGCAGCTCGCCGACATCGCCGTCCAGTCGGCGGCCACCGCGCGGCAGTTCGGCGTGGAGCCGCGGATCGCGATGCTGTCGTACTCCACCGGCACGTCCGGTTCGGGCGCCGATGTCGACAAGGTGCGTGAGGCCACGAAGCTGGCCCGCGCGCGGCGGCCCGATCTGAAGATCGAGGGGCCGATCCAGTACGACGCCGCGGTGGAACCCACGGTCGCCGCGACCAAGCTGCCGGGCTCCGAGGTGGCGGGGCAGGCCAGCGTGCTGATCTTCCCCGACCTGAACACCGGCAACAACACCTACAAGGCCGTGCAGCGCTCGGCCGGCGCGATCGCCGTCGGACCGGTGCTGCAGGGCCTGCGCAAGCCGGTCAACGATCTGTCACGGGGCGCCCTCGTCCAGGACATCGTCAACACCGTCGCCATCACGGCCGTCCAGGCCCAGAGCCCCGCCCCGGCCCCGCACGAGAAGGCAGCCGCCCAGTGACCTCCCGCCCGTCGCCCGCCACGACGCCGTCCGGCGAGCCGCAACCGGCCGCCGTCGCTTCCCGCGTCCTCGTCCTGAACTCCGGCTCCTCGTCGCTGAAGTACCAGCTGCTGGACATGCGCGACGGCGGCCGGCTCGCCGTCGGTCTGGTGGAGCGGATCGGCGAGCAGACCTCCCGGCTCAGGCACACCTGCCGGACCACGGGCGAGACCCGTGAGCAGAACGGGCCGATCGCGGATCACGACGCCGCCCTGAAGGCCGTCGCCGGGGAGCTGTCCCGGGACGGCATCGGCCTCGACTCGCCGGAGCTGGCCGCGATCGGGCATCGCGTGGTGCACGGCGGCATGTTCTTCACGGAGCCCACCGTCATCGACGACTCCGTGCTCACCGAGATCGAGCGGCTGATCCCGGTCGCGCCGCTGCACAACCCGGCGAATCTGACCGGCATCCGCACGGCGCGGGCGCTGCGCCCCGACCTGCCGCAGGTCGCGGTCTTCGACACCGCGTTCCACACGACGATGCCGGAGTACGCGGCCCGCTACGCGATCGACACGAAACTGGCGGACCGCTACCGGGTGCGGCGCTACGGCTTCCACGGCACCTCGCACGCGTATGTCTCCCGGGCGGCCGCGCGGCTGCTCGGCAGGGCCCCGCAGGAGGTGAATGTGATCGTGCTGCACCTGGGCAACGGGGCGTCGGCCTCGGCGGTCCGCGGCGGCCGGTGCGTGGACACCTCGATGGGACTGACGCCCTTGGAGGGGCTGGTGATGGGAACCCGCTCCGGTGACCTGGATCCCGCCGTCATCTTCCATTTGCGGCGCGTTGGCGGAATGTCCATGGATGAGATCGACACTCTTCTCAACAAGGGGAGCGGTCTGTTCGGCCTGTGCGGCGACAATGACATGCGGGAGATTCAGCGCAGGATCGAGGAGGGCGACGCCGGGGCGCGGCTCGCCTTCGACATTTACGTGCACCGGCTGAAGAAGTACATCGGCGCCTACTACGCGGTACTCGGCACGGTGGACGCGGTCGTCTTCACCGCCGGGGTCGGCGAGAACGCCGCCCCGGTGCGGGCGGCGGCGATCGAGGGCCTGGCGGCGCTGGGCCTCGACGTCGACCCGGAGCTGAACGCCGCGCGGGGCGACGGGGCCCGGCTGATCTCGCCGCCGGACGCGCGGGTCGCCGTGGCCGTGGTTCCGACGGACGAGGAATTGGAGATCGCCGAACAGACCTACGCACTGGTCGGAAAGGGCGTCTGAGGAATTCGACCGGCACTCGCCTGGCACTCGCCTGAGCGTGAACCCGCCCATTTGTGTCTTCCATCAGACGGAATATTCCGTAGCGAAACAAACCGATAGGATCGCCCCATGCGCCGTTCGAAAATCGTCTGTACTCTCGGCCCCGCGGTCGACTCCCACGAGATGCTCGTCGCCATGATCGAGGCGGGCATGAACGTGGCCCGGTTCAACTTCAGCCACGGCACCCACGCCGAGCACCAGGCGCGGTACGACCGCGTCCGCGCCGCGTCCAAGGAGACCAACCGCGCCATCGGCGTGCTCGCCGACCTCCAGGGACCGAAGATCCGCCTGGAGACCTTCGCCGAGGGTCCGGTGGAACTGGAGCGCGGCGACGAGTTCGTCATCACCACCGAGGACGTCCCCGGCGACAAGAGCATCTGCGGCACGACGTACAAGGGCCTGCCGAACGACGTCTCGCGCGGCGACCAGATCCTGATCAACGACGGCAACGTCGAGCTGAAGGTCCTGGACGTCGAGGGCCCCCGGGTGCGGACGATCGTCATCGAGGGCGGCGTCGTGTCCGACCACAAGGGCATCAACCTGCCCGGCGCGGCCGTCAACGTGCCCGCGCTCAGCGACAAGGACATCGAGGACCTGCGGTTCGCGCTGCGCATGGGCTGCGACCTGGTCGCGCTGTCCTTCGTCCGGGACGCCCGGGACGTGGCCGACGTCCACAAGGTGATGGACGAGGAGGGCCGCCGCGTCCCGGTGATCGCCAAGGTGGAGAAGCCGCAGGCGGTCGAGAACATGGAGGACGTCGTGATGGCGTTCGACGGCGTGATGGTCGCCCGCGGCGACCTGGCCGTCGAATACCCGCTGGAGAAGGTCCCCATGGTGCAGAAGCGCCTGATCGAACTGTGCCGGCGCAACGCCAAGCCGGTGGTCGTGGCGACCCAGATGATGGAGTCGATGATCACCAACTCCCGTCCGACCCGCGCCGAGGCATCCGACGTGGCCAACGCGATCCTGGACGGCGCCGACGCGGTCATGCTGTCCGCCGAGTCGAGCGTGGGCGCCTACCCGGTCGAGACCGTCAAGACGATGTCGAAGATCGTCCGGGCGGCCGAGCAGGAACTGCTCTCCAAGGGCCTGCAACCGCTGGTGCCGGGCAAGAAGCCGCGCACGCAGGGCGGTTCGGTCGCCCGGGCCGCGTGCGAGATCGCGGACTTCCTCGGCGGCAAGGGCCTGATCGCCTTCACCAAGTCCGGTGACACCGCCCGCCGGCTGTGCCGCTACCGCGCCGCCCAGCCGATCATCGCCTTCACCACGGACGAGTCCACCCGCAACCAACTGGCGCTCAGCTGGGGTGTGGAATCGCATGTCGTGCCGTTCGTGAACAGCACCGACGAGATGGTCGACCTGGTCGACCAGGAGGTCACCAAGCTGAGCCGCTTCGACGCGGGCGACACCCTGATCATCACGGCCGGCTCACCCCCCGGCGTCCCCGGCACCACCAACATGGTCCGCGTCCACCACCTCGGCGGCGGCGAGAAGGACTGACACCCCCAACGGATCCGACGGCCACCGACCCACCGAAGGATCCCGTACGACACCGAGGGCGCCCCCTGCGGACAGGGGGCGCCCTCGTGTCTTCCGCGGCTCCCGAACGGGCTTGTGGGGGGCGTCAGTCGGTGGTGTACACGTGCATGCCGGGCACGTGCAGGGTGCCTCCGAACTGGGCGGCCTGGGTCACCTTCACATGGGTGAAGTAGATCAGCGGGATGTTCAGCGGCGGCGGGCTTTCGGGGCTGAACGTCACGGGGATCAGGCCGAAGAGGTTTCCGGAGATGCTCTCCGTGTACATCACCGTGTCGCCGTCGCGGATCGTGGACGTCGAGCCGGCCGCAGCCTGTACGTGGTAGGTCTTGCCTGCCTGCTTGTCGTTGACCGTCTGGTGCAGGTCACCGATGTCGGTGCCGCCGGAGATGACGTACTTCAGCACCTGCTTGGTGGTGCCGTTGGCGCGCTTCACCTCGACGATGCCCTGGTAGTCGGCGTTCTTGAGCAGCAGCGAGCTGGCGTTCAGGTACCAGGGGTCGTCCGCCACCGGCACCGCGTTGTCGACGCCGCCCGTGTCGTCCGTGGCGAGCGGACAGTCGTCGGCGGAGGCGGAGGCGCTTGCCGAGGGACTGGGCGAGGAGGTGGCCGACCCGGCTGCCTCCCGCACGGCGTCGGTGGTGTCCCCGGCCGCCTCGGACGCCTTGTCGGTGGTGTCCTTGACGGTGTCCTCGACCGTCTTGGTGACCTTGCCGGCCGTGTCCTCGACGGTGTCGGCGGCGCTGCCGCCCGCGTCCTTGCCGTCTCCGGAGTCCTTGCCGCCGGAGTCCTTGCTCCCGGAGTCCGCCGCGGACGCCGACGCGGAGGGCGTGGGGCTCGCGCTCGCCGAGGAGCCGGAGCCCGCGCCGCCGGTGAAGATGCCGGTGATCGCGTCGCCGATGGTGTCGAGCAGGTTCCCGCCGCCGGTGGACGCCGACGGGGTGGGCGTGGCTTGGTTGCCGGAGTCGGAGGTGGAGGTGTCCGAACCGCCCGCCGAGGACGCGGACTTGGACGCGGACGGGCTCGGTGTGGCCTTGTCGTCGGAACCTGAATCCGGCGAAGAGGCCCTGCCCGAGGTGTCCTTGGCGCCGTCGGCGGTGCCGTCCGTCGCCGACGGGGCCGGCGTCGCCCGGTCCGCTGACTCGCTCGCGCTCGGCGAACCGGAGGGCGACGGCGAGGCCGAGGCGCCCTTCGAGTCGTCCAGCGCGGTGACACAGTCCTTGTACTCGTCGGCCGTCAGGCTCTTCGACGACGGCGGTGTGTCGTTGTTGTCGGCGAGGGCGAGCGTGGACGTGAACCCCATGCCCATGAGGACCGCCGTCGGCATCGCCACGGTGGCGATGGCTTTGCCCGCCGGCATGTGGAACCTGGTGAACAGCGGCTTCTTGGGTGCCGCGTGGCGCGGCCCGGTTCTCACACGGGACGTGTCCACATGGGTCCCGTGGGTCACCTCGTCAGCCGGCACTGTGCCTCCCGTTCGCCCCGTTGCCCGGGCTCGTTCCTGACAGGTCGTTCGCCTCGTACCCCGGGCCCGTCGCACTGCCGGGCGCGGCCTTTGGGGAGTCCCCGACGCCCGCACCGCCCGCCTGTGCCGGCTGCGGCGCCGACGGCACCCCCGGCGCCCATGCCACGGCCATCGCCCCGCCGATCAGCGCGAACAGGAAGCCGACGATGAAGCCGCCGAAGTTGGACACGGGGATGGACACCAGCGCCAGCAGGATCGCGGCGACTCCCGCGAAGGTCCGCACGTGCTGCTGGAACCAGAGGCTGATGCCGAGGACGACGAGCAGCACACCGATGATCAGGGACCCGGCTCCCGCGGTGGTGGCCATCGCGATCGTCAGATGACCGAACTGGAGATGCGCGTACGGGAAGTACATGATCGGAAAGCCGGCGAGCAGGACGAACAGGCCGGCCCAGAACGGACGGGTACCCCGCCAGGCGCGGAACTGCAGCCTTCGGCGGGTGAACTGACCCGGTGCGGCAGGAGTCTCGGCGCTCATGGAATACAGCTCCCTGGTACGGCATTGCTGTGGTGGAGATGTGTGCCGCGCGTGAAGACGCGGCCGGAAGGGGAAGGGCGGGGGCGCCCTTCGGCTCCCCCGCCCGTCATCGAGTGCTTAGTAGCACTCCTTGGCATCCGTCGACAGCGACATCCTCAGGCCGCTGAGCTTGAAGGTTCCGGCGGTGGTGGCCCACGCCGTCTGCTTCACGCCGACCAGCGTGGCCTTGTCCGACTGCTGGGAGAACCCGAAGGGGTTCGTGGTGTCGCCCTGCTTGATGCCCGGACCCTTGTTGGCGTCCTTGGCGGCCACACCGATGTCGATGTTCTTGAACGTCGCGTCGGCCTGGAGGTCGGCAATGTCGATGTAGATGTTGTCGGCCCTGACGGGGGTGTCGCCGCCGCCCGCCTTCAGGATCAGGCTGACCGAACCGAACACCGGGACGTTCGGGGTGACCACGGACTGGCACAGGTTCGTGATCTTTGCGGTCCTGAACGCCGAGACGGCGACGGGGTGAACCGTCTTCTTGCCGTCGAGCGTGTAGCCCTCGTCGATGGCCCCGTACTGCTCGAAGCCGGTGCCCACCAGTTTGTCGGCCGTCACCTTGAACGACTGGCCGGAGACGCTGAACGACGCCGCGAGGGCGCCCTGCGCGAGTGCGACGCCTATACAAGCCGTGGCGGCGACGCTGGGCACCATGACCACAGCGAACCGCTTCCATCTGGTCCCGCCACGCACCTGGGACTCCATATTTCCTCCTTCTCGGACGTACATCTCCTGGCCCGGACTCGCACCAGTCGGCGGCTCGGCCGGGCAGGGATGGGAGAAGTGCTACGTCCTCGGGAAGGAGAACGCCCGCGCCCGGGGACACGAACCGCGCCCGAAATCACCGGCGATCACCCCCGAGCGACAACCACTGGTCGCGCCTGACACGCATCACGCACAACCTTGCCGGACAGGCTTCGCCGGTCTGGCGAAGACCCCCCTGCCCGAGAGCCGGCCCCACTGCCGCCGGCTCTGCTCGGTGGGGACCCAGATGGACCCGCGCGCCCGATTGGCTGTCGGGGTACGGGAATGGACCGAGCGTCGCCGATCGTGGTGCATTCTCGCCGCCCGCACAAGGGGGTTCGTTACTGGCTAGTAACGGGCGGATAACCGAAGCACGACCCAGCGGTCCCGGAGCGCGACGCTCGGTGGCATCGAAGGGCAGAACAAAGCCGTTGATCTCCGGGCGGAACCAGACAGATCAACGGCCTCGACTTACTGCGAGTAACAGCGGCCGCGATTACCAAGATTTGGTAAAGCGCGGCCGCTCTGACGTCTCGTCGGCAAATCTTTCACTCGGGCATCACATGCCCGCGCGTTTAGCAACTGGTCAGAACGGGGCCCTCACCCCGCTCGGGGTCCCGGTCAGAACAGCGCCCGGGCGAGCGCCCTGCGCGCCCCGACGACCCGCGGGTCGTCGGCCCCGACCACCTCGAACAGCTCAAGCAGCCGGCGCCGCACGGCGTCCCGGTCGGCACCCGCCGTGCGCCGCACGGTCTCGATGAGCCGCCCGAAGGCGTCCTCGACATGCCCGCCGACCAGGTCCAGGTCGGCCGCGGCGATCTGCGCCTGCGCGTCACCCGGCTTCTCGGCGGCCTCCTTGCGCACCTGCTGGGGGTCGGCGCCCTGCACCCGCTGAAGCAACTCGGCCTGGGCGAGCCCCAGTTTCGCCTCGCTGTTGCCCGGGTCGTCGCTCAGCACGTTCTGGTACGCGCGGATCGCCCCGCCGAGGTCGCCGGCGTCCAGCGCCTGCACGGCGGCCTCCAGCAGCGCGTCGTACGGGCCGGCCGGCGCCGGGGCCGCGGCGGCGCCCGGTGCTGCCGGTTCGGCGTCCGGGTCGACGGCCAGACCGGTCAGCCCGAAGCGCTCCTCGGCGACCTGGACCAGCTGGTCGAGGGTCTGCCGGATCTGCTGCTCCCCGGCGGCCCCCTGGAAGAGGGGCAGCGCCTGCCCCGCGACGACGGCGAAGACGGCCGGGATCCCCTGGATCCCGAACTGCTGCATCAGCATCTGGTTCGCGTCGACATCGATCTTGGCGAGCAGGAAGCGCCCGTTGTACTCGACGGCCAGCCGCTCCAGCACCGGGCTCAGCTGCTTGCAGGGCTGACACCACTCGGCCCAGAAGTCGATGACGACCGGTACCTCGGCGGAGCGTTGCAGGACATCGCGTTCGAAGCCCGCCTCATCGACGTCGATGACGAGATCGGCCGGCGAGACGGCCCCTGTTCCGCCCTGTCGGGCGACTTCGGCGCGCGTCTGCTCCGCCTTGGCCTTGGCCTCCTGGGCCGCCTTCACCGCGGCGAGGTCGACGACGCCGCTCATGGACATGTTCCGTGGCTGCATACGTCTATCCTCCCCCGTACCCGCTCCTGTGTGAAAAGCGGTGTGAAAGCGCGCCGAGTCCCCACCCGCGCACCAGGGCACACCTCGCGTGCGCGTTCGCCCGCGCACGTCCCGCACGGGCTTTCGCTACGACTCGTAGCGTAATACCAACGGGGGTCCGGGCGACACCACACCCCGGTGATCTCTCTCACGGCCGCACGGAATCCGCCGGTTATGGTCGGGGGATGCAGAGCCGCACCCCCGCCCCCCGCACGGGCCGCCCGCGCAGTGCCGCCGCGGACACCGCGATCCTGGCCGCGACCCGGCAGGCGCTGGTCGAACTGGGCTGGTCGAAGCTCACGTTGTCGGACGTGGCGACGCGGGCCGGGGTCGCCAAGACGACGCTCTACCGGCGCTGGGCGGGCAAGAACGAACTCGTCGTGGACGCGGTGGCGGAACTCTTCGACGAACTGGAACTGCCCGACCGGGGCAGCCTCGCCGCCGACATCGAGGGCGTCGTCCTCCAGTTCGCGGCGATCCTGGCCCGCCCCGAGGCACGCAGCGGCCTGATGGCAGTGGTGGCGGAGTCGACCCGGGACGAGGCGCTGCGCGAGCGCATCCGCGCCTCGATCGTCGACCGGCAGAAGCGGCTGGTGCTCCAGGGCCGGGCCCGGGCACAGGGACGCGGCGAGCTGCCCCCGCAGCCGGATCCCGCGGAGGCCGCCCGCACGATCGACCTGATCTTCGACGTGGTCGCGGGCGCGGTCGTGCACCGCACCCTGGTCAGCGCGGAGCCCGCCGATCCCGACTGGGTACGCGACTTCACCCGCGTCCTCCTGCACGGCCTGTCGGCGGCCGAGACGCCCCGGCCACAGCCGCCTGCGACGGCCCGGACTGCCTAGAACCCGGCCGGCTCCGTGTACACCCCCCACTCGTCACGCAGCGCGCCGCAGATCTCGCCGAGGGTCGCCTCCGCGCGCACCGCGTCCAGCATCGGTTCGATCATGTTGGCCCCGGACCGTGCGGCACCGATCATGGCGTCCAGCGCGGAACGCACCGCCGTCTCGTCCCGCGCGGCCCTGCGGGCGCCGAGGAGGCGGACCTGCTCACGCTCCACCTCATGGCTGACCCGCAGGATCTCCAGGTCCCCGGTCACCGAGCCGGTGTGGACGTTGACACCCACGACCCTCTTGTCGCCCTTCTCCAGGGACTGCTGGTAGCGGAACGCGGACTCCGCGATCTCCCCGGTGAACCAGCCGTCCTCGATCCCGCGCAGGATCCCGGAGGTGACAGGACCGATCGGGTGGCGCCCGTCGGGGTGCGCCCTGAGCCCCCGCTCCTTGATCCGGTCGAAGATCTTCTCCGCGTCCGCCTCGATCCGGTCCGTCAGCTGCTCCACGTACCACGAACCGCCCAGCGGGTCGGCCACGTTGGCGACACCGGTCTCCTCCATGAGCACCTGCTGGGTGCGCAACGCGATCTCGGCGGCCTGCTCGCTCGGCAGCGCCAGCGTCTCGTCCAGCGCGTTGGTGTGCAGCGAGTTGGTCCCGCCGAGCACGGCGGCCAGCGCCTCCACGGCCGTGCGCACCACGTTGTTGTAGGGCTGCTGGGCGGTCAGCGACACCCCGGCGGTCTGCGTGTGGAACCGCAGCCACTGCGCCTTCTCGCTCTTCGCCCCGTACACGTCGCGCAGCCACCTGGCCCAGATCCGGCGCGCGGCGCGGAACTTGGCGATCTCCTCGAAGAAGTCGACGTGCGCGTCGAAGAAGAAGGACAGGCCGGGCGCGAACACGTCCACGTCGAGCCCGCGCGACAGCCCCAGCTCCACATACCCGAACCCGTCCGCCAGGGTGTACGCCAGCTCCTGGGCGGCCGTCGCCCCGGCCTCGCGGATGTGGTAGCCGGAGACGGACAGCGGCTTGTAGGCGGGGATGCCGGCCGCGCAGTACTCCATCAGGTCGCCGATCAGCCGCAGATGGGGCTCCGGTTGGAACAGCCACTCCTTCTGCGCGATGTACTCCTTGAAGATGTCGGTCTGCAGCGTGCCGTTGAGGACGCCCGGGTCCACGCCCTGCCGCTCGGCCGCGACCAGGTACATGCAGAAGACGGGGACGGCGGGTCCGCTGATCGTCATCGAGGTGGTGACGTCGCCGAGCGGGATGTCCTTGAACAGGACCTCCATGTCGGCGGCCGAGTCGATGGCCACCCCGCAGTGGCCGACCTCGCCCAGCGAACGCGGGTCGTCGGAGTCGCGCCCCATCAGCGTGGGCATGTCGAAGGCGACCGAGAGCCCGCCGCCGCCCGCGGCGAGGATCATCTTGTACCGCTCGTTGGTCTGTTCCGCGTTCCCGAACCCGGCGAACTGGCGGATCGTCCAGGTTCGGCCCCGGTAGCCGGTCGGGTACAGACCGCGGGTGAAGGGGTACTCCCCCGGCCAGCCGATCCGCTCGAATCCCTCGTACGTGTCGCCGGGTCGCGGCCCGTACACCGGCTCCACGGGATCGCCGGAGAGCGTGGTGAAGTCAGCGTCGCGCTTGCGCGCGGCGTCATAGCGGGCCTGCCAGCGGCTGCGGCCGTCCTCGATGGCGTGAGCGTCCATACCCTCGAATTTACTAGGACGTCCAAGTAAATGTCGATGGCAGACCGCCGCGCGTCGCTCGCACGGCGGTGTGATCTACGCCTTGGCGACAGCGGGGGCCTGGTCGCCGACCTTGGCCTCCAACTCGTGGCTGATCTTCCGTTCGACGAAGAAGGCGGCCGTCGGGATCGTCCCGGCGAGCAGCACCCACAGTTGCTTGCCGACCGGCCACTTCGCCTTGGAGCCCAGGTCGAAGGCGACGACGAGGTAGACGACGTAGAGCCAACCGTGGGCGATGGCGACAACGCGGGTGAAGTCAGCGGCGCCAGCGACATCCAAGCCATACTTGGCGATCATGCCGAGGCACAGCAGGACGAGCAGGACGCCCGTGGTGTAAGCCATGACGCGGTAGCGGGTCAGCACGCTTTGTTTCATGGATACGAGCGTATCCGCCCGAAAATCCCCCGCGTCGGCGGGGAGCACGCCCACGGCTGGCTGCACGTGGTCTACCTGGTCGGATCACCTCCGCGTCGGCGGAGAGCAGCGCGCTGACCCGCGAAAACTCTACTCGTCCTCGAAGTCCCGCGCGGCGACGCGCAACGGACGCAGCATCGCGAAGATCTCCGCGCACTCCTCCGCGTCGTACACGCCGAGCCCGAAGTCCATGGCCATCAGGTCCCGGGTGGCGGCCTCGACGACCTCCCGGCCCTTGTCGGTGATCACGGCGAGCGTGCCGCGCCCGTCGTTCGGATTGGGCCGCTTGTCCACGAGACCCGACCGCACCAGCCGGTCGACGGTGTTCGTCACCGACGTGGGGTGCACCATCAGCCGCTCGCCGATCTTCGACATCGGCAGCTCGCCCGCCTTGGAGAAGGTGAGCAGCACCAGCGCCTCGTAACGGGCGAACGTCAGCCCGTACGGCTTCACCACCGCGTCGACCTCGCCGAGCAGGATCTGGTGCGCCCGCATGATCGAGGTGATCGCGGACATCGACGGCACGTTCCCCCACCGCTGCTTCCACAGGTCGTCGGCGCGGGCGATGGGATCGAAGGGAAGGCTGAGTGGCTTCGGCACGCCCTTGACCTTACCGGCCGGTCATATGCCGGTCAGCCCCGTCTCGGCTTTCGGTCGCCCGGTACGCCGCGGCCAGCGCGCAGCAGCACACCACCCCCAGCGCACCGGCCCCGGCGACGGTCGCCCGCACCCCGAACGCCTCGGCCGCCACACCCGCCAGCGCCATGCCCGCGCCCTGGACGGTCATCAGCCCCGCGCTCAGCACGGTCATGGCCCGCCCGCGCAGTTCGTCCGGCACCGCCCGGACGAACCGCTGGTCGAGGCCGAGCGTGTACGCGGACCCGGCGCCCGCGATCAGCAGGAGCAGCAGCGAGACCACGAGCCCGGGGCGCAGGACGTAGCCGAGGTAGGGCAGCAGGGTGAGGCAGACCAGCGGCAGCGCGATCCGCTCCCGGGCGGCCGGACCGAGCCGCGCACCCGCGTACAGTTCGCCGAGGACGGTGCCGACCGGCAGCGCGCACATCAGCAGGCCGAGCCCGGCGGAGCCGACACCGAGCGCGTCCGCGTACGGGGCGGCCAGTGCCTCCGGGACCACGCAGAACATCGCGGGCACCCAGAACAGCAGCAGCTGAAGGCGTATCCGCCGGTCGGCGAGGAACAGCCGGGCGCCGCCCGGGGGGTCGCCGAGCCCGGCGGCCCGGGCCCGGGCCGGCCGCCTGCGGGTACCGAGGCGCAGCAGCGCGGCCGAGCCCAGGAAGGTGGTCACGGTGATCAGCAGCGCGTGCCGCGGCGAGACCACGGCGAGCAGCAGTCCGCCGAGCCCGTACCCGACGAGCAGGGCGCTCTGCGCCACGATCCGCAGCAGCGAGCGGCCCAGCACGAACAGATCGCCGCCGCCGAGGACATCGGCGAGGGTCGCCATGCGGGTGCCGGCGAACACCGGCGCGACGACGGCGACGCAGCAGCGCAGCGCGAGCAGCCCGCCGATGCCGGTCCCGGGCACCACCATGAGCGCGACGCACCCGGCGCACACCAGGTCGCACACCACGAGCACGCGGCGGGCCGGGAAGCGGTCGGCGACCCCGGCGAGCAGGGTGCCGCCGAGCACGTACGGCAGGAAGCCGAGCGCGAAGGTCAGCGCGCTCAGCAGGGGCGAGCCGGTGAGGTCGTAGACGAGCACGGACAGCGCGATCTCGCTGACGATCACGCCCAGCATGGACAGGGTGTGGGCGGCGAAGACGGCCCGGAACTCGGGCACGGCGAAAACCCGGGCGTACCCGGTGGCCGGCGGTGCCGGCACCTGCTGATCTGATGTCACGCACGGCAGCGTGCACGCGCGCGTGCCGTCGGGCGTAAAGATTCGGTGTGTGCCGAATCCGATCCGGCCGGGGCGGCCCGGCTGCACGCCGTCGCGCCCGGGAGGTCTGTCATGCCGTCGCTGCTGCACTTCGAGGAGATCGACTTCCTGCGCTGCCGGTTCGCGCTGTCCCCGCTGTGGGAGACGCAGCAGGCGGTGCGCACGCTCAAGCACGCGGACCGGCGCGGCTACCACGCGCCCTGGCTGCGCCGCATCCGCACGGCCGCGGCGGGCCTCGACCTGGCCCCGCTGTGGCTGCTGATGCCGCGCCGCGGCCACTCGCCCGACTGGCTCGGCCCGCCCCCGATCGGTCCGACGGCCACCTTCGAGGAGGAGATCGCGGCCGTGCGCGCGGCCGATCCGGCGGCGGCCCGCGAGGACACCGCCCGGTCGCTCCGGGCGACCCGGGGGGCGCTGCGGTCGCCGTACGGCCGGGCCTGGCTCACCGACCCGGAGCGGATGGTCCGCGAGTTGGCGGACCTTCTGGAGGAGGCGTGGCGGGTGCTCATCGCGCCGGACTGGCCGCGGCTGCGCACGCTGCTGGAGGCGGACATCGCCTTCCACTCCCGCCGGTTCGCCCAGGTCGGTCTCGGCGGGCTGCTGCCGGAGATCAGCGAGCGGTGCAGCTGGCAGGGCGGGACGCTGATCGTGGCATCGCACGACCGGCACGAGCGGCGGCTGGGCGGGCAGGGCCTGGTGCTGATGCCGAGCGTGTTCGTCTGGCCGGATGTCATCAGCTCCTTCGACCCGCCCTGGCAGCCCGCCCTGGTCTACCCGGCCCGCGGCATCGGCGGCCTGTGGTCCGAGCCCGCGGGCCCCGCCCCGGACCGGTTGGTGCGGCTGCTGGGCCGGGGGCGCGCCGCCGTGCTGGGCGCGCTCGACGAACCGGCGAGCACGACGACGCTGGCGCGCCGTCTCGGGCTCGCCCCGTCCTCGGTGTCCGCGCATCTGACGGTGCTGCGCGACGGCGGCCTGCTGACGGCCCGCCGCTACGGCCACGAAGTCCTGTACGAACGCACCCCCCTCGGCATCGCCCTCACATCAAGCGAACCGACCTAGCCACCCACCCCAACACGCCCACTCCACCACCCCCGCTCCGACCAGCGGCAACCCCGACCGCCCCCGGCAAACCCGCGCCAGGGCCGGCGAACCCGATCGGTCTGGGCAAACCCGGATTTGGCTCTGCGAACCCGATCGATCCCGACGGACCCGCGTCAGGACCGGCGGACCCGGGTCAGGAACAGCGGACCAGGGTCAGGAACAGCGGACCAGGGTCAGGAACAGCGGACCAGGGTCAGGAGCAGCGAAACCGGGGCGGAACCGGCGTCCGGCCGACCACAGCCGGCCCCGACCACCCCGAACAGCCCCCGCACCCAGCCGGCCTCAGCCGATTCAGGCGGAGCGTGGGCGTTCCGGGGGCGGGTCAGCGGGGGGTCGGGCGGCGCAGGTGGTGGCGGATCGCGCGGTGGGCCATCGGGCCGAGTTCGTCCAGGGCGGCCACCAGGGCGCCGAGTTGTTCCAGCGCGTCCAGGGCCGCCTGGGCGCCCCGCTCGTCCACCCCCTCGTACAGCTCGATCCCGACGAAGGACGCGGCGACCGCCCGGGCCAGCCCCGCCGGGTCGGTGAACTCGGCGAACGGGGTGGCCGTGAGGACGCGGGTGAGGACCCGCTCGATCTCGGTGATCCACAGGTCGAGGCCGGCCGCCGTGGCCGGGCCGAGGGACGCGTGGGTCTGGGCGCCGGCCAGCAGCTGGCCGAGCAGCGCGACCTGCCCGTCGGCCCGCTCCTGTTCATGGATCTCGCGGCCGACGGCCAGCAGTTCGGTGAGCGAGGTGACGGCGGCGAGCCGGGCCCGGTACCGGGAGACCGCTTGTTCCGCGCCGTAGCGGCAGGCGGCGGCGAGGAGTTCGTCCACCGAGCCGAAGTGGTAGAAGACGAGCGCCTGGTTCACCCCGGCCGCCGCCGCGACCGTACGGGCCGACGTCTTCGCGATGCCCTGCTCGGTGAGCGTGCGCAGCGCACCCTCCAGCAGCTTGGTCTTCGTCTCCGTGGTCTTCGACTCCGCGGTCATGACGGGTTCGCCAGGGAGCACAGGAGGCGCGGGGCACGCGCGCGTGCGGGCGCGGTGCGCAGGCAGCGCCGGGCGGCCGGGGTGCCGGGCAGCGGCGCCTTGAACAGGGCGAGGGCCATGGCCACGAGGAGGAGCAGCGGGCACAGGTACGCCACGGCGGGGGCGAACGAGCCGAAGCGCGGAACGAAGGAGCCGAGGCCGAGCCCGGCGCAGCCCGCGGTGAGCACCAGCGCCCGGACCAGCAGTTCGGCCAGCCAGTTCAGCAGCGCGCGCTCCGGTGTGATCCCGCGCTCCAGCCACAGCCGCAGCCGGTCGAAGGACCAGGCGGTCGCCCAGCCCATCAGCGGGCGCAGCAGCAGCCGGTCGGCGAGCCCGCCGAGGGCGCCGCCGCGGGGGCGGTAGTCGTAGCCGGTGAGGAAGCGGACGCCGTCGCCGTCGGGGACGTAGCGGAAGTAGCCGCCGCCTGCGGCGATCGGGGAGAGCGGGTGCGGGGTCGCGAAGCGCAGCGCGGAGGTGCGGGTGCCGTCGGGGCGCTCCTTCTCACCGGCCGAGATCCCGGTGCCGGAGACCTTGAGGAAGGGCAGCACACGGGTGGCGTACCGGAACCGCCGCGGCTCGCCCTCCGCGCCCGGCAGGCGGGTGATCTCGGTGAACCTGAGGTCCCAGCGCGGCCGCTGGGCGGGGTCCTGCGTGCGGTCCCAGAGCGCGTCGAGATCGGCACGCACGCGTGCCTCCACGTAGAGCTCCACGGTGAATTCCCCCAAGCCGACCGGTGTTTGAGCGACCGCTCAACCACCCGGCAGGCAACGTACACCCGTTTGAGCGACCGCTCAAACCCCCGAACGGGCGGGCGTACGGCGGGACATGGGAAAACCCCGGCCCTGGGACATGTGCGGGCCGGGGTTTCGGGAGCCGGGCGGTGCGCAGGGCCTCAGCCCGCCAAATGACGCTCGACGGTCTCTACCTTGGAGGTGAGGCCGTCGGTGACACCGGGCCGGATGTCGGCCTTGAGTACCAGGGAGACGCGCGGGGCGCGCTCCTCCACGGCGGCGACGGCGCGCTTGACGACGTCCATGACCTCGTCCCACTCCCCTTCGACGGAGGTGAACATGGCGTCGGTGCGGTGCGGCAGGCCCGACCCGCGGACCACGCGGACGGCGTCGGCGACGTACTCCCCCACGTCCTCGCCGACACCCAGGGGCGTCACGGAGAAGGCGACGATCATGCGTTGACAACCCCTTCCCTGCGGGCGCGGGCGGCGATGACCGCGTCCTCGGCCTCCCGGCGCAGCTTGCGCTCGGCGAAGAAGCCGCCGGTGGGCAGGACCGAGAGAACGAAGTAGAGGGCCGCGGTCCCCAGGCCCCACTTGGCACGGTTCCAGGCGTCGGCCCAGAAGATCACGTACAGGACGAACAGCAGACCGTGGATCCCGCCCATCACGGGCACCGCGTTGAAGTCCGTGGTCCGCTTCAGGACGGAGCAGACGAGCAGGATGAGGAAGGACACGGCCTCCGGGGCGGAGACCAGACGGAGACGGCGGAGGGCGCTGGCGGTCTTGATGTCCACGGGTCACCTTCGGTGGGAGCGGGGCGGCAGTTCGTCTGGCGCCGGTTTGTGAACGCGAACACAAACTCCCGCCCATTGTGGCAAACCGCCGAGGGCCGCTCGGGAGTACCCCCTCCCCTCGGCACGGCGGGCCCGCTACCGTCGCCGGGTGGCGATGTTTCGACTTCAAGGCAGCAGGGTGCTCGCCGTCGACATGACCGGGGACGCCGTGAAGGCGAAGAACGGGTCGATGGTCGCGTACGACGGGCAGATGAGCTTCAAGAAGCTGACCGGTGGCGGTGAGGGGCTGCGCGGCATGGTGACCCGCCGGCTCACCGGCGAGCAGATGACCGTGATGGAGGTGAAGGGGCACGGCACGTGCTGGTTCGCGGACCGCGCCTCGGAAATCAACCTCGTCGATCTCCAGGGGGACAAGCTGTACGTGGAGTCGAGCAATCTGCTCGCGACCGACGCCGGGCTGCGCACCGGCACGACGTTCACCGGACTGCGCGGCGCCTCTCAGGGCAACGGGCTGTTCACGACCACCGTCGAGGGCCGCGGGCAGGCCGCGATCATGTCGGACGGGCCGGCCGTCGTACTGCGGGTCAGCCGGCAGTACCCGCTGACCGTCGACCCCGGCGCCTACATCGCCCATCAGGGCGAGGTGCGCCAGTCCTTCCAGGCCGGTGTGACCTTCCGCACCTTCCTCGGCGAGGGCGGGGGCGAGGCGTTCCAGATCCGGTTCGAGGGCGAGGGGCTGGTGTACGTGCAGCCGAGCGAGCGGAACACCATCGCGGGGGATGTGTGACATGGGTCTGCGGGAGGTCAATTCGAAGATGGTGGAGGCCACCGTGGTCCCCGGCACGCGGCTGTTCAGCCAGCGCGGCGCCATGCTCGCCTACCGGGGCGATGTCTCCTTCACCCCCAACATCCAGGGCGGGCAGGGCGGTGTGCGGTCGATGATCGGCCGCCGGGTCACGGGTGAGGCCACCCCGCTGATGACCGTCGAGGGCAGCGGCACCGTCTTCTTCGGGCACGGCGGCCACCATGTGCAGGTGATCAACCTCTCCGGCGACACCCTGTACGTGGAGGCGGACCGGCTCCTCGCCTTCGAGGGCACGCTCCAGCAGGGGACGATGTTCATGGGCTCGCAGGGCGGGGCCATGGGGATGGTGCGCGGGCAGGTCACCGGGCAGGGACTGTTCACCACCACGCTCAAGGGACACGGGTCGGTCGCCGTGATGGCGCACGGCGGGGTGTTCGAGCTGCCGATCACACCGCAGCGTCCCGTCCACGTCGACCCGCAGGCGTATGTCGCCCACCACGGTGACGTCCGCAACAAGCTCTCCACCGCGCTCGGCTGGCGCGACATGGTGGGTCGTGGCTCCGGCGAGGCGTTCCAGCTGGAGCTGAGCGGGAGCGGCACGGTGTACGTCCAGGCCTCGGAGGAGAAGCTGTGAGCAGGTACGCAGGTCCGGGCGCGGGGCCCGTGGTGTACGACCCGATGACGCTGCCCGCCGACGACAACGTGAACGGCTACACCTTCTGTGTGGAACTGAAGGGCGGGCAGTGGTTCCTGCAGAAGGGGAAGATGATCGCCTACTACGGGGCGATCGAGTTCAACGGGATCGGGCACGGGCGGCTCGACCGTCTCGTCCGTACGTCGTTCCATTCGCCTCTGCACGCGAGCGACTGGGTGGTGGCGGAGGGCTCGGGCAAGATGCTCCTCGCCGACCGGGCCTTCGACGTCAACTCGTACGACCTGGACGAGGGCAATCTGACCATTCGCTCGGGCAACCTGCTCGCGTTTCAGCCAAGTCTTGCGCTCAAACAGTCGATCGTGCCGGGATTTCTGACACTCATCGGAACCGGGAAGTTCGTGGCCGCGTCCAACGGCCCCGTGGTGTTCATGGAGCCCCCGGTCCGGGTGGACCCGCAGGCGCTGGTCGGATGGGCCGACTGCCCCTCCCCGTGCCACCACTACGACCACGGATACCTGACCGGTGTCCTGGGCGGTCTACGTGGGATGACGGGGCTCGGCGGGGCCTCCGGGGAGGAGCATCAGTTCGAGTTCGTGGGGGCCGGCACGGTGCTGCTCCAGTCGACCGAGAAGCTGATGGAGGAGCAGGCCACGGGGGCCGTTCCGGGCGAGCCCGGGGTGCCGGGCGGCGGGATGTCCGGAGGTCACGGAGCGGGCCAGGGCGGACCGCGTCTTCCCGGACAGCTGGGAGACATCCAGCGTCGCTTCGGACTGTGAGCGGTAGTCTGCGGAGTGTGACGTCGAACGCGTGCGCACGGTCACACCGCCCTCGCTAGTTCACCTTTCAACCTCTTAGGTAGACTTCATTCATGGAGACCGAGACGGCCACGCCCTGGCTGACCGAAGCGGAGCAGTGCGCCTGGCGCACCCACCTGGAGGTCAACAGGCTGTTGACGTACCAGCTCGAAAAGGATCTGCAGCCGTTCGGCCTGACGATGAACGATTACGAGATCCTGGTGAATCTGTCCGAGTCCGAGGACGTACGGATGCGGATGAGCGACCTCGCGTCCGCCACCCTCCAGTCCAAGAGCCGGCTCTCGCACCAGATCACGCGCATGGAGAACGCGAACCTGGTGCGGCGCGAGAACTGCGAGTCCGACCGGCGGGGGCTGTACGCGGTGCTGACCGAGCACGGCATGGAGACCATGCAGAAGGTCGCGCCCCATCATGTGGCGTCCGTACGCAGGCACTTCATCGATCTGCTGGCACCGGAGGCCCTGACGGAACTGGAAAAGGGCCTGAAGCCGATCGCGGAACACCTGAGGGGCCAACGAGGCCGCCCCTGACCGCTACGGCGCCGCTCACCGCACCCACTGACAGCAAGCCCGTCAGACAGCCCACCCCGAGCGCCCACCGGCCGACGCCCGGACCACCGCGCCGACGGGCGACCGTGGCGTCAGGAAGGCGCATGTGTCCGCCGGGACCCCCGACGAGGGGGCGGCGGCGGGGGCATGCGCAGGTCGCCCGGGCTGCCCGGAGCGGTAGCAGAAGCACCGGTCTCGAAGGGCGCCCGAGTACGGCGCCGGTGAGGGCATGCGGCACCGGCGCGCGGGTCACGGGCGCCGGTGCCGGTAGCGGCACCGTGGCGTGCGCCGGGCGCGTGCAGGCGCCGGGGACGAGGGGGTCCCGGGCCGACGGGAGCGGGACGCTCAGGTTTGGGTGAGGCCCGCTACCAGTTCGTCCGCGGCGCTGTACGGGTCCAGCTCACCGGAGGTGACGCGTTCCGCGAGGGCGCTCAGGTGGCGGTCGCCGTGCAGGTCGCCGATGCGTTCCCGCAGGGCCGTGACCGCGATCGTCTCCACCTCGCGGGCCGCGCGGGCCAGCCGGCGCTCCGCCAGCACCCCCCGCTCCTCCATCCACGCGCGATGCTTCTCCAGCGCCTCCACGACCTCGTCGACACCCTCCGCGCGGGACGCGACCGTCTTCACGATGGGCGGCCGCCAGTCGCCGGGGCCGCGCGCCTCGCCCAGGCCGAGCATGTGGTTCAGCTCGCGGGCCGTGGCGTCGGCGCCGTCCCGGTCGGCCTTGTTGACGACGTACACGTCGCCGATCTCCAGGATGCCCGCCTTGGCCGCCTGGATGCCGTCGCCCATCCCCGGGGCCAGCAGGACGACGGACGTGTCGGCCTGGGAGGCGATCTCCACCTCCGACTGGCCGACCCCGACCGTCTCGACGAGGATCACCTCGCAGCCCGCCGCGTCCAGCACGCGGATCGCCTGCGGCGCGGCCCAGGCGAGCCCGCCCAGATGCCCGCGGGTCGCCATGGAGCGGATGTAGACGCCGGGGTCGGAGGCGTGCTCCGACATCCGCACCCGGTCGCCGAGCAGGGCCCCGCCGGAGAAGGGGGACGAGGGGTCGACGGCCAGGACGCCGACCCGCCGGCCCTGCTTGCGGTACGCCGCCACCAGCGCCGAGGTCGACGTCGACTTGCCGACACCCGGGGAACCGGTGAGCCCGACGACGTACGCGCCGCCGGTCAGCGGCGCGAGCGCCGCCATCACCTCCCTCAGCTGCGGGGACGCCCCCTCCACCAGGGAGATCAGCCGGGCCACGGCCCGCGGCCGGCCGTCCCTGGCCTGGGCCACCAGAGAGGAGACGTCCTGCATCACTGCTCCGTTCGCTCGCTACGACGTGCTCGGCGTGCCCGCGGCCATCCGCCGTACGGGCCCCGTCAGGCCTTCGGTACCCGCACGATCAGCGCGTCACCCTGACCGCCGCCCCCGCACAGGGCCGCCGCGCCGATCCCGCCGCCGCGCCGCTTCAGCTCCAGCGCCAGGTGCAGGACGAGCCGCGCACCGGACATACCGATCGGGTGACCCAGCGCGATGGCACCGCCGTTGACGTTCACCTTTTCGGTGGATACTCCAAGATCCTTCATTGACTGCACCGCGACGGCCGCGAACGCCTCGTTGATCTCGATCAGATCGAGGTCGGCGGCCTCCAGGCCCTCCTTCTTCAGGGCGTGCCGGATCGCGTTCGACGGCTGCGACTGGAGGCTGTTGTCCGGACCCGCCACGTTCCCGTGCGCGCCGATCTCCGCGATCCAGTCCAGGCCCAGCTCCTGCGCCTTGGCCTTGCTCATCACCACGACGGCCGCGGCGCCGTCCGAGATCTGCGAGGAGCTGCCCGCGGTGATGGTGCCGTCCTTGGCGAACGCCGGGCGCAGCCGGGCCAGCGACTCCGCGGTGGTGTCGGCGCGGATGCCCTCGTCCTGGCTGAACAGCACCGGGTCGCCCTTGCGCTGCGGGATCTCCACCGGGGTGATCTCGGCCTCGAAGACGCCGTTCTTCCGGGCCGCCGCGGCGCGCTGGTGGGAGAGGGCGGCGATCTCGTCCTGCTCCGGGCGGCCGATGCCCAGGCGGGTGTTGTGCTTCTCGGTGGACTCGCCCATGGGGACGTTCTCCCACGGGTCGGTCAGGCCGTCGTACGCCATCGCGTCGAGCAGTTCGACCGCGCCGTACTTATAGCCCTCGCGGGACTTCGGGAGCAGGTGGGGGGCGTTGGTCATGGACTCCTGGCCGCCGGCCACCACGATGTCGAACTCACCCGCACGGATCAGCTGGTCGGCGAGGGCGATGGCGTCGAGCCCGGACAGACACACCTTGTTGACGGTGAGCGCCGGCACGCTCATGGGGATGCCGGCCTTGACCGCGGCCTGGCGGGCCGGGATCTGGCCCGCCCCGGCCTGGAGCACCTGGCCCATGATCACGTACTGCACCTGGTCGCCGCCGATCCCCGCACGGTCGAGGGCGGCCTTGATTGCGAAGCCGCCGAGGTCGGCTCCCGAGAAGGACTTGAGTGAGCCGAGCAACCGCCCCATCGGCGTACGGGCACCGGCGACGATGACGGAGGTCGTGCTGTTCGTTGCTGACATGAGGTGCGATCCCCTTCCAGCTGCACAGAAGCTGAGGAGTGAACGAGGGTTTACTTCGAATGTACTGAGGGGTAGTCGCGGCCGTCACCGGCCTTTCGGTGTGATCGCGCGCACGTTGCGTAACCACCTCCGGAGCGCTGCACTGAACTCATGCTGACGCGAATCGACCACATCGGGATCGCCTGCCACGACCTCGACGCGACCGTCGAGTTCTACCGGGCGACCTACGGCTTCGAGGTCTTCCACACCGAGATCAACGAGGAGCAGGGCGTACGCGAGGCCAT
This sequence comes from Streptomyces sp. NPDC004629, assembly GCF_042873595.1. Classification (NCBI taxonomy): domain Bacteria; kingdom Bacillati; phylum Actinomycetota; class Actinomycetes; order Kitasatosporales; family Streptomycetaceae; genus Streptomyces; species Streptomyces sp. NPDC004629. The sequence continues at coordinate 80,014 of NZ_JBIALO010000027.1, read as the reverse complement.
GCTCAAGATCAACGATACGTCCGACGGCGGCGCTTCGTACCTCCAGCTCCTGGAACCGGTCCGGGAGGACTCCACGGTCGCCAAGTGGCTGGCGAAGAACGGCGAGGGCGTCCACCACATCGCCTTCGGTACGCCGGACGTGGACGGGGACGCCGCCGCCATCCGCGACAAGGGCGTACGCGTCCTGTACGACGAGCCCCGGCGCGGCTCCATGGGGTCCCGGATCACCTTCCTGCACCCGAAGGATTGCCATGGCGTACTCACAGAACTGGTCACTTCGGCGCCTGTTGAGTCACCTGAGCACTGACCCGCGTACATAGGGGCCGGTAGGGTTGGGGGCGGTCGCCCTCGAAGGCCGGGCGGCGGCCGCATGCCGGGGTCCGGGTTTCGGGGGACGAGCATCGGGGCAGCAGCCCGTGCTCCGCCGTTGATCTGACACCATTCCCCGGGGGCCCCGTTCGGCGGACGGACGGTGCTCGTTCGGAGAAACTTGCGACCAGGGGACGGATGGGACCGCGCAGTGCGGGGCTACGAGAGCCAGGAGCGAGAGCCGGCGGCTGACGTCGACCACCTCTCTCGGTTCGAGGCCGAGATGAAGCGGCTGAAGACCGAGCGGGAAAAGGCGATCCAGCACGCCGAGGACCTCGGCTACCAGGTCGAGGTGCTGCGCGCCAAGCTGCACGAGGCGCGGCGCACCATCATGTCCCGGCCGGCGTTCGACGGCGGCGACCTCGGCTACCAGGCCGAGCAGCTGCTGCGCAACGCCCAGGTGCAGGCCGACCAGCTGCGCCAGGACGCCGAGCGGGAGCTGAGCCAGGCCCGCGCCCAGACCCAGCGCATCCTCCAGGAGCACGCCGAGCAGGCCGCCCGGCTCCAGGCGGAGCTGCACCAGGAGGCGGTCACCCGGCGCCAGCAGCTCGACCAGGAGCTGGCCGAGCGCCGGCAGACCGTCGAATCGCACGTCAACGAGAACGTGGCGTGGGCGGAGCAGCTGCGCGCCCGTTCCGAGGCGCAGGCCCGCCGCCTGCTCGACGAGTCCCGCGCCGAGGTGGAGCAGGCCATGGCCGCGGCCCGCGCCGAGGCCGAGCGGCTGACCGCCCAGGCCAGGCAGCGGCTCCAGGCCGAGGCCGAGGCCGCCCGCGCGGAGGCGGAACAGCTGCTGCGCCGGGCCCGCACCGACGCCGAGCGGCTGCTGAACGCCGCCTCCACGCAGGCCCAGGAGGCCACCGACCACGCCGAGCAGCTGCGCTCCTCCACCGCCTCGGAGTCGGACGCGGCGCGCCGGCAGGCGAGCGAGCTGAGCCGGGCCGCCGAGCAGCGCATGGCGGAGGCCGAGACCTCGCTGCGCGAGGCGCGCAGCGAGGCGGAGAAGCTGGTCACCGAGGCGAAGGAGGCCGCCGCCAAGGCCCTCGCCGGCGCGGAGGCGACCAACGAGCAGCGCACGCGCACCGCCAAGGAGCAGGTCGCACGGCTGGTCAGCGAGGCCACCAAGGACGCGGAGCACACCCGGGCCGAGGCCGAGCAGATCGTCGCGGACGCCCGCGCCGAGGCCGAGAAGATCGTCGCCGAGGCCGGCGAGAAGGCCCGTACCGTCACCGCCGAGGAGGCGGCCTCCCAGCTGTCGAAGGCGGCGAAGACCGCCGAGGACGTCCTCGACAAGGCCGCCGAGGAGGCCAAGCGGACCACCAAGGCCGCGGCCGAGGAGGCCGAGCGGATCCGCACCGAGGCGGAGAGCGAGGCGGACCGGCTGCGCGCCGAGGCGCACGACATCGCCGAGCAGCTCAAGGGCGCGGCGAAGGACGACACCAAGGAGTACCGGGCCAAGACAGTCGAGCTGCAGGAGGAGGCGCGCCGGCTGCGCGGCGAGGCCGAGCAGCTGCGGGCCGACGCGGTGGCCGAGGGCGAGAGCATCCGCGCCGAGGCCCGGCGCGAGGCGGTCCAGCAGATCGAGGAGGCGGCCAGGTCCGCCGAGGAGCTGCTGGCCAAGGCCAAGGCGGACGCGGACGAGCTGCGCCAGACGGCCACGACGGACAGCGAGAAGGTCCGTACGGAGGCCATCGAGCGGGCGACGACACTGCGCCGGCAGGCCGAGGAGACCCTGGAGCGCACCCGCAAGGAGGCCGAGCGGCACCGTGCGGAGGCCGCGGAGCGGGCCGAGGCGGTCACGGCGGACGCCGAGCGGGCCGCACGCGAGCTGCGCGAGGAGACCGAGCGGGCCGTCGAGGCGCGGCGTGAAGAGGCGGCCGAGGAGCTGACCCGGCTGCACACGGAGGCCGAGGAACGGCTCGCCGCCGCCGAGCAGGCGCTGGACGACGCCCGTGAGGAGGCGGAGCGGCTGCGCCGTGAGGCCGCCGAGGAGACGGAGCGGCTGCGCTCCGAGGCCGCCGAGCGGATCCGCACGCTCCAGCAGCAGGCGGAGGCGGAGGCGGAGCGGCTGCGCACCGAGGCCGCCGCCGACGCCTCCGCGTCCCGCGCGGAGGGCGAGGCCGTCGCGGTGCGGCTGCGCTCGGAGGCCGCGGCCGAGGCCGAGCGGCTCAAGGCGGAGGCGCAGGACACCGCCGACCGGGTGCGGGCCGAGGCGCAGGCCGCCGCCGAGCGGCTGGGCACGGAGGCGTCGGAGACGCTGGCCGCCGCGCAGGAGGAGGCCGCCCGGCGCCGCCGTGAGGCGGATGAACTCATCGGCGCCGCCCGCCAGGAGGCCGACCAGGAGCGGGAACGGGCCCGCGAGCAGAGCGAGGAACTGCTGGCGTCGGCCCGCAAGCGGGTCGAGGACGCGCAGGCCGAGGCGGTCCGGCTGGTCGAGGAGGCCGACCGGCGCGCCACCGAGATGGTCTCCGCGGCCGAGCAGCACGCCCAGCAGGTCCGGGAGTCCGTCGCGGGGCTGCACGAGCAGGCGCAGGAGGAGATCACCGGTCTGCGCTCGGCGGCCGAGCATGCGGCAGAGCGGACGCGGCGGGAGGCCGAGGAGGAGGCGGACCGGGTCCGCGCCGACGCCTACGCCGAGCGGGAGCGGGCCGGCGAGGACGCGAGCCGGATGCGGCAGGCGGCCCAGGAGGAGTCGGAGGCGGCCCGGGCGCTCGCCGAGCGGACGACGACGGAGGCGATCACCGAGGCGGAGCGACTGCGTACGGAGGCGTCGGCGCACGCCCAGCGGGTGCGCACCGAGGCGTCGGACACCATCGCCGAGGCCGAGCAGGCCGCCGCGCGCACCCGCGCGGAGGCCCGCGAGGACGCCAACCGCATCCGGTCGGACGCGGCGACGCAGGCGGACACGCTGATCACCGAGGCGCGCAGCGAGGCGGAGCGGCTCCAGGGGGAGACCGTCGTCGAGGCCGACCGGCTGCGCGCGGACACGGCCGCGGAGGCCGAGCGGGTGCGGGCCGAGTCCGTCGCCAAGGCGGAGAGGCTGGTCGCGGACGCGAGCGGGGACGCGGAGCGGCTGCGCGCCGAGGCCGCCGAGACCGTCGGCTCCGCGCAGCAGCACGCCGAGCGGATCCGCTCCGAGTCCGAGCGGGTCAGGGCGCAGGCGGAGGCGGAGGCCGAGCGGCTGGTGTCCACGGCGCGCGAGGAGGCCGACCGGACGCTGGACGAGGCCCGCAGGGACGCCAACAAGCGGCGGTCCGAGGCGGCCGAGCAGGTCGACACGCTCATCACGGAGACCACGGCGGAGGCCGACAAGCTGCTCACCGAGGCGCAGCAGCAGGCCCACAAGACCACCGCGGACGCCGAGGCGCAGGCCGACACGATGGTGGGCGCGGCCCGCCAGGAGGCCGACCGGCTGATGTCGGAGGCGACGGTCGAGGGCAACTCGACGGTGGAGAAGGCCCGTACGGACGCGGACGAGCTGCTGGTCGGCGCCCGCCGGGACGCCACCGCGATCCGGGAGCGCGCGGAGGAGCTGCGCGAGCGCCTGACCAACGAGATCGAGGAGCTGCACGAGCGGGCCCGCCGCGAGGCCGCCGAGACGATGAGGTCGACCGGCGACCGTTGCGACGCACTCATCAAGGCCGCCGAGGAGCAGCTGGCCAAGGCGCAGGCGAAGGCCAAGGAGATCGTCTCGGAGGCCAACTCCGAGGCGGGCAAGGTCCGTATCGCCGCCGTCAAGAAGGCCGAGGGGCTGCTCAAGGAGGCCGAGCAGAAGAAGGCCACGCTCGTCAAGGAGGCCGAGGAGCTGAAGGCCGAGGCGATCCGCGAGGCCCGGCGCACGGTCGAGGAGGGCAGGCGCGAACTTGAGGTCCTGGTGCGCCGCCGCGAGGACATCAATGCGGAGATCTCCCGTGTCCAGGACGTCCTGGAGGCGTTGGAGTCCTTCGAGGCCCCGTCGTCCGGCAAGGACTCAGGGGTCAAGGCGGGCGCCACGGTCGGCGCTCCCCGATCGGGTGGCAAGTCGTCAGAAGGCTAGCGGGCCAGGAGCGTTCCGGTATGTTGTGGGCTCTTTGCCCAAGTCTTTGGCAAGCCATCTGCCGCTTCGCCACTCAAAAGGGGTGTCATTCTCCAGATCAAACACGCATCCGCTCGATGACACACCGCTTCGGCCCCTAGGATTCCCCCTATCACCTCACCGGTCTCTTTCGACAGGAACCCCATGAGCGACACTTCCCCCTACGGCTTCGAGCTTGTGCGGCGTGGGTACGACCGCGCTCAGGTGGACGAACGGATCTCCAAACTCGTCTCCGACCGTGACAGCGCGCTCGCCCGCATCACCGCTCTGGAAAAGCGCATCGAGGAACTCCACCTCGAAACGCAGAACGCCCAGGCACAGGTAAGCGACGCCGAACCGTCGTACGCAGGTCTCGGCGCACGGGTCGAGAAGATCCTCCGCCTCGCCGAGGAGGAGGCCAAGGATCTGCGCGAGGAGGCCCGCCGGGCGGCCGAGCAGCACCGCGAGCTGGCCGAGTCGGCAGCTCAGCAGGTGCGCAACGACGCGGAGTCGTTCGCGTCCGAGCGCAAGGCCAAGGCCGAGGACGAGGGCGTCCGGATCGTCGAGAAGGCCAAGAGTGACGCCTCGCAGCTGCGTGCCGATGCGCAGAAGGACGCGCAGTCCAAGCGCGAGGAGGCGGACGCCCTCTTCGAGGAGACCCGTGCGAAGGCCGCGCAGGCCGCCGCCGACTTCGAGACGAACCTCGCCAAGCGCCGCGAGCAGTCCGAGCGCGACCTGGCCTCGCGTCAGCAGAAGGCCGAGAAGCGCCTTGCCGAGATCGAGCACCGCGCGGAGCAGCTGCGCCTGGAGGCCGAGAAGCTGCGCACGGACGCCGAGCGCCGCGCCCGCCAGACGGTGGAGACGGCCCAGCGCCAGGCCGAGGACATCGTGGCCGACGCCAACGCCAAGGCCGACCGCATCCGCTCGGAATCCGAGCGCGAGCTGGCGGCGCTCACCAACCGCCGCGACAGCATCAACGCCCAGCTGACGAACGTCCGCGAGATGCTCGCCACGCTCACGGGTGCCGCGGTGGCCGCGGCCGGCTCCCCCACCGAGGACGAGCCGATCTCCCGCGGTGTGCCGGCCCAGCAGTCCCGGTAACGCCCGGCGTACGCCGACCGAACAACGCGAAGCCTTCCGCCACTCAGGTGGCGGAGGGCTTCGTCCCGTCTTAACGTGTCGGCATGATCGAGCTGGAGGGGTTGACCAAACGGTACAGCGACAAGGTCGCGGTGCAGGACCTCACCTTCACCGTGCGGCCGGGCATCGTCACGGGCTTCCTCGGGCCCAACGGCGCCGGCAAGTCCACGACGATGCGGATGATCCTGGGTCTCGACCACCCCACCGCGGGCGACGTCAGGATCGACGGCAAGCACTACGACCAACTGAAGGACCCGCTCACGTACATAGGCGCGCTGCTGGACGCGAAGGCCGTGCACGGCGGGCGGAGCGCCTACCACCATCTGCTGTGTCTGGCGCAGAGCAACGGGGTCCCCACCGGCCGGGTGACCGAGGTGCTGGAGACGGTGGGGCTCACTGCGGTGGCCCGGAAGAAGGCCAAGGGGTTCTCGCTCGGCATGGGGCAGCGGCTCGGGATCGCGGGCGCGCTGCTCGGCGACCCGCGGATCCTGATGTTCGACGAGCCGGTCAACGGGCTCGACCCGGAGGGCATCCACTGGATCCGGAACCTGATGAAGTCTCTGGCCGCCCAGGGCCGGACCGTGTTCGTTTCCAGCCATCTGATGAGCGAGATGGCGCTGACGGCCGATCACCTCGTCGTCATCGGACAGGGGCAGCTGCTCGCCGACACCTCGATGGCCGACTTCATCCGGGAGAACTCGCGGTCGTACGTCCGTATCCGCACCCCACAGCGTGAACGGCTGTTCGACATGCTGCACGAGGCCGGGATCGCGGTCGTGCGGACCGACGGCGACGCGCTGGAGGTGGAGGGCGGCAAGGCCGAGCGGATCGGCGAACTGGCCGCCCAGCACGGGGTCGTGCTGCACGAGCTGAGCCCGCAACAGGCCTCCCTGGAGGAGGCGTTCATGCAGTTGACGGCGGAGTCGGTGGAGTACCACGCGCACTCCGAAGCCACCCCGGTCCCGCGGGACTGGGGTGCCGACTGGAAGGGAGCCTGAGCCATGACGACCGCACAGGTCATCCGGTCCGAGTGGACGAAGATCAGGTCCGTGGCATCGACGGTGTGGACGCTGTCCCTCGCCGTGGTCGTCACGCTCGCCCTCGGCATGCTGATCTCCGCCCTGTCGCGCAGCCAGTTCGACGACATGTCCGCCCGGGACCGGCTGTCGTTCGACCCGACCTATGTGAGCTTCGCCGGTATGAGCCTCGGTCAGCTCGCGATGATCGTGTTCGGGGTGCTGGTGGTGTCCAACGAGTACAGCACCGGCATGATCCGGGTCTCGCTGGCCGCGGTCCCGCGGCGCGGCACGTTCCTGTTCAGCAAGATCGCGGTGGCCGCCGGGCTGGCGCTCGCGGTGGGCCTGGTGACCAGCTTCGCCGCGTTCTTCCTCGGCCAGGCGATGCTCGGCTCCCACCGGACGCAACTCGGCGACCCCGGCGTACTGCGGGCCGTCATCGGCGGCGGGCTCTACATGACCCTCATCGCGGTGTTCTCGATGGGCGTCACCACGATGCTGCGCTCGCCGATGCTGTCACTCGGCATCCTGATGCCGTTCTTCTTCCTGATCTCGAACATCCTCGGCAGCGTCAACGCGACGAAGGACGTCGGCCGGTACCTGCCCGACCAGGCCGGCAATCGGATCATGCAGGTGGTCCCCGGGGTCGACGACGACACCCCGTACGGGCCCTGGGGCGGCCTCGGCATCATGGTGCTGTGGGTGCTCGCGGCCGTCATCGGCGGTTACGTCCTGCTGAAGAAGCGGGACGCCTAGTGACGACGGGCCTTTACTGTGTCTTGGGCGGAACCGTCAGCGCCCGGATAAGCTCCTAACCCTTACGGGGGCGTGTGCCCCGCTGTCCTGAACTGTTCGAGGCATACCTTCCGATGGGGACCGGAGCATGATCGAGGCTGTCGGCCTGACCAAGCGCTACGGCGACAAGACCGCCGTCCACAATCTTTCCTTCCAGGTGCGGCCGGGGGCCGTCACCGGCTTCCTCGGGCCGAACGGCTCGGGGAAGTCGACGACCATGCGGATGATCCTGGGTCTGGACAACCCCACCGCGGGCTCGGTGACGATCGGCGGCTACCCCTACCGCAAGCTGCCCAACGCCGCCCGTCAGGTGGGCGCGCTGCTCGACGCCAAGGCGGTGCACGGCGGCCGGCACGCCCGCAACCATCTGCTGTGCCTGGCCCAGCTGTCCGGTATCCCGGCCCGCCGCGTGGACGAGGTGCTCGGTGTCGTCGGCCTCCAGGACGTGGCCAAAAAGCGCTCCAAGGGCTTCTCGCTCGGCATGGGGCAGCGGCTCGGCATCGCAGCGGCGCTGCTCGGCGACCCGCAGGTGCTGCTGTTCGACGAACCGGTCAACGGGCTCGACCCCGAGGGCATCCTGTGGGTGCGCAATCTGATGACGGCGCTCGCCGCGGAGGGGCGGACGGTGTTCGTCTCCAGCCACCTCATGAGCGAGATGGCGCTGACCGCCGACCATCTGATCGTCATCGGGCGCGGGCAGCTGCTCGCCGACATGAGTGTGACGGACTTCATCTCGGCCAACTCCGCCGACTTCGCGCGCGTGCGGACCCCGGACACCGAACCCCAGCTGCGCGAGAAGCTGACCTCCGCGCTCACCGAGGCGGGCGGGCACGTGCTGCCGGAGCAGGACGGCGCGCTGCGCGTGACGGGGCTGCCCCTGCCCCGCATCAGCGAGCTGGCGCACGAGACCGATGTGCGGCTGTGGGAGCTGTCGCCGCACCAGGCGTCGCTGGAGGAGGCGTACATGCGGATGACGCAGGGCGCCGTGGACTACCGCTCCACCATCGACCAGAAGGCCGGGCTCCAGCAGCCGCTGCCGCCGGGCGCGCAGCCGCCGATGCCGGTGCCGGGCCAGGGCCAGCCGGGCTGGTACGCCCCGCCGCCGCCCCAGCAGGGCAGTCAGCCGTTCGCGATGCCGCCGGGGCAGCAGGCGCCGGGCGGGGCGCCCGCGGGGCCCTACGGCGGGCAGCAGGCGCCCGCGGGTGCGTACGGCGCCCCGGCGGGCGCGCCGAACCCGTACGGCGCCGCGCCCGCGGCGGCGCCCGGCACGGGGCAGCCCAACCCGTACGCCCAGCCGGCCCCGCAGCCGCCCCAGGCGCCGCCCGCCACGGGCACACCGGCCCAGCCGGCCGCCGCGCCCGCCCCGGCGGCCGGAGCGCCCGCCCAGCCCGCGGCGCCGGCCGCCGAGCCGGTGCAGTCCGCGGCGCCCGCCGCCGCTCCCGTCTCCGCCGACCCGACCAAGCCCGAGGACGCCCGATGAGCACCCACCAGCCCCCGATGCCCCAGGCGCCGCAGGCGGCCATGGACGCGACCGACTGGCGGCCGGCCCCGGGCGGCCCGTTCCCCGGCTACACCTCGCCGATCCCGGTGGTGCGCACCCACCTCGGGCATGCGGTCACCTCCGAGTGGACGAAGATCAAGTCGGTGCGTTCGACGATGTGGACGCTCGGTGTGTTCGTCCTCCTCGTGATCGGCATCGGTCTGCTGGCCGGGGCGCTGGTCAGCGGCACGTCCTCGGAAATGTCCGACGAGAACCCGCTGGCGCTCGGCTTCTTCGGACTGCTGCTCGGCAGCATGTGCATCATCACGCTGGGCGTGCTGACCACCGCGTCGGAGTACGGCACCGGCATGATCCGTACGACGACGACGGCCTGCCCCTCGCGGGTGCGGGTGCTGGCGGCGAAGGCGCTCGTGTTCTTCGTCGTCGCCTTCGTCGTCACGCTGGTGGCCACCTCCGTCGTCGCCCTGGCGCAGACGTCCATGCTGGACGGACTCCCCGGTGCCCGGACCCCGTCCGGCGGGGAGTGGCTGAAGGGCACGGTGGGCGTCAGCCTGTACATCGCGCTGCTCGGACTGCTCTCGCTGCTCGTCGGCTCGATGATCCGGCACTCGGCGGGCGCGATCACCATCATGATCGGTGCCCTGCTCGCGCCGCTGGTGATCGCCCTGTTCATGTTCTCGTCGTCGCTGGAGAAGCTGCGCGAGGCGCTGTTCGAGTACTCGATCCCGAACCAGCTGAGCGTCTTCTACGCCAACTCGCTGAGCACTTCGGGCCCGTCGGGCTGGGACCCGCTGTGGATCGCCCTGGGTGTGACGGCGGTCGCGTTCGGCGCGGCCTGCCTTCTCCTGGAGAAGCGCGACGTCTGACCCCGCTCGCCGCCGCCCGGCCCGCACGCGCGTGGGGCGAGGGGGCCTAGAACCGCGGTGCGTTACGGGACCGCTGCGCCCGTGTGGTGCGGCGGTCCTTCGCGTTCCAGCAGGCCTTGTGCCAGTGGCGGCGGTCGTCGACGCCCGAGTGCTCCGGCCAGGCCACCACGTGCGGGAGGCCGGAGGGGATGACCTGGTCGCAGCCGGGGCAGCGGTAGGTCTTGCCCTCCACGCTGGCCCCGGCGACATGGCGCACGCTCCAGTTCTCGCCCTGCCATTGCTCCGTGGACTGCCAGCCGCCGTAGCGGCCGGCGCGGTCGTCCTCGGCGCTCCGGCCGGACGAGGTCGCGCCCTTGGGGTCCTTGGGCCGGTTGCGACGCGGGGACACGGGACACCTCACGGGGCTATACAGGATGCAGGGGCTGTGTCCAGCCTACGCGGCCCGCACGGGGGTACGCGAAGGGTTGCCAAAGCACACAAGTCGCCCACCGCAGCCCTGCATTCTGCAGACAATCGGCAAATCCCGTCGCGAGACCGTGTCCTCGGCACGTGTCAGGGGGTTATGCCGGGCGGGGGAGCCAGGAAAGCAGGAAACGCAATGCAAGTTGGAAGTTTTGTGCTGGCCGCCCAGTTCCCGGGGCAGGGCCAGGGGGAGGCGCTGCACCGGGCCGTTCGCTCGACGCAGGTCGCCGAGGAATCGGGGCTCGACGCGGTCTGGCTGGCCGAGCACCACTTCGTGCCGTACGGCACCTGTCCGTCCGCGATCACCCTGGCGGCGCTGCTGCTGGGCCGCACCAGCCGCATCCGGGTCGGCACGGCGGTCAGCGTGCTGCCCACGGTCCATCCGGTCGCCCTCGGCGAACAGGCCGCGCTGCTGCATGTGACGAGCGGCGGGCGCTTCACACTGGGTGTCGGACGCGGCGGCCCCTGGGTGGACCTGGAGGTGTTCGGCTCGGGTCTCGCCGCGTACGAGCACGGCTTCCCGGAGTCACTCGATCTGCTGGTGCGCTGGCTGCGCGAACCGGCGGTCGCGGCCTCGGGCGAGCGGTTCGCCTTCCGTGAGGTCCCGGTCGTGCCGCGCCCCGCGGAGGCGCTGACGGACGCTCCGGGCCCCGAGGTCGTGGTGGCCTGCACCTCCCCGGCGAGCGTCCGGCTGGCGGCCGAACACGGGCTGTCGATGCTGCTGGGAATGCACGCCGGGGACGAGGAGAAGGCCGAGATGGTCGCCCTGTGGCGGCGGCACGCGCGCGCGGCGGGACGGTCCGCCGACGAGATCGCCGGTGCCGCCCATGTGTCGGCGGGCGTCTGCCAGATCGCCGACCGGGGCAGCGAGGCAGTGGAGACGCTGCTGAAGGCGATGCCCGGGTGGCTGAAACAGGGACTGGAAGCGCATGTGACGGTGGACGGCCGGGTGCGCGCGATGCGCGATCCCCTCGCCTACACCGAACTCCTCTGCGGGCTGCATCCGGTGGGCACCCCGCGGCTGTGCGCGGACCGGCTCGCGGCGACGTCGGAGCGGACGGGCATCTCCCGCTTCGCCCTGCTCGTCGAGGGCTCGGGCGACCTCGCGACGACGGAGGAGAACGTACGGCGGCTGGGCACCGAGGTACTGCCGCAACTCCGCTGACGCGGTGCGGACTCCGTGCCGAGCGGGGAGCTTGCCGCCCCAGAACTGATGGCACCTCCCGCGGGCGGGGCGGCAAGCAAGCGGCTCACACCGTCAGCAGTCCCGGAGTTCGGGCGACTGGTTGAGCAACTGGCTGCGCACCGAGGTGAAACGGGCCAACGTCTCGTCGACCGCGCCGTCCAGCGGGAACACCGCCACCCGATGGCAGTTCTGGAAGGCCAGCCGCACACCGAAGTGCCGCTGCAGCGCGCCGCGTATCGCGTCACTCGCGAGCGCACGCAGCAGCTGACCGCGTGCCTGCTCGTCCGGCGGGGGCGTCTGGTTGTCGGCGAACTCTCCGCCGTCCACCTTCAGCTGGGCCACCAGGGAGCTGATCATCTCCCACGCGTAGGGCAGGGAGGTCCGGACGCAGTCGACGAAATCGGCTTCGTCGACCTCGCCTCGCTCGGCCTGTTCGAGTAGGGCCGGTGAGACGTCGAGCGACATGAGTTCTCCTCTCGCACCCCCGCTGTGCAGGGGTTGCCGGACAGGTCAGGGAGTTCGCGATGACGGACACGCTGAGTACACATGCCGCGACCTCCCGTTTACTACGGTAGGCAACGGTCGGTGACGGCACCAGCAGAATGCGTACATGGGCCGATCGGATTGGGCGCACAATCGGCCAGGGATGAACAACTCTTTACATGGCAAGCGGGACGACCCGCCCCAAAGGCGGCCGGCGGGGGCGAGGCGGTGCCGGCGGGCGAATCGCGGGCATCGGGGCGCGTCGAGTAGCGTTGCCGACCATGCGTCTCGTCATTGCCCGGTGCTCCGTCGACTACGCCGGACGGCTCACCGCCCACCTTCCCTCCGCTCCCCGTCTGATCCTGGTCAAGGCGGACGGCAGCGTCTCCATCCACGCGGACGACCGGGCCTACAAGCCCCTCAACTGGATGTCCCCGCCCTGCACGCTCAAGGAGGAGACGGGGGACTGCGACGGCTCCGCGAGTGTCTGGACCGTCATCAACAAGGCGGGCGAGAAGCTCATCATCACGATGGAGGAGGTGCTGCACGACTCCTCGCACGAACTCGGCGTGGACCCCGGCCTGATCAAGGACGGCGTGGAAGCACACCTCCAGGAACTGCTCGCCGACCGCATCGAGACGCTCGGCGACGGCTACACGCTGATCCGCCGCGAATACATGACCGCCATCGGTCCGGTCGACATCCTGTGCCGGGACGCGGCGGGACAGACCGTCGCCGTCGAGATCAAGCGGCGCGGCGAGATCGACGGCGTGGAGCAACTCACGCGCTATCTGGAGCTGTTGAACCGCGATCCGCATCTCGCCCCGGTCCGCGGCATCTTCGCCGCCCAGGAGATCAAGCCCCAGGCCCGGGTCCTCGCCACCGACCGCGGCATCGGCTGCCAGGTGCTGGACTACGACGCCCTGCGGGGCATCGAGGACGACAAGTTGCGGCTGTTCTGACGGGCACGCGAGAGCGCGCGGCGGGCCGGATCCGGGGCGGCGGATCCGGCCCGCCGCGTGTCAGATGACGGAGTCCGGGCCGCTCGGCGAGCCCGTGCCGTCCGGCGCGCTCGCCGAACTGCTCGCCTCCGCCGGCGCGCTGGAGGCGGGACCGCTGGCCGAGTCGGACGTGGACGGCGAGGACTCCGGCGGCTGTGAGGTCGGCGACTCGGAGGGCGGCGGCTGCGAGGTCGACGGTGTCGTGGGCGGTTTGGACGTCGGCGGCCTGGACGTCGGCGGTTTCGACGTCGACGGCTCACCGGTCGGCGGCTTGGACGACGGACCCGACGTGCCGTCATCGCCCGGCCGCGTCCCGGTCGGGTCGTCCGACGGCCCGGTCGTGGCCGCGGGCGGGGGCGGCGTCGGGTCGTCGGAGGTGCCGAGCGTGCCGTCGGGACCCGGGTCGGTCGGTCTGCTGGTCGCCGTGCCGGTGTCGCCGCTGTCGTCCTTGAGTGTGTCCGCACCCGGAGCGCCGTCGTCGGCGCCCTGACCGGCCGACGGGTTGACGTCGGCCTTGCCGGACGGGTCGTCGGCGCTGTCGTGGGACGTCATGCCGAGCGTCACCACCGTGCCGAGCACGGCCGCGAGCAGCGCGCCGGAACCGGCGGCCACCAGGTTGCGCCGGGCCAGCCGGCGCAGCCCGCCCCGGGGCCCCGGCGCGGGCGCCGGGCCCGGAGTGGCGATCCGGTGGGTGACGACCGTGTCGCCGACCGGCGGGACCGCGGCGGAGAAGCCGGCGGGGACACCGCCGGGCGGCGCGGCGGACTGGTCGCGGCGGCCGGCAGGTGCCTCCTCGCCCGAGCCGGCACCGCCCGCGGGCGCACCGGCCCCGGGCGCATCGCCCGCGCGGTCGGCGACCAGGGCGAGGGCGCGGCGGCCGGCCACGGCGCCCCGCTTGTCGGCGAGGGCGCCGTGCAGACCGATGGACGCCTCCAGTTCGGCGCGGGCCCGGTCCAGTTGACCGCCGCACAGCGCGAGAACGCCCAACTCGTGGTGGAAGTACGCCTGTTCGGCCACGTCCCCGGCGAGCCTCGCGGCCTCGGCGCCGGACCGCAGCGCCCGTTCCCAGGCGCCCCAGTGCAGCCCCGAGGCGAAGGCGGGCGCGGCCGTGCGGGCGAGCCCGACGGCGGGGCTCTCCTCGTCCTCGACGGCCGGCGGGGTCCGCGGCACGAGAACGGCCAGCGCGGCGAGCACGGCGTCGGCCTCGGCGCACACCCGCTCGGGCGTGACGGAGGGGTGACCGGCCCACCACGCGTAGTGCCGGGCGGCGGTCAGGGCCTCGGCGACCAGGTCGTCGGCGTAGCCGGCGGCCTCCAACTGGGTCTGCACGCCCGCCGCGAGGCGGTAGCGGGAGCCGACCGGGGAGACCAGTCCGCAGCCCGCGAGTTCACCGAGCGCGGCGTCCGCGTGGGTGTCGCCGGCCAGGGCGGGCAGATGCGCCTGGTGCGGCACCTCGCCGCCGAGGGCGACGGCGAGCCGCAGGGTGGCGCGTGCCGAGGCGCTCAGCCGGGAGGCGAGCAGCGGCGCGGGCGCCGCCGCCTCGCCGAGCGACGGCAGGGGCGCCTCCTCGCCGTCCTCGGCGTCCGCGTCGAAGGGCACGGGGCCGCCGCCCCGTTCGGAGGACGCCGACAGCGGGGAGGCGGGCCGTACGTCCTCGAAGACCCCGAACTCGTCCACGGCGCCCGCGCTGGCCCGCAGCCGGTCGCGCTGTCGCAGCAGGGCGCCGGCCTGGACGAAGCGCAGGGGCAGCCCTTCGGACTCGAACCAGAGGTCGCCCGCCCAGTTGGCCTCCTCCTCGGTGAGGGCCCGGCCTACGGCGCGCTCCAGCAGTTCCACGCCGCCGACCCGGTCCAGGCCGCCGAGGAAGACCTCTTCGACGGTGGAGTCGGCGGACGGTGCCGGCACCTCGGGGGTGGCGCTGATCAGGAACGCGCACTCGGGGGTGGATCCGATCAGTTCGTCGAGGGCGGCACCGCCGAACTCGATGTCGTCGAGGACGACGACGGCGCCGATCTCGGCGACCAGGCCGAGCAGTTCGTCCCGCTCGGGCCGGTATCCGGGCGCGTCGTACACGGCGTGGAAGAGGTCGTACAGCAGCTCGCCCGCCGTGCGGTGGAAGCCGCTCAGCCGGACCACGCCGTCGGGGGCGAGGTCCGCGCAGTCCTCGGCGACGAGGTCGAGCACAGAGGTGCGGCCGGACCCGGAGGGCCCGGTGAGGCGTACGGAGCGACCGCGGGCCAGCAGCCGCAGCAGGCGCTCGCGCTCGTCCTGGCGTTCCAGCAGCGGCAGCACGGGTCCCGCGGGTCCCGGCGGCACGGGCGGCCGTGCGGCCCGCTCGGACTCGGCGCGCTCGGCCGCGGTGGACTTCACCGGCCGGCCGGGCCGCTCCCGCGGCGGGCAGGGCTCTATCTCACTGCCGTCGACGGGATTGACCGTGAGCAGGAAGTCACCGGAGACGAGCCGCACCGTGCGGGCGAGCGCGGGTGTGCTCTGGCCGAAGTCCGGTGTGAGGGATTCCCGGGGCGGACGCGGGCGCGGCATGTGGCCGGTGCCTTCGTGGCCGTGGTCCTCGGGTTCCGGGTTGGTCGGGTCCATGGGTTCAAGCCCCCCAAAAGCGTCGTGTGCCCCTGTCCGGCCCCTCCCGGCCTGCTGCACACCGCGCTGTCGCCTCTGGTCCGGGCCCGCTTGAGGGTCGCATGGCAGCGGGCGACCGAACCTTAATCCTTGGCACAGTATCTACGACAGGCCGGGGTACCGGTCGGCCCGAGACGTCACGGTCCAGTGAGGATTGCGCACGACGTGCGGTTCCAGGGGCTGCGCCCGGGTCTTTCCCCTTGCCCGGGTCTTCCCCCTCGCCCGGTTCGCGCCCGATCGCGGCGTCGCGCCCGATCGCGGCGTCACACCCGATCGCGGCGTCACACCCGGGGCAGGGACTCGACTCCGATGCCCCCCTCGATGGCCAGGATCCGGTGCAGCCGGGTGGCGACGAGCAGGCGCTGCATCTGGGGCGGTACGTCGCGCAGCACCAGGCGGCGACCGCAGCGGCCGGCCCGCCGGTGCGCTCCCATGATCACCCCGAGCCCGGTGGCGTCCCAGGAGTCGAGTTCGGACAGGTCGAGGACCAGGTCGCCGACTCCGTCGTCGACGGCCGAGTGCAGGACCGTACGGGCGTCCGCCGCGCTGCGGACGTCGAGGCGGCCCCCGACGACCAGCTCGGCGTGGTCGCCCCTGATGTGCATAATGCGCTCCCCGTGAGTGCGGCGGCGTAGTCGGACGGTGCTGTGCACCGTCTGACTGCTTCAGCGGCGACCAGGTTGCCGTCTGTCAGCGAACCGATACCGAATTCACCCTTGAGGGTGATATCTCAGGGGTCGGTGCGGTCTCGGCGAGGCTGCTCGATCGGAGGTCAGCCGGAAGGTCGGCCAGAGGTCGGCCGGAGGTCAGTAGGTGTAGAAGCCCTGCCCGCTCTTGCGTCCGATGTCACCGGCGTCAACCATCCGGCGCATCAGCTCCGGCGGCGCGAACTTCTCGTCCTGGGACTCGGTGTAGATGTTGCTGGTGGCGTGCAGCAGGATGTCGACGCCGGTGAGGTCCGCCGTGGCGAGCGGGCCCATGGCGTGGCCGAACCCCAGCTTGCAGGCCAGGTCGATGTCTTCGGCGGTGGCGACGCCCGACTCGTACAGCTTGGTCGCCTCGACGACGAGCGCCGAGATCAGCCGGGTGGTGACAAAGCCGGCCACGTCCCGGTTGACGACGATGCAGGTCTTGCCCACGGACTCGGCGAACTCCCGTGCGGTGGCGAGGGTTTCGTCGCTGGTCTTGTAGCCGCGGACGAGTTCGACCAGTTGCATCATCGGCACCGGCGAGAAGAAGTGCACGCCGACGACCCGCTCCGGGCGCTCGGTCACCGCCGCGATCTTGGTGATGGGGATGGCGGAGGTGTTGGAGGCGAGCACGGTGTCCGGGCGCACCAGTTTGTCGAGCGCGCGGAAGATCTCGTGCTTGACGTCCAGCTTCTCGAAGACGGCCTCGACGACGACGTCGGCGTCCGCCGCGGCGTCCAGGTCGGTGGTGGCGGTGATGCGGGCGAGTGCGGCGTCGGCGTCCTGCGCCGCCATCTTCCCCTTGCCCACGAACTTGTCGTACGAGGCCCTGATCGCGTCGGTGCCACGCTCCACCGCCTCGTGGGTGACGTCACGCAGAACCACGTCCCAACCCGCCTGCGCGGAGACCTGGGCGATGCCGGACCCCATGAGACCGGCCCCGATGACGGCGAGCTTCCGTGCCACTCCGACTCCCCTTACGCACTGTTCAGATTGCCTCTCCGGCGGACCCTAGCAGTGCCCGTACGGGGCTGTACGGCCGCTGATCGGCGATCCTCCTCACAGTCCGGAACGCATGGATTCCGGCTCCCCGCGCCACGCACGTCCGTGCCGGACCGATGCGGGCGGGCCGGGGCCGTCCGTCCTGCGCCGGGCACGCCCTCGGCATGCGTGGAGGCAGCGTCTAGATTGGCCACATGGTCAATCTGACGCGCATCTACACCAGGACCGGCGACCAGGGCACCACGAACCTCGGTGACATGAGCCGGGTCGCCAAGACCGACCTGCGGATCGCCGCGTACGCCGACGCCAACGAGGCGAACGCGGTGCTGGGCACGGCGATCGCGCTGGGCGATCTCGACGCGGAGGTCGTCGAGGTCCTGACCCGGGTGCAGAACGACCTGTTCGACGTGGGCGCGGACCTGTCGACCCCGGTGGTGGAGAACCCCGAGTTCCCGCCGCTGCGGATCGAGCAGTTCTACATCGACCGGCTGGAGGCCGACTGCGACCGCTTCAACGAGCGGCTGACGAAACTGCGCTCCTTCATCCTGCCGGGTGGCACCCGCGGCGCCGCCCTGCTCCACCATGCCTGCACGGTCGTCCGCCGCGCGGAGCGCTCGACCTGGACGGCCCTTGAGGCGCACGGCGACACCATGAACCCGCTCACCGCGACCTATCTCAACCGGTTGTCCGACCTGCTGTTCATCCTGGCCCGCACGGCGAACCAGGAGACCGGCGACGTGCTGTGGGTACCGGGCGGGGAGCGCTAGCCGTTTCGCCCCGAGGGGCGCGGGCGCGCTCAGGGCAGCTTGGCGGAATCCCGCTGCCCGGCGGGTGCGCGCTTGGGGAACAGGGTGTAGCTGGCGGCGATCACCACGTTGATCCCGATCAGCCACACCATCCTCAGCTGCCAGGCCCGCAGCGATCCGGTCCCGCCGTCGGAGCCGACGTACCAGACCGCGGCCTGCAACAGCGCGATGGCGACCGCTGAGGCGAGGATCCAGCGGCCCGCGGTCCGCCACTCGTGGACGGCGCGGGCCATGCCGTACTTGGGCGGCTTCACCGGCGGCGGCCCGCCCGCGAAGCGATGGGCGACCCGGGCGTCGACCCACTTGATCGTGGCGTGCCCGAGGCCCACCGTGAAGCCGATGTAGACGGCCGCGAGACCGTGCCGCCAGTCCGGCTCCGCCCCGTTCTTGAGGTCGATCGCCGTGACGGTGAACAGCACGATCTCCAGCAGCGGCTCGCACAGCAGCAGCGCCAGGCCGGTGCGCGGCATCCGCAGCAGATACCGGAAGGCCAGCCCGGCCGCCAGCAGCACCCAGAACGCCACCTCACAGGCGATGATCAACCCGACGATCACGGTTCGCTCCCCTCGCTCACCCCTCCAGTCTTCCGGCCCGGGCCGCCCGTTTCGTCGTCATCGGCGACGAACTCTCAGTACATCGAAAGATGCAGTGCCGGACACTCCCCCGGGAAGAAGCGGGCCGCCCGCGGGCCGTGTTGGATGGGGCCATGGCCCCGACCCTGCCCCTCCCGCACCGCGACGACCTGCGCATCGCGGTGGGCGGGTGGTTGGGCGGGCTGCTGCTGTGGGCGGTCGGCATCTTCCCCAGAGTCATGTCGGACGACCTGGTCCTGTGGCCCGGGTACTGGGCGCCCCTGGTGCCGCTGGCCGTGACGGCGGCCTGCGAGCCGCTGCGCCGCATCCGGCCCGGCCTGGGCCTGCTGATCGGCACGGTCGCGGTGGTCGCGGACCTGCTGACCCGGGGCAGCATCGCCACGATCGTGCTCTACACGGACCTGGTGTACGCGGCGGTCCTGTACGGCACGCCCGCCGCCGCCCGCCGCATCCCGTGGATCACCGGGCTGCTCACCGTGCTCGGCGGGGTGGTGCCGGCGGCGCTCTGGCGCGATCCGCAGGGGATGCTCATCGGGGTCGGCGTGGGCGTCGTCGCCTTCGCGCCGGCCGCGACCGGCTGGGTGGTGCGCAACCACCGGGACGCGGCCGAGGCGGCGCGGCTGCGCGCGGAACAGACCGCGCTGCTCGCCGAGATGGACCGCACCCAGGCCGTCACCGCGGAACGGGCGCGGATGGCACGCGAGTTGCACGACCTGGTGGCCAACCATCTGTCCGCCATCGCCATCCACTCCACCGCCGCACTGTCGATCGACGACCCCGGAACCTCCAAGGCGGCGCTGGGGGTGATCCGGGAGAACAGCGTCGAGGGGCTGGCCGAGATGCGCCGGCTGATCCGGATCCTGCGGGACCACGCCGACGACGAGCCGTTCGCCACCCCCACGCTGGACGGCCTGGGTACCCTGGTCGACGGCGCCCGCGCCAACGGCCTCGACGTCACGCTCGACACCGGGCACGACCGGGTCCCGGCCCCCGTGGAGCTGGCCGCCTACCGGATCGTGCAGGAGTCCCTGACCAACGCGCTCAAACACGCGGGTCCGGGGCGGGTCACCGTCCGCCTCGTCCAGCGTGACGGCGTCCTGGACGTGCGGGTGAGCAGCCCGTACGGCCGTCCGCAGGGCCCTCGGGCGCCCGGCTCCGGGGCCGGACTCATCGGGATGCGGGAACGGGCCGTGCTGCTGGGCGGCGGCTTCGAGGCCGGCCCCGAGGGCACCGTGTGGACCGTGCGCGCCACCCTTCCCGTGACCGAAGGAGACCCCGAATGATCCGTGTTCTGGTCGCCGAGGACCAGTCCGCCGTCCGCGCCGGGCTGGTGCTCATCCTGCGCAGCGCGCCCGACATCGAAGTGGTGGGCGAGGCGGCGGACGGCGAGCGGGCGGTGGAGCTGGCCCGGGAGCTGCGGCCGGACCTGGTGCTGATGGACATTCAGATGCCCCGCAAGGACGGGGTGGCGGCGACCCGCGAGGTCGTCGGGGAGCGGCTCGCCGATGTGCTGGTGCTGACCACGTTCGACCTCGACGCGTATGTGTTCGGGGCGCTGCGGGCCGGGGCCGCCGGGTTCCTGCTGAAGAACACCGACGCGAGGGACCTGCTGTCGGCGGTGCGCACGGTGGCGCGCGGGGAGGGGATCGTCGCTCCGGCGGTCACCCGGCGGCTGATCGCCGAGTTCGCCGCCCGGCCGGTGCGCCGGACGACGGCCGATCCGGCGGCGCTTGAGGCGCTGACGCGACGGGAACGTGAGGTGCTGTCGTGTCTGGGTGAGGGGCTGTCCAACGCGGCGATCGGGGAGCGGCTCGCCATGGCCGAGGCGACCGTGAAGACCCATGTGAGCCGTCTGCTGGCCAAGCTGGAGCTGCGCAGCAGGGTGCAAGCCGCGGTGCTGGCACAGGAGTTGGGGATCTGACCGACCACAGGCGTAGTGGTCCAGACCTATTGACCCGTGGTCCAGACCTTTCTATTCTCGCGGCACTGTGGGCGTGAAGGCTCAAGTCATGCCCCGACACCCCGGTCACCGGTTCTGGCGCCCTGGTGGCCGACAACAGAAGAGGAGGCGCGCGATGCGCTTCAGACACAGAGCCGCGGCAGGGTTCGCGACCCTGTTGCTCCCCCTCGCCGGACTGGTCGGCCTCGCCGGTCCCGCCCAGGCGGCCGAGACCGCCACGGCCACCTACACCAAGACCCAGGACTGGGGAACCGGTTTCGAGGGCAAGTGGACCGTCAAGAACACCGGCACCACGACCATCAGCTCCTGGACCATCGACTGGGACTTCCCCTCCGGTACGTCCGTCACCTCCTCCTGGGACGCGGACGTCACATCCTCCGGCACCCACTGGACCGCCAAGAACAAGTCCTACAACGGCACCCTCGCCCCGGGCGCCTCGGTCTCCTTCGGCTTCAACGGCGCGGGCTCCGGCTCCCCCGCCAACTGCAAGCTGAACGGCGGCAGTTGTGACGGCACCACGGTACCGGGCGACAACCCGCCGTCCGCGCCGGGCACCCCGACGGCCTCGGGCATCACCGACACCTCGGTGAAGCTGTCCTGGTCGGCGGCCACCGACGACAAGGGCGTCAAGAACTACGACGTGCTGCGCGACGGCGCCAAGGTCGCCACCGTGACGACCACCTCGTACACGGACACCGGCCTGACCGCGGGCACCGACTACTCGTACAGCGTCCGGGCCCGCGACACCGCCGACCAGACCGGCCCGGCCGGCGGCGCGGTCGCCGTGCGCACCACCGGGGGCACCACCGAGCCGCCCACCGGCGACAAGGTCAAGCTCGGCTACTTCACCGAGTGGGGCATCTACGGCCGCAACTACCAGGTCAAGAACCTGGTGACGTCCGGCTCCGCGGCCAAGATCACGCACATCAACTACGCCTTCGGCAACGTCACCGGCGGCAAGTGCGCGATCGGCGACTCCTTCGCCGACTACGAGAAGTCCTTCACCGCCGACCAGTCGGTCAGCGGCGTCGCCGACACCTGGGACCAGCCGCTGCGCGGCAACTTCAACCAGCTGCGGCAGCTGAAGGCCAAGTACCCGAACCTCAAGGTGCTGTGGTCCTTCGGCGGCTGGACCTGGTCCGGCGGCTTCACCGAGGCGGCCAAGAACCCGGCGGCCTTCGCGCAGTCCTGCTACGACCTGGTCGAGGACCCGCGCTGGGCCGACGTCTTCGACGGCATCGACATCGACTGGGAGTACCCGAACGCCTGCGGCCTGAGCTGCGACAGCAGCGGGCGGGACGCCTTCAAGAACCTGATGTCGGCGGTGCGGGCCAAGTTCGGCGCCAAGTACCTGGTCACCGCGGCCACCACGGCCGACGGCTCCTCCGGCGGCAAGATCGATGCCACCGACTACGCGGGTGCTGCGCAGTACGTCGACTGGTACAACGTGATGACGTACGACTTCTTCGGCGCCTGGGCGGCGCAGGGCCCGACGGCCCCGCACTCCCCGCTCACCTCCTACAGCGGCATCCCGACCGCCGGCTTCACCACCGCCGACGCGATGGCCAAGTACAAGGCGCAGGGCGTGCCGGCGAAGAAGCTGCTCATCGGCATCGGCTTCTACGGACGCGGCTGGACCGGGGTCACCCAGGACGCCCCCGGCGGCACGGCCACCGGACCGGCGGCGGGCACCTACGAACCGGGCATCGAGGACTACAAGGTGCTCAAGACGTCCTGCCCGGCCACCGGCACCGTCGCGGGCACGGCGTACGCAAAGTGCGGCAGCAACTGGTGGTCGTACGACACCCCGGCGACCATCGCCACGAAGATGGCGTGGGCCAAGTCCCAGGGTCTGGGCGGCGCGTTCGTCTGGGAGTTCAGCGGTGACACAAGCAACGGTGAGCTGGTGAGCGCCGTCAACACCGGCCTGTCGTAAGGCTGCTCGCAAGAAGGTTCGCCGGAACAACGGGCAGTGAGCGGTATTGACGCTTCCTGGGACCTCGTCCGGGGCCCCACCCAACGGGTGAATGCGGCTAGGCCACATTCACCCGTTGGCCGGGCGGGGCTGCTTCAAGCCACGCGAGGAAACCGGTCAGCGCGTCTTCGCTCATGGCGAGTTCGAGGCGGGTGCCGCGATGGGCACAGGCCAGGATCACCGCGTCGGAGAGCAGGGCCAGTTCCTCCTCGCCCTCCGGGACCCGGCGGCCGGCCACCTCGATCGCGGAACGCTCCAGGACGCGACGCGGACGGTAGGCGTAGGAGAAGACGCGGTACCACTCGATGCGGTCGCCGTTGTAGCGGGCGACGCCGTAGCTCCATCCCTTGCCGCTGGTGTCGGGTTTCTCCGGCACGTCCCAGCGCAGCGAACAGTCGAACGTCCCCCCGGAGCGCTGGATGAGCCGGCGGCGCAGTCCGAACAGGAACAGCCCCACCACCACGAGCGCTACCACGACTCCGCACACAGTCAGAGCGAGGACCATCGGCACCGACCTCCTCGTCTCCTAGGTAACGGAACGGAAAAATCACCCACATCTGCCTCAGCCGCGGCCGGTACCGGATTGCTCCGGTACCGGCCGCGGCTGAGTGACGTCATCGCACGACGCTCCCCCAGAGCCTAGAGGACTGGGAGGCGTCCTCGGTCAGCGCGTCGTCGCCGCACGCAGGCGGACGTCCGCACGTCGCTCGGCGACGGCATCGCCTTCCGCCTTCGCGCGCTCCAATTCCCGCTCCACGCGCTGGACGTCGATCTCGTCCGACAGTTCGGCGATCTCGGCCAGCAGCGACAGCTTGTCGTCCGCGAACGAGATGAAACCGCCGTGCACCGCGGCGACGACCGTTCCACCATCACTCGTACGGATGGTCACCGGGCCCGACTCCAGCACACCGAGCAGCGGCTGGTGACCGGGCATGACGCCGATGTCGCCGGACGTGGTGCGCGCGACGACCAGGGTTGCCTCACCGGACCAGACCTTACGGTCGGCGGCGACCAGCTCGACGTGCAGCTCAGCAGCCAAGGGTGGCTCCTCGGGTCACCACCCGGCGGAGGTGCCGGGTGTGGGGTCAATTCTAATGGGCTCTCATGGGCGCGGAGAGAGGGGCTGGACCCGCCCCGCAAGGGATGGGTCCGCGCCCCTCTCGGACGAGCACGGGGGCTCAGGAGACGCCCAGCTCCTTGGCGTTGGCCTTGAGGTCCTCAATACCACCGCACATGAAGAACGCCTGCTCGGGGAAGTGGTCGTACTCACCGTCGCAGATCGCGTTGAACGCGGCGATCGACTCGTCGAGCGGCACGTCCGAGCCGTCCACGCCGGTGAACTGCTTGGCGACGTGGGTGTTCTGGGACAGGAAGCGCTCCACACGACGGGCCCGGTGGACGACGAGCTTGTCCTCCTCGCCCAGCTCGTCGATGCCGAGGATCGCGATGATGTCCTGGAGATCCTTGTACTTCTGCAGGATCGTCTTCACGCGCATCGCGGCGCCGTAGTGGTCCGCCGAGATGTAGCGCGGGTCCAGGATCCGGGACGTGGAGTCCAGCGGGTCCACGGCGGGGTAGATGCCCTTCTCGGAGATCGGACGGGAGAGCACCGTCGTCGCGTCGAGGTGGGCGAAGGTGGTGGCCGGGGCCGGGTCGGTCAGGTCGTCGGCGGGGACGTAGATCGCCTGCATCGAGGTGATCGAGTGACCGCGGGTCGAGGTGATGCGCTCCTGGAGGAGACCCATCTCGTCGGCCAGGTTCGGCTGGTAGCCCACCGCGGACGGCATGCGGCCGAGCAGCGTGGAGACCTCGGAACCGGCCTGCGTGAAGCGGAAGATGTTGTCGATGAAGAACAGCACGTCCTGCTTCTGGACGTCACGGAAGTACTCGGCCATGGTGAGGCCGGCCAGCGCGACGCGCAGACGGGTGCCCGGGGGCTCGTCCATCTGACCGAAGACCAGGGCGGTCTTGTCGATGACGCCCGAGTCGGTCATCTCCTCGATGAGGTCGTTGCCCTCACGGGTGCGCTCACCGACCCCGGCGAACACGGAGACACCGTCGTGGTTGTTGGCGACACGGTAGATCATCTCCTGGATGAGCACCGTCTTGCCGACGCCGGCGCCGCCGAACAGGCCGATCTTGCCGCCCTTGACGTACGGGGTGAGCAGGTCGATGACCTTGACGCCCGTCTCGAACATCTCGGTCTTCGACTCAAGCTCGTCGAAGTTCGGCGCCTTGCGGTGGATCGGCCAGCGCTCGCCGTCGTAGGTCTCGCCGACGTTCAGCACCTCACCGAGGGTGTTGAACACCTTGCCCTTGGTGAAGTCGCCGACGGGGACGGAGATGGCGGAGCCGGTGTCCGTCACCGGGGCCTGGCGGACCAGACCGTCGGTGGGCTGCATGGAGATGGTACGGACCAGGCCGTCACCCAGGTGCTGGGCGACCTCCAGGGTCAGCGTCTTCCTCTCGCCCTCGTTCGCCGGGTCGGCGACGTCCACGTGCAGGGCGTTGTAGATGTCCGGCATCGCGTCGACGGGGAACTCCACGTCGACGACCGGGCCGATGACCCGGGCGACGCGGCCCGTAGCCGTCGCGGTCTCAACAGTGGTGGTCATTTATCGGTCACTCCCCGCGGTCGCGTCGGCCAGGGCGCTCGCGCCACCGACGATCTCGCTGATTTCCTGGGTGATTTCGGCCTGGCGGGCCGCGTTGGCAAGCCGGGAGAGCGTGTTGATCAGCTCGCCCGCGTTGTCGGTGGCCGACTTCATCGCGCGCCGCGTGGCGGCGTGCTTCGAAGCGGCCGACTGGAGGAGCGCGTTGTAGATACGGCTCTCCACGTAGCGCGGCAGCAGGGCGTCGAGGACGTCCTCCGCCGAGGGCTCGAAGTCGTACAGCGGAAGGATCTCGCCGCTGGGCCGCTGCTCCGCCACCTCGTCGAGGCGCAGCGGCAGCAGTCGGGCGTCCAGCGCCGTCTGCGTCATCATCGACACGAACTCGGTGAAGACCATGTGGAGTTCATCCACACCGCCGTTCGCCGTGTCCTGCTCGATGGCCTTGATCAGAGGCTCCGCGACCTTCTTGGCGTCCGCGTACGTCGGCTCGTCGGTGAAACCGGCCCACGACTCCGTGACCTTGCGCTCACGGAAGTTGTAGTGGGCCAGCCCGCGACGGCCGACGATGTACGTGTCGACCTGCTTGCCCTCGCGCTCCAGGCGCTCGGTCAGCTGCTCCGCCGCCTTGATGGCGTTGGAGTTGAAGGCGCCGGCCAGACCGCGGTCGCTCGTCAGGAGCAGGACCGCGGCACGGGTCGGGTTCTCCGCCTCCGTGGTGAGCGGGTGCTTGGTGTTCGAACCGGTGCCGACCGCCGTGACCGCGCGGGTCAGTTCCTGCGCGTACGGCGTGGAGGCCACCACCTTGCGCTGCGCCTTGACGACGCGCGAGGCGGCGATCATCTCCATCGCCTTGGTGATCTTCTTGGTCGCGGTGACGGATCGGATGCGACGCTTGTAGACCCGGAGCTGGGCTCCCATGAGTCAGGTCCCTTCCTTACGTCACTTGGCGGCAGCGGCCGGAGCGTCCTCGCCGAGCAGCTTGCCGTCGGAGGTCTCGAACTGCTTCTTGAAGTCCGCGATCGCGTCGGCCACGGCCACCAGCGTGTCGTCGGACATCTTGCCGCCCTCCCTGATGGAGGTCATGAGGCCCTGCTCCTTGCGGTGCAGGTACTCAAGCAGCTCCTTCTCGAAGCGGCGGATGTCGGCGACCGGCACCTCGTCCATCCGGCCGGTGGTGCCGGCCCAGACGGAGACGACCTGGTCCTCGGTGGCCATCGGCTGGTACTGGTCCTGCTTCAGCAGCTCGACCATGCGCTGACCGCGCTCCAGCTGGGACTTGGACGCGGCGTCCAGGTCGGAACCGAAGGCGGCGAACGCCTCCAGCTCACGGAACTGGGCGAGGTCCACGCGGAGCCGGCCGGAGACCTGCTTCATCGCCTTGTGCTGGGCGGAGCCACCGACGCGGGAGACCGAGATGCCCACGTTCAGGGCCGGCCGCTGACCGGCGTTGAACAGGTCGGACTCCAGGAAGCACTGGCCGTCGGTGATGGAGATGACGTTGGTCGGGATGAACGCCGACACGTCGTTGGCCTTGGTCTCGACGATCGGCAGACCGGTCATCGAGCCGGCACCCATGTCGTCGGAGAGCTTGGCGCAGCGCTCCAGCAGCCGGGAGTGCAGGTAGAAGACGTCACCCGGGTAGGCCTCACGGCCCGGCGGGCGGCGCAGCAGCAGGGACACGGCACGGTAGGCGTCGGCCTGCTTCGAGAGGTCGTCGAAGATGATCAGGACGTGCTTGCCCTGGTACATCCAGTGCTGGCCGATGGCCGAGCCGGTGTAGGGCGCCAGGTACTTGAAGCCGGCCGGGTCGGACGCCGGGGCGGCGACGATGGTCGTGTACTCCAGCGCGCCGTTCTCCTCCAGCGCGCGGCGGACCGACGCGATGGTGGAGCCCTTCTGGCCGATGGCGACGTAGATGCAGCGGACCTGCTTGTTCGGGTCGCCGGAGCGCCAGTTGTCGCGCTGGTTGATGATCGTGTCGACGGCCAGGGCGGTCTTGCCGGTCTGGCGGTCACCGATGATCAGCTGGCGCTGGCCGCGGCCGATCGGGGTCATCGCGTCGACGGCCTTGTAGCCCGTCTCCATCGGCTCGTGCACCGACTTGCGCTGCATGACCGTGGGGGCCTGCAGTTCGAGGGCACGACGGCCGTCGGTCTCGATCTCGCCGAGACCGTCGATCGGGTTGCCGAGCGGGTCGACGACGCGGCCGAGGTAGCCCTCACCGACCGCGACGGAGAGGACCTCACCGGTGCGCTGCACCGGCTGACCCTCCTCGATGCCGCTGAACTCACCGAGGACGATGGCACCGATCTCGCGCTCTTCCAGGTTCAGCGCGAGGCCGAGGGTGCCGTCCTCGAACTTCAGCAGTTCGTTGGCCATGGCCGAGGGCAGGCCCTCGACCTTCGCGATGCCGTCGCCGGCAAGGGTGACCGTACCGACCTCCTCGCGCGAGGCCGCGTCCGGCTTGTACGACTGGACGAAGTTCTCCAGCGCGTCCCGGATCTCCTCCGGCCGGATCGTGAGCTCCGCCATCTGGGTTCCCTGCTCTCCTTGTTGGGCCCGAAGTTTCACTTGGGGGGATGGGGACTCCCCCCATCTGGAGGTGAATCCTCTGCACGGCCCAACCAGGGCCGCCATCAGTACGTACTGCTTCTTGAGTTGCTGCTAGCCCGCCATGCGGCGGGCGGCGTCCTCCAGCCGGTCCGCGATCGAGCCGTTGATGACCTCGTCGCCGACCTGCACCCGGATACCGCCGACGACCGCCGGATCCACATCGAGGTTGAGGTGCATCGTGCGGCCGTAGAGCTTCGCCAGGGCGGCGCCCAGGCGCCGCTTCTGTGTGTCGCTCAGCGGTACCGCCGAGGTGACGACGGCGACCGTGCGGTCCCGTCGCTCGGCGGCGAGCTTGGACAGGGCTTCGATTCCCGCTTCCAGGCTACGTCCACGCGGCGCGGTCACAAGGCGCGTCACCAGACGCTCGGTGGTCGCATCGGCCCGGCCCCCGAGCAGCCGGTGCAGCAGCTCGGTCTTGGCCGAGGTGCCGGCGCCACGGTTGGTGAGCGCGGCGCGCAGCTCGGTGCTGGAGGAGATGATCCGGCCGAACCGGAACAGCTCGTCCTCCACGCTGTCGAGCCGGCCCACCCGCTGCGCGGCCGTGAGGTCGGCCACATCGGCCAGCTCCTCCAGCGCGTCCACCAGGTCGCGCGGCTGCGACCAGCGGGAGCGGACCATACCGGACACCAGGTCCGTGGCCGGGCCGCTGATCTGGCCGCCGACCAGGCGCTGGACCAGCTCGGCCTTGGCCTCGCCGGGCTGCGCCGGGTCGGTGAGGACCCGACGCAGCGACACCTCGCGGTCGAGCAGCGCGGTGACGGCCGCCAGCTCGTCGGCGAGCCGCGCCGCGTCCACGGACGTGGCGTCCGTCAGCGCGTCGAGACGCTCACGTGCGGCTGTCAGTGCCTCGCGGCTCGCTCCGTTCATCGCGCCGCCTCGGCCTTCTCGTCGAGCTCGTCGAGGAAGCGGTCGATCACGCGGCTCTGCCGGGCATGGTCGTCAAGGGACTCACCGACGAGCTTGCCGGCCAGTTCGGTGGCGAGCTTGCCGACGTCCTGGCGCAGCGCGGCCGAGGCGGCCTTGCGGTCGGCCTCGATCTGGGTGTGACCGGCGGCGACGATCTCCTCACGCTGCCGCTGGCCCTCGGCGCGCATCTCGGCGATGAGCGCGGCACCCTGCTCCTGCGCCTCCTGGCGCAGCCGCGCGGCCTCGTGCCGGGCCTCGGCGAGCTGCGCCTTGTACTGCTCAAGGACGCTCTGGGCTTCGGTCTGCGCGGCCTCGGCCTTCTCGATACCGCCCTCGATGGCCTCGCGGCGCTGCTCCAGAACCTTGTTGATGTTCGGAAGGAGCTTCCAGGCGAGGAAGCCGAAGACGATGACGAAGGCGAGCAGGCCGATGACAAGCTCGGGAATCGGCGGAACGAGGGGGTTTTCCATCTCCTCGGCCGCCACAATGAGCATCGGGCTCATGTCAGTGCCTTTCGTCTAGGGGGCTGTCGCTGATCGGTCGGCCGATCAGGTGCCGTAGACGAACGGCATGACCAGGCCGATGAGGGCGAGCGCCTCACAGAAGGCGAAGCCGAGGATCTGGTTGGCGCGGATCAGGCCGGCCGCCTCGGGCTGGCGGGCCAGGGCCTGGGTGCCGTTACCGAAGATGATGCCGACGCCGACGCCGGGGCCGATGGCAGCAAGGCCGTAACCGATGGAGCCGAGCGAGCCGGAAACAGCGGCAAGGGTCTGGGACATGCCAGTTCTTCCTTCTTCTTTACGGACCGGTGGGGGTTGGCCACCGGACGACTTGGGGGTCGGGGTGCGGGGTGCTCAGTGGTGCTCGGCGAGCGCGCCCTGGATGTAGGTGCACGTCAGCAGCACGAAGACGTACGCCTGCAGTGCCTGGATGAAGAGCTCGAAGGCCGTCATCACGATGGTCATGATGAAGCTGACGCCCGCGTAGGCGATGCCGATGCCGTTCAGCAGGTACCAGCTGGCGATCGTGAAGAGCAGCAGCAGGGTGTGGCCCGCGAACATGTTCGCGAAGAGCCGGACCGCGTGGGTGAAGGGCCGCACCAGCAGGTTCGAGAAGAACTCGATGGTCATGGCGAGCGGCAGCACCGCGCCCAGCGACTTGTCGTAGCCCGTGACGTTCTTGAAGAAGCCGACGAAGCCGTGCCGCTTGAAGGTCAGCGAGACCCACAGCACGTAGACGATCAAGGCCAGGACTGCCGGGTAGGCGATGATCGACGTCACCGGGAACTGGGCGACCGGGACGATCGACCAGAGGTTCATCATCCAGATGAAGAAGAACAGCGAGACGATCAGCGGGACGTACTTCTCGCCCTCCTTCTTGCCGATCGTCTCGTACACGACGCCGCGCCGGATGAAGTCGTAGCCGGTCTCGGCCACCATCTGGAGCTTGCCGGGCACGACCTTCGGCCTGCGGAAGGCGGCCCAGAAGAACCCGACGATGATGATCGAGCCGAGCAGGGCCAGCAGCATCGGCTTGTTGAAGTACTGGTTGCTGTCCGCATTGCCCCAGAGGGGCTCGAACAGGAACGAGTGCAGGCCCGGAGCGGGGAAGCCACAGCCGTCAAAGATGTGGCAGTCGGTCTCGAAGGCGAGCACCTGCGTCGGGTCAGCACTCACCGCGGGCTCCTTCTGCGTGGCGCATGGGTACGGCAACCTCGTTGTGTCGGCGCGGCGCACGGCCGCGGTTCGGCACTGGACTGGTGTTACGGATGTGGGGGCGGCTGGGGGACATCTCGCCTCGCGATTGAGCAGGCGTCAGCTCGGATGCCCGCGCCCGCGATGCCGCAGTTGGCACCGGACGATAGCAGCATCTCTCATGCGCCTTTATCCCGGCCCTACCTCTCACGACGAGTGCCCGGACTTCTCGGACCTGTCGCCGCTCACAGGAGCGGCCGAACCGGGCTCGACGTAGAGGATCTTGGACTTCATGTGCGCACGCGTCTGGGCCGCGATCCAGCTGAGGGTGGCGAGGACGAGCGTGAGCGCGAAGGCCCGGGGGTTGAACAGCGTGGTGTTCTTGAACGCCGCGACGAACACGAACAGCAGCAGGATCTGCGCCGCGTAGAGCATCAGGCCCATGGCCTGGAACAGGTGCGGGAGCGATGCGGCGGTGCGCTGCAGGGCGTAGAGGCCGAGCCCCATGAACAGGATCACCACCAGCGTCGCGACGCCCGCCCCGATGGCTCCCTTGCCGCCCGCGACCACCGCGCTGACGACGGCGGCGAGCGCGCCGACGGCAGCCGTGGGCACGGCGGCCTGGGCCAGGGTCCGGACGTCATTGGACGGCATGGCGGCAACTCCGCTTTTCACAGGGGGCGAGGGGTGTCGTCATGGACGAGCGTAGCCCCGGGCTGAGTGGGCGAGACCTCACACCAATGGACTGTGGCACGGGGGCCCGTCGGCTGTGTCCGGGGTTCTCGTGAACCGTATCACAAACTATTTGATGAGGTCTTTACCTGGTAGGTGTGCTTGCTGTCACACATGAGGGTGACAGCGCGCGTTTGTGCAAGAACCCAGCCCAGTTGTCTGGTATTGGGGCTTTTGCTACCCCACGACTTGGCAATGCTCTCGTCAGATTCTTACCTTGGGCGTCAGCGAGACGTACCCGCGTTGCGCCCGTCCAGGAGGCGCGAACGAGGGCCGATGGCGCTCGCCCCATTGACCCCGGCGGTGACCGGAGCACGCTGTTCGTCCTCAACTGGCGCCGTGCCGGGGCCGGTTGCCACGGGCGCCGGCACCCGCCGGCGCCGGTAGCGCGGCGGCACGAAGTGCTCGGCCCAGCGCGGGGCCCGGGGCGTGAACCGCGGCAGCAGGAGCAGCACCAGGCCGATCGCGCTGAGGAAGACCACACCGAGCACGATCCACATCGACGCGGAGTTCACGGAGTAGGCCAGCGCCCCGAAGGCGATCAGCGCCGACCAGAAGTACATGATCAGCACCGCCCGGCTGTGCGAGTGGCCGATCTCCAGGAGCCGGTGGTGCAGATGCCCGCGGTCGGCGGCGAACGGCGACTGGCCGCGCCATGTGCGGCGCACGATCGCCAGCACCAGGTCGGCGGCCGGCACCGCGATGATCGTCAGCGGCAGCAGCAGCGGGATGTACACGGGCACCGTCTGGTGCACCGCCGCCTTCTCCGAACCGGCGTACAGGTTCAGCGCGTCCGGGTCGACCTGCCCCGTGATGGAGATCGCACCCGCGGCCAGCACCAGGCCGATCAGCATCGAGCCGGAGTCGCCCATGAAGATCCGCGCGGGGTGCATGTTGTGCGGCAGGAAGCCCAGGCACATGCCCATCAGGATCGCCGCGAACAGCGTGGCCGGGGCGGCGGCCTCGATGCCGTACGAGTACCAGATCCGGTAGGCGTACAGGAAGAACGCCGCGGCGGCGATGCACACCATGCCCGACGCGAGGCCGTCCAGACCGTCCACGAAGTTCACCGCGTTGATCGTGATGACGACCAGCGCCACCGTCAGCAGCGTGCCCTGCCACGGGGTCAGCGCCACATTGCCGACACCGGGGATGGGCAGCCACAGGATGGTCAGGCCCTGCATGACCATCACGCCCGCCGCGATCATCTGCCCGCCCAGCTTGATCAGGGCGTCGATCTCGAACTTGTCGTCCAGGACACCGATCAGCCAGATCAGCGCGGCCCCGGACAGCAGCGCCCGCGGCTCGTTGGACTTGGTGAAGACCTCGTTGAGGTTGGTCAGATGGTCGGCCGCCAGCAGGCCCGCGCACAGGCCGAAGAACATGGCGATCCCGCCGAGGCGCGGAGTGGGCTCCCGGTGCACATCACGCGCCCGGATCTCCGGCATCGCCCCGGCCACGATCGCGAACTTCCGTACCGGCCCTGTCAGCAGGTACGTCACCGCGGCCGTGATGCAGAGCGTCAGCAGGTATTCACGCACAGGCTTCCCCACAGGTCTCGCTGGCCATCACAGCCCCACACCCTAGCGAGGGACGCATATGTATGGGGACTTCCGGGTAGCGACGATGGTTGCA
This sequence comes from Streptomyces sp. NPDC004629, assembly GCF_042873595.1. Lineage (NCBI taxonomy): Bacteria > Bacillati > Actinomycetota > Actinomycetes > Kitasatosporales > Streptomycetaceae > Streptomyces > Streptomyces sp. NPDC004629. The sequence goes on along the minus strand of NZ_JBIALO010000027.1, from coordinate 47,293 downwards.
CGCGTGGCTGCGCGACACATACACGACCCTGCGCCTACCCGCATTCAGCCGGGATACGGCGGAAATCCACCGGCCAGCTCGCGCGCCTCCGCGCGGGCCCCGACCGGGTCGACCTCACCGCGCAGCACCCCCGCAAGCAGCGCCCCGATCCGGTCCAGCTCCGCCTCCCCCATGCCCTGCGTGGTCAGCGCGGCGGTGCCCAGCCGCAGCCCGCGCGCCTCGCCGTGGGGCAGCGCACAGCAGTCGAGGACCATTCCGGCGGCGGCGAGCCGGCCCCGCGCCGTCTTCCCGTCGACGCCGAGCGGCACCGGATCGGCGGTGATCAGATGGGTGTCCGTGCCGCCGGTGGTCACCGCCAGCCCCTCGGCGGCCAGCCGGGCCGCCAGCACCCGCGCGTTGGCCACCACCTGCCGGGCGTACGCGGCGAACGCCGGCCGCGCCGCCTCACCGAAGGCCACGGCCTTCGCGGCGACGGCGTTCATCTGGGCCCCGGCCTGTGTGAACGGGAACACGGCCCGGTCGACACGCTCGGCCAGTTCGGCCCCGCACAGGATCATCCCGCCGCGCGGCCCGCGCAGCACCTTGTGCGTGGTGGCGCACACGATGTCGGCGTACGGCACCGGGCTGGGCGCCGCTCCCCCGGCGACGAGCCCGATCGGATGGGCGGCGTCCGCGATGAGATACGCGCCGACCTCGTCGGCCACCTCCCGGAAGAACGCGTAGTCCAGGTGCCGCGGGTAGGCGATGGACCCGCACACGATCGCCTTGGGCCGGTGCGAGCGGGCCAGCGCCCGCACCTGGTCCCGGTCGATGAGCCCGGTCTCCGCGTCCACCCCGTAGCCCACGAAGTCGAACCAGCGGCCGGAGAAGTTGGCGGGCGAGCCATGGGTGAGATGGCCGCCGTAGGACAGCCCGAGGGCGAGGACCGTGTCGCCCGGCCGCAGCAGGGCGGCGTACGCGGCGAGCACCGCGGAGGAGCCGGAGTGCGGCTGGACGTTGGCGTGCGCGGCGCCGAACAGCGCCCTGGCCCGGTCCACGGCGAGCCGCTCGGCGACGTCCGCCAGCTCGCAGCCGCCGTGGTAGCGGGCGCCCGGGTAGCCCTCCGCGTACTTGTTGGCGAGCGGCGAGCCGAGCGCCGCCAGCACGGCCGGGGACGCGTAGTTCTCGGCCGCGCTCAGCTGAAGGGTGGTCGACTGCCGGGCCAGCTCGCCCAGCAGGATCTCGGCCAGCTCGGGGTCCTGCCCGCGCAGCACATCGGCCTCTACGAGGGTGTGGGTGACCGACATGACGGGCTCCCGGGCGGTCGACGGTGACGTACGTCCACTGTAGGCCCGGGGCGGAAGGGGTGCGCGGTCGGCTACATCCGTGCGGGGACACCGGTGAGGGCCGTGACCACCGGGTCCAGGGCCTCGTGTATCTCGTCGCCGATGGACCGGAAGAAGGTCAGGGGCGCGCCGTACGGGTCGTAGACCTCGTCGGCCTCGGCCGTGGGCGCCAGCAGCCAGCCGCGCAGCGCTGCGGCCGCCCGGACCAGCGCGCGGGCCCGCGCGACCAGGCCGTCCTCCAGCGGCGGCAGCGTCGTCGGGTCTATCGCCCGGACCAGCCGGGTGAACTCCTTCAGCGTGAAGGTCCGCAGCCCGGCCGAATGGCCCATGGAGATGACCTGGGCCCGGTGGTCGCGGGTGGCGGTCAGCACCAGGTCGGCCGTGATCACATGCTCGTCGAGGAGTTCCCGGCCGGTGAAGCCGGAGGCGTCCGCGCCGAACTCGGCCAGCACGGCCTCCGCGTTGGCCTCCATCGGCGCGCCCTCGTGACCCCAGGTGCCCGCGCTCTCCACGATCAGCCCGCCGCCCAGGATGCCGAGGCGCTCCAGCACGAAATGGCGGGTCAGCCGCTCGGTGATGGGCGAGCGGCACACGTTGCCGGTGCTGACGTGGAGGATGCGGAAGGTGTCGCGCGGGAATCCGAAGGTCGTCGTCTCCTCCGCGCTGCTGTCCCCGTTTCCTATGCCACGCCCCGCTTCAGGGGCCGTCAATTCGCCACCTCAAGGTCGGGTACGACCTTTCGCAGCTCGTCCGGGGTGAGCGCGCCCTCGCGCAGCAGCACCGGCACCTCACCCGTGACGTCCACGATGGACGACGGCACGTTGCCGGGGGTCGGGCCGCCGTCGAGGTAGACGGAGACGGAGTCCCCGAGCATCTGCTGGGCGGCGTCACAGTCCTCCGGCGCCGGGTGGCCGGTGAGGTTCGCCGACGACACGGCCATCGGGCCGACCTCGGTCAGCAGCTCGATGGCGACCGGGTGCAGCGGCATGCGCACGGCGACCGTGCCCCGGGTGTCGCCGAGGTCCCACTGCAGCGACGGCTGGTGCCGGGCGATCAGCGTGAGGGCGCCCGGCCAGAACGCGTCGACCAGCTCCCAGGCCATCTCCGAGAAGTCCGTGACGAGGCCGTGCAGGGTGTTCGGGGAACCGATGAGGACGGGCGTGGGCATGCTGCGGCCCCGGCCCTTGGCCTCCAGCAGGTCGGCCACGGCCTCCGCGGAGAACGCGTCGGCGCCGATGCCGTAGACGGTGTCGGTCGGCAGCACCACGAGTTCGCCCCGGCGGACGGCGGACGCGGCCTCACGCAGACCCGTCGTACGGTCGGTGGCGTCATTGGTGTCGTATCGCCGTGCCATGTCTAGCGGTCTCCTTCTGTTGTCGCTCGGTTCGCCTCCGGGGTGCCCTCGGTCGGCCCGCTCGGCCCGGCCGCCGCGCGCGTCGGTGTCACGGCAGGGCCCTGCGGGCGGTCGCGAACCGGGGGCGGTTGTTGAGGTCGGGGTGGTCGGCCGCGTCGGCCCAGCCCCGTTCCTCGGTGAAGATCCACGGCACCTGGCCGCCCTGGGTGTCGGCGTGCTCGATGACCACGACGCCGCCGGGCCGCAGCAGCCGGTGCGCGGTGCGTTCCAGGCCACGGATCAGGTCGAGGCCGTCCTCGCCGGAGAACAGGGCCAGCTCCGGGTCGTAGTCGCGGGCCTCGGGGGCGACGTACTCCCACTCGGTGAGCGGGATGTACGGCGGGTTGGAGATGACGAGGTCGGCCTGGCCGTCGAGGTCAGGGAAGGCGTCCAGGGCGTTGCCCTGACGCAGGTCGACCCTGGAGCCCGCCATGTTCTTACGGGTCCACTGGAGGGCTTCCTCGGACAGCTCGACGGCGTGCACGCGCGAGCGCGGCACCTCCTGGGCGAGGGCGAGCGCGATGGCGCCGGAGCCGGTGCACAGGTCCACGATGAGCGGTTCGACCACATCCATGGCGCGCACGGCGTCTATGGCCCAGCCGACCACCGACTCGGTCTCCGGCCTCGGCACGAAGACCCCCGGTCCGACCTGTAGCTCCAGATACCGGAAATAGGCGCGCCCGGTGATGTGCTGGAGCGGCTCGCGCTGCTCGCGGCGGGCGACGACCTCCCAGTAGCGGGCGTCGAAGTCGGAGTCCTTCACCGAGTGCAGCTCGCCCCGCTTCACGCCGTGCACGAACGCGGCCAGTTCCTCCGCGTCGTTGCGGGGCGAGGGCACGCCGGCGTCCGCCAGCCGCTGGGTGGCCTGGGCCACCTCCGCGAGCAGCACGCTGCGGGAGGTCGGGGGTCGCCCCCCAAAAGGTTGCTGCACGCTCGTCCTCCGGTGTTCGGTACGTCGCCCAGTCGTCCTGGGTGCCTTAGGCGGCGGCCAGCTTCGCCGCCGAGTCCGCGTCGACACAGGCCTGGATCACCGCGTCGAGTTCGCCGTCCAGGACCTGGTCCAGGTTGTACGCCTTGAAGCCGACGCGGTGGTCCGAGAGGCGGTTCTCCGGGAAGTTGTACGTACGGATCTTCTCGGAGCGGTCGACGGTGCGGACCTGGCTGCGCCGGGCGTCCGCGGCTTCCCTCTCCGCCTCCTCCTGTGCCATGGCGAGCAGCCTGGAGCGCAGGATACGCAGAGCCTGCTCCTTGTTCTGCAACTGGCTCTTCTCGTTCTGGCAGGAGGCGACGACTCCGGTCGGGATGTGCGTGATGCGCACGGCGGAGTCGGTGGTGTTGACGGACTGGCCGCCCGGTCCGGAGGACCGGTAGACGTCGATACGGAGGTCGTTGGGGTTGATCTCCACGTCCACCTCCTCGGCCTCCGGGGTGACGAGGACACCGGCCGCCGAGGTGTGGATCCGGCCCTGCGACTCGGTGGCGGGCACCCGCTGCACCCGGTGCACCCCGCCCTCGTACTTCAGCCGGGCCCATACGCCCTGCCCCGGCTCGGTCTGCCCGCGGGACTTCACCGCGACCTGGACGTCCTTGTAGCCGCCCAGCTCGGACTCGGTGGAGTCGATGATCTCGGTCTTCCAGCCGACGCGCTCGGCATAGCGCAGATACATGCGCAGCAGGTCGCCGGCGAAAAGGGCCGACTCGTCGCCGCCCGCGCCCGCCTTGATCTCCAGGATGACGTCCTTGTCGTCGCTGGGGTCGCGCGGGATCAGCAGGAAGCGCAGCTTCTCGGTGAGTTCCTCGCGCTGCTTCTCCAGCTCCTTGACCTCGGCGGCGAACTCCGGATCGTCCGCGGCCAGTTCACGGGCCGTGTCGATGTCGTCGCCGGTCTGCTTCCAGGAGCGGTAGGCGGCGACGATCGGAGTCAGCTCGGCGTAGCGCTTGTTGAGCCTGCGCGCGTTGGCCTGGTCGGCGTGCACCGACGGATCGGCGAGCCGCTTCTCCAGGTCGGCGTGCTCACCGACGAGTTCCTCGACGGCCTCGAACATCTTGGGGCTCCTGTACTGCTCGGAAAAGGGGAAGGCGGGCGACCAAAAACGCCGGTCCCGGGCGTGCCCCGGTGAGGGGCACGGCCGTGGACCGGCGAATGGGGGCTCGCTACTTCTTGGAGCCGGCGGCAGCCTTGCCGAAGCGGGCCTCGAAGCGGGCCACACGGCCACCGGTGTCGAGGATCTTCTGCTTGCCCGTGTAGAACGGGTGGCACTCGGAGCAGACCTCGGCCCGGATGGTGCCGGACTCGATGGTGCTGCGGGTGGTGAACGACGCGCCACAGGTGCAGCTGACCTGCGTTTCGACGTACGCGGGGTGGATGTCGCGCTTCAAGGTGTCTCCTAGGTTTCGGGAGGGCGCCGGGTCGCAACCGCGGGGTGCGGAGGCGTGAACCGGAGCCGACGTACCAGTCTGCCAGGACTGGGGCCATCCCCCAAAACCGGCTGTGCGGGTCTTCTATTCCGCCGGGCGCCCAAGGGGGTGCCGCGGGCTCGCCGCAGGCGTGTGCGGCTTCGTCGTGGCCGGGCGCGCCTTATCGCGTGCCGCGGGCTCGCCGTGGGCGAGTGCGGCTTCGTCGTGGCCGGGCGCGCCTTATCGCGTGCCGCGGGCTCGCCGCGGGCGAGTGCGGCTTCGTCGTGGCCGGGCGCGCCTTATCGCGTGCCGCGGGCTCGCCGCGGGCGAGTGCGGCTTCGTCGTGGCCGGGCGCGCCTAATGGGGTGCCTCTTTAGCGCCGTGGGCGGGTGCCGGTTTGTCGTGGCTCGGCGCGCCGTTCCTCGCGCCCCTTGCGGGGCGCTGACCCGTGCCCCTGCGCCCAACAGGGTGCCCCGTTAGCGCCGTGGGCGGGTGCCGCGTCGTCGTGGCCGGGCGCGTCGTTCCTCGCGGCCCTTGGGGGCCCAAGGGGGTGCCGCGGGCATGTGCCGGCGGCCGGGGGTTCAGGGGGTCGTGATGACGTCCTTGGCATTGCCGGTTGCTGTTCGGTGGGTGGCTGACTTCGAGATCGGGCTGTCGTTCTTCAGCGCGTTCCAGATCAGCTGGGACTTCGTCTTGTCGAGGAGGACCCGGTTGGGGTTCGCGGGGTCGTACTGGACCGGCATCGTGACCATGGTCATGTGCGCCGCGCTGATGCCCTTGAGGCCGTTCGCGAAGCTGACGAGCGAATTGACCGAGCCGAGGTCGGAGTCGGTGGTGACGGCCTTGGTGGCGCTGTCGGCGAGACCGTACAGCTTCGTCGGGTCGGTGAGCACGCCGATCTGCTTGACCTGCTCGACCAGCGCCTTGACGAACGCCTGCTGGAGCTGGATGCGGCCGAGATCGGAGCCGTCGCCGACGCCGTGCCGGGTGCGGACCAGGCCGAGCGCCTGCTCACCGGTCAGCTGGTGGGTGCCGGCCGTCAGGTCGAGATGACTCTGCGGATCGTCGATGTCCTGGGTGGTGGTGACCGTGACCCCGCCCAGTTCGTCGATGAGCTTCTGGAAGCCGCTGAAGTCGACCTCCAGATAGTGGTCCATGCGGAGGCCGGTGAGGGATTCGACGGTCTTGACCGCGCAGGCGGCGCCGCCGGTGGAGTACGCGGAGTTGAACATCACGCCGTTCGCGGCCGGGTGGCTGCCGCCGTCGGTGTCGGTGCACTCGGGCCGGTCGACCAGCGTGTCGCGGGGGACGGAGACCACACCGGCCGTCTTGTGGCCCTCGTAGATGTGGACGATCATCGCCGTGTCGGAGCGGGCGCCGCCGTCGTCGGCGCCGCCGCCGAGCTTCTCGTTGGAGCCGGAACGCGAGTCCGAGCCGAGGACCAGGATGTTCTCGGAGCCGTTGTCGGCCTTCGTGGGCCGGTCGGTGCCCAGGGCCTGGTTGATGTCGACGCTCTTGATGTTGCCGTTGAGCTTGAAGTACACGTATCCGGCGCCCGTGCCGCCCAGCACCACGATGCCCGCGGCCGTCCAGGCCGTGATCAGCAGGGCCTTGCTGCGCTTGCGTGTCCTGCGATGGCGGGACCGCTTGGTGCCGGACTCGGGTATGCCGGGCCCCGGCGTGCTCTCGGCGGACATGTGCTCCTCGGTCCTGGTCGGGTGCTTCGGTTACCCCCTGCTTCCAGGGTCGGTCGCGGTGCCTGTCGCACCATCGTCGCTCTGCCTGGTCAGACGGCGAAACCGGGGACAGGGTTGCATGACTCGCTGTGCCCGCCCTGTGCAGGGGCGGGCACAGCGAGTAAGGAATCGAACCGGACAGGTCCGGCTCACCTGGGCTTTCAGCCCCAGATGTCGTACTGCTGGTAACCGGTGCCGAGCGAGACCCTTGTGGTGAAGATCTCGCTGGTGCCCTTGCCGCTGCCCTTGTACAGGTAGAGCGTGCCGCTCTTGGTGCGGGCCAGGAAGTCGGCCTTGCCGTCGCCGGTGAAGTCACCGACGGCGTCGAAGGCGTTGAAGCCGGTCCAGGCGCTGCGGACCTTGACCCGGGCGGAGAACGCCCCGCTGCCGGCCTTGCCGGTGCCCTTGTACAGGTACAGGTCCCCGGTGCTGCTCTTGCGCGCGAGCAGATCGGCTTTGCCGTCGCCGTTGAAGTCGCCGTGACCGCGCACGACGTTGTACTGGTTCCAGCCCGTGCCGACCTGCACGCGCGAGCCGAAGGTGCCGTTGCCCTTGCCCGGGTAGATCCACAGGGTCCCGCCGGAGTCGACGGACAGGACGTCGGGCAGGTAGTCGCCGGTGACATCACCGGGCGTGATGATCCGGGTACGGGTCTTCCAGCCGGTGAAGATCTTCGTCTGCGCCCAGGAGCCGCTGGCGATCACATAGTGCATCCAGTAGATGTCGCCGGTGCCGCTGTCGCGGACCACCAGGTCCTGGATGCCGTCGCGGTTGAGGTCGGTCTGCAGGACGACGTTGACGCCGTTCCAGTTGCCCCAGGAGATACGGGCGGCGAACGAGGTCCCCTTGGAGTCCTTCTCGTAGCCGGTCTTGGTGGCGGCGGCGCGCACCCAGACGTCGGCCTTGCCGTCGGTGTAGCTGAGGTTAGCGTCGTCGACCTGTGCGTAGGCGGCGCCGACGTAGGCTCTGACCTTGGTGAAGACGCTGTAGGCGCCCTTGGCGACGCAGTCCGTCACGCCCCAGGAGACGACGCCCACGATCCGGCCGCCGACCACGAGCGGGCCTCCGGAGTCGCCGTTGCAGGCGGAGGTGGTCCCGGTGTCGCTGCCGGTGGCGGGCTTGCCCGCGCACACCATGTGGCCCTTGACGAAGTCGGCGCCGTAGTAGCCGGCGCAGGTGGTGTCCGACTGGACGGGCAGCGTGGCCGTCTTCAGCGTCCCGGAGATGTCGTCGGTGGTGGAGCTGGTGCGGCCCCAGCCGTACACCTTGGCGCTGGTGCCCGACACGTACGAGGCGGTGTCGCCGGACGTCGTCATCCGGATCGGCGTGGCCTTGACCGGGGCGCCCAGGGTGAGCACCGCGATGTCGTTGTCGAGCGTGCTCGCGCTGTACGACGCCTGGTTCCACTGGCGCAGTACGCCGGTGACGGTGCCGCCGTGCAGGTCCGTGCCGCCGGAGGCGTCGGTGGTCGGCAGCTGGGCGGTGCCGGTGACGATCGCGCCGTTGGCCTTCCAGTTGTAGCCCTTGACGCAGTGTGCGGCGGTCAGGATCTTCGTCGGCGAGACGACCGAGCCGCCGCAGAAGAAGCCGATGTCGTCGCTCTCGGTGGTGGTGCCCCGGTCGTCGTAGTACCAGAGCTGGGCCATCCACGGGGCCGAGGTGATGGTGGTCTGGCTGCCGCCGATGATCTTCGGGTCGATGCCGGTGGCGCGGGTGTCCGCGCTCAGCGACGCCTTCTCGACCGGCTGTCCCGGAGTGTCGTCGCCGGCGAGGGCGCCCGCGACGCGCTGCTCCAGCGTGGTGAGCGACGGTGTGGCGAGGGCCGGCTCGACCGTCGGGGTCGGCACGGCGGTGGTCGCGCCCGCGGAGGTGGTCAGCAGCATGGCGGCGAGGGCAGCGGCGACGCCGACGGCGGCGACGGGCAGCCCGATGCGTATCCGGCGTCTGTGACGGCCGCCGGACATGGTGGTAGGCAAAGAAGTCCCCCCAGCTGAACAAGCGTTGGAAGGGGTGCAAGACAGCACACCCGTTCCTATCAGCGCCAAAGGGCCGGCCCCCGTCACTCAACGACGAGAACCGACCCAAAGCCCACCCAAGGGGCGCGGGGAACTACGCAAAACCACACTTCACCCGCACCCACCCCACGACAGCCAGCCCCCCAAAGGGGCGCGGGGAACTGCGCAAAACCACACCCCACCCGCACCCAACCGACCGCAGACGCCCAACGGCGCCGCACCCCGGCCAAACCCAGCGGAGCGCCTAGTCGCCGTTACCAGGCGCAGGCGTCGTCTTCTGGATCTGCATCAGGAACTCGACGTTCGACTTGGTCTGCTTCATCTTGTCGAGCAGCAACTCGATCGCCTGCTGCTGGTCGAGCGCGTGCAGAACACGACGCAGCTTCCAGACGACGGACAGCTCTTCGTTGCCGAGCAGGATCTCTTCCTTACGCGTACCGGACGCGTCGACGTCCACCGCCGGGAAGATCCGCTTGTCGGCGAGCTTCCGGTCCAGCTTCAGCTCCATGTTGCCGGTGCCCTTGAACTCCTCGAAGATCACCTCGTCCATGCGGGACCCGGTGTCCACCAGGGCGGTGGCAAGGATGGTCAGCGAGCCGCCGTCCTCGATGTTGCGGGCCGCACCGAAGAACCGCTTCGGCGGGTAGAGGGCGGTCGAGTCGACACCACCGGACAGGATGCGGCCGGAGGCCGGCGCGGCCAGGTTGTAGGCCCGGCCCAGACGCGTGATCGAGTCGAGCAGCACGACGACGTCGTGGCCCAGTTCCACCAGCCGCTTGGCCCGCTCGATGGCCAGCTCGGCGACCGTGGTGTGGTCCTCGGCCGGGCGGTCGAAGGTCGAGGAGATGACCTCGCCCTTGACCGACCGCTGCATGTCGGTGACCTCTTCCGGACGCTCGTCGACGAGGACGACCATCAGGTGGCACTCGGGGTTGTTGTGAGTGATCGCGTTGGCGATCGCCTGCATGATCATGGTCTTGCCAGTCTTCGGCGGGGCCACGATCAGACCGCGCTGGCCCTTGCCGATGGGCGAGACGAGGTCGATGATCCGGGTGGTGAGCACGCCGGGGTCGGTCTCCAAGCGGAGCCGGTCCTGCGGGTACAGCGGCGTCAGCTTGTTGAACTCCGGTCGGCCGCGCCCGTGTTCGGGGGCCATGCCGTTGACGGAGTCCAGACGGACCAGCGCGTTGAACTTCTCGCGCCGCTCGCCTTCCTTGGGCTGGCGGACCGCGCCGGTGATGTGGTCGCCCTTGCGCAGGCCGTTCTTGCGGACCTGGGCGAGGGAGACGTACACGTCGTTCGGACCCGGAAGGTAACCGGACGTACGGATGAAGGCGTAGTTGTCGAGGATGTCCAGGATGCCCGCGACGGGGATCAGGACGTCGTCCTCGGCGAGCTGCGGCTCGGCGATCTCGTCACGGCCACGGCGGCCACGGCGGTCACGGTAGCGGCCGCGCCGGCCACGGCGCCCGCCCTCGAAGTCGTCGTCGTCCTGCTGCTGCTGCCGGTCCTGGCGGCCGCCCTGCTGGTTCTGCTGCCGGCCGCCCTGGCCCTGGCCCTGCTGCTCGTCGCCCTTGCCCCGGCGGTCACGGTCACGGTCCCGCCCGCGCTCGCGGCGGTCGCGACGGCCGCGGCCCTCGCCCTCGCCGCCGTCGCCCTTGGCCTCGCCCTGCGCGGAGCCGCCGGCCTGCTCGGCCGATGTCGGCTTGGTGGCAGGCGTCTCGGCCCTGGTCTCGGTCTTCGCCTCGGCGACGACGGTTTCGGGGCTGCCCGCCTCCGCGGTGGCGCGGCGCCGACGGCGCTCGGCGGGGGCGCCGTCTTCGGTGCCCGCCTGCTCGGCGGGGGCCGCGACCTTGGGAGAGGGCTGGCCGGGGATCTCGATCTGCTGCTGGGTCACGGCCTTGTCGGCGGGGGCCTCGGCCTTGCCGGCGGTCTTCTTGTCCGCCTCCTCACCCGTACGGGTCCGGGAGGTGGCACGGCGCTTCGGCTTGGTCTCGGTGGCGTCCGCCTTGGCCGCGGGGGCACTTGCCCCGGCGGGGGCGCCCCCGGCCTGCGCCTCCTTGATGACCTCGATCAGCTGGCTCTTGCGCATGCGCGCCGTGCCCCTGATGCCGAGGCCGGATGCGACCTGCTGCAACTCGGCCAGCACCATGCCCTCAAGGCCGGCACCGCGGCGCCGCCGGGAGCCGGCACCGCTGGCAGGCGCGGAGGCGTCCGTGGCGGGCGCGGCAGCGGTCTCCTCGACACGTGCGCCCATCAGATCGGTGGTGTCGCTCACGAAGGGTCCTTCCCTGGAGCGGACGTCGGCCTGTCTGGCTCGGCGACCGGTTGTGCTGTCCGGCTTCGGCCCTTGCTGTGTGGACCGTGCCGGGGCGGTGGTCCGCCAAAGCGGCGGAAGAGATTTCTGGTGATGGCGCTTCCTTGAGCCGTGGCACCCAGTGTCACGTGGCGTGGTCGCACCGATTCCGGAGCGTGCCCGGCGATCCGCTCAGTGCCCTAGTGCGGCGTACTGCCCAGGTACGACGTACAGGACACGAAGTGGCTTGGGAGGCTCCCGGAAGAATGTCTGTCCCGGACGGGGACACGAAGCACCTCGCCATGGTGGGGTCGGGTGCAGACTTGAGGTTAACACTACCGGATCCAACAAACATTCCCCCTCTCCAAATCCGGCAACCGGGTGTCAGGTCGCAAGCGGAAGCACGCTCGCTCCCCGGAGGTCGAGGCCCAGCCGGTTGGCGGCCCAGCCGGTGCCCGCCAGGGCCTGCACCTTGTCGGCGGTGCCGGCGTCGGCAAGCGCCATGACGGTGGGTCCGGCGCCGGAGATCACCGCGGGGATCCCGTCGGCGCGCAGCCGCTCCACCAGCGCGGTGCTCTCCGGCATCGCCGGTGCGCGGTACTCCTGGTGGAGGCGGTCCTCGGTGGCGGGCAGCAGCAGCTCGGGGCGCCTGGTCAGGGCCTCGACGAGCAGGGCGGCGCGGCCCGCGTTGGCGGCGGCGTCGACGTGCGGCACGGTGCGCGGCAGCAGACCGCGCGCGGTCTCGGTGAGAACCGGCCTCCCGGGCACGAAAACCACCGGAACGATGGAATTGTCGGGCTCCATCCTGATGGCCCGGGCGGCACCCTCCTCGGTCCAGGACAGGGTGAAACCGCCGAGCAGACACGCCGCCACGTTGTCGGGGTGGCCCTCGATCTCGGTGGCCAGTTCCAGCAGGGCGGGGTCGTCGAGCCGGGCCTCGCCGCCTATGGTCACCGCCCGCGCGGCGACGATGCCCGCGCAGATGGCGGCCGAGGAGGAGCCCAGGCCACGGCCGTGCGGAATGCGGTTGGCGCAGACGATCTCCAGGCCCCGGGGCTGTCCGCCCAGCAGGTCGAAGGCGGTGCGCAGGGAGCGTACGAGGAGATGGTTCTCGTCACGTGCGAGCGTCTCGCTGCCCTCGCCCGCGATGTCGATATGCAGTCCGGAGTCGGCCACCCGGACGACCACGTCGTCGTAGAGCCCCAGCGCGAGGCCGAGGGCGTCGAAGCCCGGGCCGAGGTTGGCGCTGGTGGCGGGAACGCGCACCCGGACGGCGGCGGCGCGGAACGCTGGACCGGCCATCGCTCGATGACTCTCCTTGAGCTGCGTGCTTGTCGAATGACATTCGATACGTACGTACGTGACCTGACCTCGGGCCGCGGAGACGGCGCGGCACCGCTGTATGCGCGGGCATATGCGGCAGGCGGGTTCTGTACAGCCTATCGAAGGAAGGTTCTGCGGCGACATAGGGCGCACGGGAGGCGCACGATGCGTGTCGCAAGCCCCCCGTGCACCCCTCCTAGGGAGTCCCCAGGTTAGGACGCCGGGAAGGCCGACCCGGTTGACCCGTCCGACGGGGTTGCCGGTTCGGCCGCCGAGACCGTCAGGCCAGCCCCAGCCGCTGGGCCGCGGAGGCCGCGTCGACCGGGACGGTGACCGGCTGCGGGGCGCCCGCGACGGCCCAGTCGGGGTCCTTGAGGCCGTTGCCCGTGACCGTGCAGACGATGCGCTGACCGGGGTCGACCAGGCCCTGCTCGGCGGCCTTCAGCAGGCCGGCCACCGACGCGGCGGACGCGGGCTCCACGAAGACGCCCTCCTGCGCGGCCAACAGCCGGTAGGCACGCAGGATTTCACGGTCCGTCACCTCGTCGATGAGGCCGCCCGACTCGTCTCGGGCACGCAGCGCGTACTGCCAGGACGCGGGGTTGCCGATGCGGATGGCGGTGGCGATGGTCGAGGGGTCCTTGACGATCTCGCCTCGTACGATCGGGGCGCTGCCCGACGCCTGGAAGCCCCACATCCGCGGGGTCCGGGCCGCCACACCGTCGGCGGCGTACTCCTGGTAACCCTTCCAGTACGCGGTGATGTTGCCCGCGTTGCCGACCGGCAGCACATGGATGTCCGGGGCGTCGCCCAGCATGTCCACGATTTCGAAGGCGGCCGTCTTCTGCCCCTCGATACGCACCGGGTTGACCGAATTGACCAGCGCCACCGGGTAGTTGTCGCTCAGGTTACGGGCGAGCGTGAGGCAGTCGTCGAAGTTGCCGTCGACCTGGAGGATCTTCGCACCGTGCACCAGCGCCTGGCCCATCTTGCCGAGCGCGATCTTGCCCTGCGGGACCAGCACGGCCGAGACCATCCCGGCACGCACCGCGTACGCGGCGGCGGAGGCGGAGGTGTTGCCGGTGGAGGCGCAGATGACCGCCTGGGCCCCCTCCTCCTTGGCCTTGCTGATGGCCATGGTCATGCCGCGGTCCTTGAAGGACCCCGTCGGGTTGGCACCCTCCACCTTCAGGTGGACCTCGCAGCCCGTGCGCTCGGAGAGCACCTGCGCGGGCACGAGGGGCGTGCCGCCCTCACGGAGCGTCACGACCGGTGTGGTGTCGGATACCGGCAGCCGGTCCCGGTACTCCTCGATGATTCCGCGCCACTGGTGGGTCATTGCTGGTTACTCTCCTTCAACCCGCATGATGCTGGCGACACCCCGCACGGTGTCGAGCTTGCGCAGCGCCTCGACGGTCCCGGACAGGGACGCGTCGGAGGCGCGGTGGGTGACGACGACGAGGGATGCCTCCCCGCCCTCCCGTCGCCCACCGCCACCCTGTTCGATGGCGACTGCGTCGCCGCTGCTTTGATTTCTACCCTGCTGCCGAACCGTATCGATGGAAACACCGTGCTCAGCGAACACGGTGGCGACCTGGGCGAGAACGCCCGGTTTGTCGGCGACGTCGAGGCTGATGTGGTAGCGCGTGACGACGTCGCCCATGGGCGATACGGGCAGCGCGGCGTACGCCGACTCGCCGGGCCCCGTGGCCCCGCCCAGCCGGTTGCGGCACACGGCCACCAGGTCGCCGAGGACCGCGGACGCGGTGGGCGCGCCGCCCGCGCCGGGACCGTAGAACATGAGCTGCCCGGCGGCGTCCGACTCCACGAACACGGCGTTGTACGCGCCGCGCACGGAAGCGAGCGGGTGGGTCAGCGGAATCATCGCGGGGTGCACGCGCGCGGTGACCGACCCGCCGTCCTCGGCCCGCTCACAGATGGCGAGCAGTTTGATGGTGCAGCCCATCTGTTTCGCCGAGGCGAAGTCGGCGGCGGTGACCTCCGTCATGCCCTCGCGGTAGACGTCGTCGAGGCGCACGCGCGTGTGGAAGGCGATCCCGGCGAGGATGGCGGCCTTGGCCGCGGCGTCGAAGCCCTCGACATCGGCGGTCGGATCGGCCTCCGCGTATCCGAGGGCGGTGGCCTCGTCCAGCGCCTCCTGGTAGCCGGCCCCCGTGGAGTCCATCTTGTCGAGGATGAAGTTGGTCGTGCCGTTGACGATGCCGAGCACGCGGTTGACCTTGTCCCCCGCGAGCGACTCGCGCAGCGGCCGGATCAGCGGGATGGCACCGGCGACGGCGGCCTCGTAGTAGAGGTCCTCGCCGTTCTCCTCGGCCGCGGCGTGCAGCGCGGCGCCGTCCTGGGCGAGCAGCGCCTTGTTGGCGGAGACGACGGAGGCGCCGTGCTCGAAGGCCGTGGTGATGAGGGTGCGGGCGGGCTCGATGCCGCCGATCACCTCGACGACGACGTCGATGTCCCCGCGCTTGACCAGGGCGGTGGCGTCGGTGGTGACCAGGGCCGGGTCGATGCCCTGGCGCACCCGGTCGGGCCGGCGCACGGCCACGCCCGCCAGTTCCACCGGCGCTCCGACACGGGCGGCGAGGTCGTCGGCGTGCGTCGTCATGATGCGCGCCACCTCTGAGCCGACAACCCCACAGCCCAGCAGCGCCACCTTCAGCGGACGCGTACGCATCATCCGACCTCGTTTCCTCATACCGTCTACGGTTGGACCAGTCTCACTCACCGGACGGCGGTTTCTACCCTTCGTCCGGATCGTGAGACGTCTATTTCATTGTGCCGGGACGGAAAACCGGAGATCTTCCGGCCTCACAGACGCCGTCGCCCGCTGCCGTCGCCCGACGCGGTGGTCGTACCCGATGCCGGACCCCCAGTGTCACGCGACGGCGGATCCACCCGGCGCCGGGCTCACCCGACGTCGAGCCGCAGCAGGTCCTCCTCCGTCTCGCGCCGCACGATCACCCGGGCCTCACCGCTGCGCACCGCGACCACCGGCGGCCTGAGCGCATGGTTGTAGTTGCTGGCCATGGACCGGCAGTAGGCGCCGGTCGCCGGGACCGCGATGAGGTCACCGGGTGCCAGATCGGCCGGCAGGAACGCGTCCTTGACCACGATGTCCCCGCTCTCGCAGTGCTTGCCGACGACCCGGCACAGCATCGGCCCGGCATCCGACGCCCGGGAGACGAGCGCCACGCTGTACTCGGCGTCGTACAGCGCGGTCCGGATGTTGTCGGACATGCCGCCGTCGACCGAGACGTATGTCCGCAGCCCGTCGAGCGGCTTGACGGTGCCGACCTCGTACAGCGTGAACGCGGTCGGCCCGACGATGGCCCGGCCGGGCTCCACGGAGATGCGCGGGGTGCGCAGCCGGGCGGCCTCACACGCGCGGGAGACGATCTCGGTGAGCGCCTTGGCGATCTCGTGCGGCTCACGCGGGTCGTCGTCGCTGGTGTACGCGATCCCGAGCCCGCCGCCCAGGTCGATCTCCGGCAGTTCCACACCGTGCTCGTCCCGGATGTCCTGGAGCAGGCCGACCACCCGGTGGGCGGCGACCTCGAAGCCGGACATGTCGAAGATCTGCGACCCGATGTGGGAGTGGATCCCGATGACCTCAAGACCGTCGAGCTGCAACGCCCGCCGCACCGCCTCCGCGGCCTGCCCGCCGGCCAGCGGGATGCCGAACTTCTGGTCCTCGTGGGCGGTGGCGATGAACTCGTGGGTGTGGGCCTCGACGCCCACGGTGACCCGGATCTGGACCTTCTGCCGCTTCCCCAGGGACTGCGCGATGTGCGCGACCCGCACGATCTCCTGGAAGGAGTCGAGGACGATCCGGCCGACGCCCGCCCGCACGGCCCGTTCGATCTCCTCGGCGGACTTGTTGTTGCCGTGGAAGGCGATCCGCTCGGGCGGCATGCCCGCCAGGAGCGCGGTGGACAGCTCGCCCCCGGAGCACACGTCCAGGTTGAGCCCCTCCTCGTGCAGCCAGCGCACCACGGCCCGCGACAGGAACGCCTTCCCGGCGTAGAAGACATCGGCGTCGTGCCCGAAGGCGGTGCGCCAGGCCCGCGCCCGGGTGCGGAAGTCCTCCTCGTCGAGGACGTACGCGGGCGTGCCGAACTCCTCGGCGAGCCGCTTGACGTCGATGCCGCCCACGGTGACGACACCGTCGGCGCCGCGGCCGACGGTGTGCGCCCACACCTTGGTGTCGAGCGCGTTGAGGTCGGTGGGCGGGGCGGAGTAGTGGCCCTCCGGGAGGACATCGGCGTGACGGGGCCCGGCGGGATGTGCGGAACGACTCATGACAGTGGCTCTCTGACTCTCAGGCTCTCAAGGCTTGCTCCGGTGCTCTCCAGGGCTTTCACCGGGGCACTCAGAGGTGGTCGGGGGCATCGATGCCGAGCAGGGACAGGCCGCCGGCCAGCACCGTCCCGACGGCTTCGGCAAGCGCGAGCCGGGCGCGGTGGGCGGCCGAGGGTTTCTCGTCACCGTGCGGCAGAACGGTCGGCAGAAACGGCAGCGCGGCATCGGCGACGGCGACGAGATGCCGCGCGATCCGGTCCGGGCCGTGGTGCAGGGCTGCGGCGCGGAGGATGCGGGGGTGATCGGCGAGGGCGGCGAGAAGCGGGCGTACGGTCGCGGCGGACGGGCGGGTCGCGAGGATGCCGCGGGTTTGTGTCGCCGTGGGGTGGGTCGATGCGGCCGTGCTGGTGCCTGTGGCTGGTGCGGCCGGGGTGGTGGCCATGGCCGGGGTGGTGGCCGTACCCGTGATCGTCGGGTGGGCCGGGGCGGCCGTGCTTGTGATCGTCGGCTGGGTCTGCGCGACCGTCGGGTCGGCCGGTGCGACCGTCGGGTCGGTCAGGTCGTCGCCGGGTTCGGCGGTGAAGCCGAGACGGGCGGCGTTGCGGGTGAGGGCCCGGGTGCGGGCGTACGCGTAACGGACCCGGAAGAGGGGATTGCCCTCGCGCTGGACCAGATGGTCGGCGGTGATCCGGGGCCGGTCGTGCGGGGCGGGATACAGCAGCGCCCAGCGGGCGGCGTCGGGCCCGAGCGGCGCGGGGTCCTCCGGGGCCGGCACGGGACGCAGGTTCACCGGCTCACCGTGCCCGATCTCGACCCGGCCGCCCTGGGCCGCCACGATCCGCACCAGCGCGTCGGCGACGACCTCGGCCCGCGCCTCGTACGGCACCCGCAACGCGACGATCTGCCCGGCGAGCGCGTCACCGTGACCGTAGGCGGCGCCCCGGTCCCGGATCTCACGCACGAGCGCACCGACGGATGCCGCGCCCGGCTCCAGGCTGATGTTGATGAACCCGGGGCCGGTGACGACCACGTCCCCGATTCCCTCGGCGCCGACGAGATACGGCCGCAGAATCTCGGCGACCCGCCGAGCGGGCTTCCCGGCCGACCGGGCGAGTTGCAGGGCGACATTGGTGGCGTAGTCCCCGCACCCCCCGGGCCCGGGGGCGGTCACCACGGCCCGCTCAGGCACGGTCACGCTCAGCTCCCCCCCGTCCACGGCACGACGCACCGCGCCCAGCACGGTACGGGAGAACTCGACGGGGGTCACGGGACAAGCGTAGGGGAGGAGGGGAGCGGGTAGGCGAACAGGTTCGGCCGGGGTCCGCGATACGGACACCGTCGCGGGGGCCGCACGCGAGGACGGCACGCCGGGGACCGGGGGGTCGGGCTCGGGGCCTGGAGGTCCTGTCGTGGGGTGCGGCTGGCGCAAGGCGAGGCAGGAGCCAGACAAGGCGACAGGCGACGCAGCTCACCTCACGTCCTGCCTGCACTACCTGCCCAAGGCGGCGCACCCGCCGATCGCCCCGCCGCCCATTTCTAGCTGGAGAACTCGGAGTCAGGGGTACGCGCCCCTCCCCCGACATCCCCCACTTCGAGGCCGTCTTCAAGCCGAGCACCACCGACCATCCCACGGAGATCGGCCCCGCCCTCGTCGCCCCCACCAAGATCACCACTGAGAGAGCCACCCACTCCCCCGCCACCCACCTGACGCCCGGCCCCCTCGCGGCCCCGCTCAAGCAGCTGCCGTACGAGCCGTACGAGCTGGGCGGGCTCGAAGGGCTTGGCGAGGAAGGCGTCGACACCGACGTCGAGCCCACCCTCGACCTCGTTCTGCGTACAGGCGCTGACGATGGCAAGCGGAAGATCATGCGTCCGCGGATCGGCCCGCAACTGCGCGGCGGTACGCAATCCGTCCAACCGGGGCATTACGACATCGAGCGTCACGACGTCGGGCCGCACCTGATGAACGACATCCAGACACTCGGCACCGTCGGCCGCGGTCACGACCTCGATACCCTCCAGTTCGAGATTGACCCTGATCAGCTGTCGGATGACCTTGTTGTCGTCCACAACAAGCACCCGCCCCGAAGCGCCTGGCACACCACGAGAGTAGGTCGGGACCGGCCACCGCGTCCGGCTTTTCCCCACTTCCACCCGTCCGAGGGAGCCCCACCCACCGCAAACCCGTTCCTGATCACCCCGAGAGACCTGCTAGTGTTCTACCCGTCGCAACGAGCAACAGCTCCACACCCGACACGCCCCCGTAGCTCAGGGGATAGAGCAACGGCCTCCGGAGCCGTGTGCGCAGGTTCGAATCCTGCCGGGGGCACTCGCCTGGTCATCCAAAGTTGATTAGAGACCTGGGCAGATGCCGACACGAGAGAGCGGGAGTCAGTCTCACTGACTCCCGCTCTTTCTCGTTGTCTCTCAGCGTTCACGACACACCTCCGACACAGCCTCGGTGGGTCGTCCAGTCCGTACAGGAGGTCGACGGGTGGAGATCACAGCCAAGGAGTTTCGGGCGACAGCCCTCCCTCAGCCACTGCGGTTCCCCCCTCCCTACGCCGACAGGACAACAAACCCCGCTGGGTACTCCTACTGGTGGCAGCTACTCAAGATCGTTTTTGATCTGCCAGACCCCCGACAACTCCCCTCGTTGGATGGGTTCTCCGCAGAAGAGCTCGGAATAATCAAACGCTACGTCAGGTGTTGCGAAGAACTAGCGGAGTCAACGGTGCTCAGCAGCGATGCTGGAATTAAGTTGAGCGTCAAGCGCGCCGAAGACGGAAGTCAGAAACAAACACTCACGGCGAAATTTCCACCTCGGGAAGCCATCAGAGGCACCACCGTGCTCTTCCGACAGTTGTACAGCAACGAGGAACGAGCAAGTTACACCAAGGTGCGCAAGATTATCGGACGCCGCATCCACAGCACCCCGGACCCTGATCGCGACCGCCGCGATGAGATACAAAGGCGATGGAACCGAGCTCACGGACAGTTGCGCGCGTACCTCCTGACCTACATGGCAGACCGCACTGTGTGTGAGGCGCGGGGCTGGCACACGGGAAGCATCCCTAACGCCGACGCCAAGCCGGAAGCACTGATAAAACTTTTCCTGTACGGTGACCTGATCCACTGGGGAGATGGCGCGGAAGAACTCGACCAACTTTCTAGCGATGAAGCTAAACATGCATGGAACACGCTGCGCTACCTAGAAGTCGTCGCCCAGCTCAGCCACTTCTATCTGGGTTACTCGCTTCTCGCGAAGGCAGCAATTAAGCAGTTCACGTAGCTGTGAGAGGCGGGCGATACATCGCCCGCCTCTCATGTGGCTACTGTTGCTCCGGCAGTGACACGGCCTGCACGCCATCGGGGACCGGTTGCCTGCGCTCCATGACCACAGGCAGGCCGGCCTCGCGCGCGGCCGTCAGTTTCGGCGCGGTGGCCGTGCCCCCGCTGTTCTTCGTCACGACGATGTCGATCCGGTGCCGGCGCAGCAGCGCGCGCTCCCCGTCGGGGGTGAAGGGGGCCGCGGTCGACCAGCACCTCCATGCGGGGCGAGGCGGGAGGTTCGGGCGCGTCCACGGACCGTACGTGGAACCACAGGTGGCCCGGATGGACCCCCGGTGCCTGCGCGACGCGGCGGCGACGGCCGGGTGCACCGCGCTGGTGACCGGCGAATTCCCCGACCTGGTGACGATCACGCTGTCCAGGGGACGGACGCCGTCGTTCGCCCTGGCGGCAGAGGAACTGAGGGACGAGACCGCCATGGCCGGGGTTGCGAAGGACGCGGGCGACGACCCGGACGTCACCCAGGGCGCGCTGATCCGGGCGACCGTACGAAGGCTGCCCGCCGGGACCGGAGCCGTCTTCAAGGCGGGCGCGGGCGTCGGCACGATCACCCGGCCCGGCCTGTCCCTGCCCGTGGGCGAACCGGTCGTCAACGCGTGGCCCCGCCAGATGATGCGCGAGCGCATCGCCCGGGTCGCCGCCGCGAACGGCGGCAGCACAGACGTGGAGATCACCGTCTCCGTCGTCCACGGCGAGGAGATCGCCCGCTCCACCTGGAACCCGCGGCTCGGGATTCTGGGCGGGCTGTCCATCCTGGGGACGACGGGGATCGTGGTGCCGTGCTCGTGCTCGGCGTGGATCGACTCCATCCGGCGCGGCGTCGACGTGGCACGGGTCGCCGGACGCACCCACGTGGCCGGCTGCACCCGCTCGACTTCGGAGAAGACGGTCGTCACCGCGTACGGCCTCCCCGAGGACGTCCTGCTCGACATGGCGACTTCGCGGGCGCGGTGCTGAAGTACGTCCGCCGCCATCCCGTCGACCGCCTCACGATCTGCGGCGGCTTCGCCAAGCTCTCCAAGCCGGCCGCCGGCCACCTGGACCTGCCCTCCGCTCGACCCCAGGTCGTCGGCAAGGGCTCCTCGGGCCGAACTCGCCAGCCGTGGCGGCGCGGACGGGACCCTCGCAGTCGATGTCGCGGACGCCGGCACGGGCCTGGCCGCACTCCGGTTGTGCGCGGCTGCCGGGGTCCCGCTCGGGGACCTGGTGGCGGCGGCAGCCCGCGACGAGGCCCTCGCCGTACTGCGCGGGGCGCCCGTCGCGGTCGACGTGATCTGCATCGACCGGGCGGGCGCGATCGTGGGCCGCAGCGCGGTCCGCTGACGGTCCTCACTGGTGCCGGTACACCGTCCGCAGGTACGCCCCGAGCCGGGCGATGGCGGACGGGTTGCGGGGGCTTTCCACCAGGTCGACGTAGTCGAGGACGAAGATCCGATTGTGCTTGATGGCGGAGACGCCGCGCAGCGGGGCGTACGACAGCAGGAACGTCCGCTTCTGTTCGGCGCTGACGTCGCCGTAGTTGCAGATGACGATGACGTCCGGGTTCCGCTCGACGACGAACTCCCAGCCGACGGCGGTCCAGGAGTCGTCGATGTCGTGCATGACGTTGTCCCCGCCGGCCTTGCTGATGATCTCGTCGGGGGCGCCGTAACGGCCCGACGTCAAAGGCTGGTCCTGACCGCTGTCGTAGAGGAAGACCTTGGGCCGGTGGGCGGGGGCCTTCGCCGCGGTGTCGGCGATCTCCTTCTTGAAGTCGGCGATCAGCGCGGCGGCCCGCTTCTCCACACCGAAGAGCTTCCCGAGGTTGGTGAGGTCGGCGTACAGGGCGTCCAGGGGCGGCACGATACCGCGCGAGGTCTTGGTGCGGCCGTTGCGGCAGGACTCGGTGAGGATGTACGTCGGGATACCGAGCTTCTTAAGAGCCTCCGGGGTGAAGCCACTGTCTTCGCGGAAGCCGTAGCTCCAGCCGGCGAAGACGAGGTCGGCGCGGGCGTCCAGGACGTTCTCCTTGGTGAGCCAGTCCTTGGAGAGCCACTTGACCTTGTCGTAGCCGTCCTTCCAGGGCACGTCCGTCAGGTCGCCCTTGTCGCCGGGCATGGCGAACCCGGCCATGCGGTTCTCCAGGCCGAGGGCGAACATCAGCTCGGTGATGCCGACGTCGTTGGTGACAACCCGCTGGGGGACCTTGTCGTACGTCACCTTCCTGCCGCAGTTGGTGAGCGAGACGGCGTGGGACTTCGCGTCCGCGGACGACTCGACACTCGCACCGCAGCCGGTTGCGGTGACGGTGGCTGCGAGACAGAGGGCGGCAGCGAGCAACTTGCGCATGGGAGTCCTTACTTGGGGAGTCCTTACTTGACGGGCTGAAGCAGGTCGAACAGGAGCTGGACCGCGCCCGTCTCCGGGTGCCGCACCGGGTGCGCACGCACCCCGAACACCTCGGCGAGCAGGGCGGGTTGGAGTACGTCGTGCGGCGGACCGGAGACGACGGTCCGGCCGCCGGCGATGACGTACAGCAGGTCGCAGTGCGCGGCTGCCAGATTCAGGTCGTGCAGAGCGGCGAGCACGGTCAGCCCGCTGCCGCGGACCAGCGAGAGCACCTCCAATTGGTGTGCGATGTCGAGGTGGTTGGTGGGTTCGTCGAGGACCAGCACCTTGGGCTGCTGGGCGAGTGCGCGGGCGATGAGGACCCGCTGTTTCTCGCCGCCGGACAGGGCGAGGAAGCCGCGGTCGGCGAGGTGTGCCACGCCGGTGCGTTCCATGGCCGCAGCGCACACCGCGCGGTCCTCGGCGGCCGTGCGGTTCCGGTGTGGAAGGCGGCCCATCGCGACCACCTCGGCGACCGTGAAGTCGAACTCGGCGGACGACTCCTGCGGCAGCGCGGCCATCTCCCGTGCGGCGGCCCGCGGCTGCATGGCGTGCAGGTCGTTCCCGTCGAGACGTACGACTCCCCCGGCCGGGCGCAGCGCCCGGTATACGCAGCGCAGCAGCGTCGACTTGCCGCTGCCGTTCGGGCCGACGAGCCCGACGAACGCCCCGCTGTCCACAGCGAGCCGTACGTCCTCGACCAGCCGGATCCCGGCGGCCTCGACCGTCACGTCCTCGATGTCGAGCCTCATCGTCACCGGCCTCCGAACGCGTAGCCCCCGCGCCGTATGAGCAGCAGGAAGGCGGGGACTCCGACCACCGCGGTGATCACGCCGACGGGCAACTCGGCGGGCGCGAGCAGGAGCCGGGACAGGATGTCCGCCCAGACCAGTAGCACGGCCCCGGCTGGGGGCGCCACCGCGAGCACCTTCCGGTGGTCGGCCCCGACCAGCATCCGTACGACATGCGGGACCATCAGCCCGACGAAGCCGATGGCACCGCTGACCGCGACCACGGTGCCGGTCACGGCGGCAGTGACGACGAACAACTCCCGGCGCAGACGGGCGGGTTGGACGCCCAGTGCGGCGGCGGTCTCGTCGCCCATGGCGAGTGCGTTGAGCGGTTCGGCCCGCCATCGCAGCCACGCCCACCCGGCGGCCACGGTCACGGCGGCGAGCGGCACCTGCGCCCAGGTCGCCCCGCCCAGGCTGCCCAGCAGCCACATCATCGCCGAGCGGGCCGCCTCGCCCCGGGCCGCCCCGAACACCATGACCGTGGTGATGGCCTCGAAGCCGTACGCCAGCGCCGTCCCGGTCAGGATCAGCCGCAGCGGGGTCAGCCCTTGCGGCGACCGGGCCACGGCATACACGAGGACCATGGCCGCCAGTGCCGAGGCGAACGCCGACACCGACAGCGCCCACACGCCCAGCCCGGCGAACGCCCCCAGCAGGATGACCGCATTGGCGCCGACCGCCGCACCCGAGGAAATACCCAGCACGAAGGGATCGGCGAGCGCGTTGCGCACCATCGCCTGCACGGCCACCCCGACCGCCGCGAGACCCGCCCCGACGATCGCGCCGAGGACGACGCGCGGTAGCCGGATCTCCCAGACGATGGTGTATGCGGCGGCGTCATCGGCATGCACGGTTCCGCCGGCGCTCCCGGCCCACAGAAACCGGAACACATCCGCCCAGCCGATGCCGGCGGCCCCCAGCCCGACGCCGCACACGAGTGAGACCAGGAGCAGCAGTCCGAGCCCAAGTACCAAGGCGGGCAGGGGTATTCGGCCAGGGGTGAGGTTTCGGCGCACGGTCGGGGCGGTCCTTCGCGTGGGGCCGCCTGAGGCACCTCACTCAAGGAGACAGCCCGTACGGCACGATGACCGTGCGGTCCCCTCTCGCAGTCCACGGCGAGCAGTCAACGGGTCGCGCCACCCACGGGCGATCGGGCTCACGCGAACGACCACGGGTCGCCGCGCACACCGTTGCGGGTCAGCGCCGGACTTCCACCGGACTTCCCCCGAGGGAGACGTCGGGAGCCTAACAGAGGCGGATCAGCGGCAGACGTGCCGCTCCCGCTCTGGCGAATGCAGGTAGCTGTCGCCGAACTGCTCCGCCCCACCGTGGTCTGTCACGCAACCCCGAAGGATCACGGCCGAGAACCGGACTGACGCCCGACGACCTTGGGTAGCCCTCTTCTGCAAATGGATGGCAACAACTATTTCATCGCAACAAGAGGGTGAGGCTGATGACGACCCGTCGGATACGAGGTGCCGCCATCACGGCGGCGATGGTCACCGGGCTCGCCGCCTGCTCGGCGCCCAGCAGCGGCGAAGGCGACGGCAAGGCTGCCGGCTCCGTCGTGATCGGGGTGGCGTCCGAGCCGGACACCCTCAGCCCACTGCTCGGCTACGGCAAGGACGGCAATTCCAAGATCTTCGACGGCCTGCTTGCCCGCGATGCCGGCCTGAAGCTGAGACCCGCCCTGGCGAAGGCACTCCCCAAGGTGGCCTCCGACGGCCTCACCTACACCTACGCCCTACGTGACGGCGTGAAGTTCAGTGACGGCGAGCCGCTCACCTCCGCCGACGTGGTCTTCACATACGACACGATCCTCGACGCCAAGACCAACAACACCGCGCGCAGCGAACTGGACGCCATCAAGGACGTGCGGGCGGACGGCGACGACAAGGTGGTCTTCACGCTCAAGTACCCCTACGCGCCGTTCGCCAGTCGCACGGTCCTGCCGATCGTCCCCGAGCACATCGCCGGCAAGCAGGACCCCAACACCGGCTCCTTCAGCACCAAGCCGGTCGGCACCGGCCCGTACGTCCTCTCAGCCTGGAGCAAGGGCGAGAAGCTCACCTTCAAGGCCAACCCCCACTACTGGGGCGGGGAGCCGACGGTGAAGACGTTCACCGCGGCCGTCATCGCCGACGACAACGTACGCGCCACCCGTCTGCGCTCCGGCGACCTCGACGGCGCGGTCCTCCCGCCCAACCTCGCCGCCACCTTCAAGAACAACAACGGGCTGAAGACGTACGACGCCAGGTCCTACGACTTCCGCGCCGTCACCCTTCCGCAGGAGAACAAGGTCACCGCCGACCGCGCCGTCCGGCAGGCCCTCGACGCCGCCGTCGACCGCGAGGCCATGGTCGACAAGATCCTCGACGGAGCGGGACGGCCGGCGTACGGGCCTCTCCCCGTCGACGACCCCTGGTACGCGAAAGGCATCGAGCGGCCCCAGGACCTCACCAAGGCCCAGCAGATCCTCCACCAGGCAGGGTGGAAGACCGGCGAAGGTGGCATCCGCGCCAAGGACGGCCAACGGGCGGCCTTCACCCTCCTCTACCCCTCGGGCGACAAGGTCCGCCAGGACCACGCCCTCGCCTACGCCTCCGACGCCAAGAAGGCCGGCATCGATGTGACGGTGGAGAGCGCCACCTGGGAGGTCATCGAGCCGCGGATGAAGAGCGACGCGGTCCTCGCCGGCTTCGGCAGCACCGGCGACCCCGACTTCGGCCTCTACACCCTGCTGCACTCCTCGCTCGCCGGCGACGGCTTCAACAACATGGCCCGCTACGACAACCCGGCCGTGGACAAAGCGCTCGACACCGGCCGCCGCAGCCAGGACCAGGCCATGCGCAAGGCCGCCTACGGCACAGTTCAGCGCGCACTCGTGAAGGACCCCGGCTACACCTTCCTCACCCACATCGACCACCTCTACGTGCTCGCCGACCGCTGGTCCGGGCTGACCACGCAACTGGAGCCGCACGAGCACGGCTTCGCCAGCGGCCCCTGGTGGAACATAGAGGACTGGCGGCCGAAGAAGTGAGCGCCTCGTCCCTGCCCTGGGGAGCGATGGCGCGCCTGGCGGGACGGCGGATCCTGTTCGCCGTCCCCGTCCTCCTCGTCGTCACGTTCGGCGTGTTCACCATCGCCGCCGCCTCCCCCTTCGACCCCGTCAAGGCGTACGCGGGCACGGCCGCCCTCGGCGCCGACCAGGAGACCCTGGACCGGCTGCGGGACAACCTCGGCGTGGACCGGCCCTTCCCCGCCCGCTGGTGGGACTGGCTGACGTCCGCTCTCGGGGGAGACCTCGGCCAGTCCAGCGTGATGCGGCAGCCGGTGGCGCAGGTGATCGGCGAACGCCTCGTGTGGTCCTCGCTGTTGTGCGCGGTCGCGTTCGTCGCGGCCGTGCTGGCGGGCACGCTGTTGGGGGTGCTCGCCGCACGGCGCCCCGGATCGTGGCTCGACCGGATCGTCAGCTCGCTCGCCTACAGCCTGGAGGCGGCTCCGGTCTTCTGGATCGCGCTGCTGGCCGTCTGGCTGTTCGCCCTCCAACTGGACGTCCTGCCGGCGGGCGGTCTCACGGACACCGCCAGCGAGCAGGTCACGCCGGGGCAGGTGGCGAGCCACCTGGTCCTGCCCGCCGGCGTGCTCGCCGTCTCCCAGCTCCCCTGGTTCACCCTCTACGTACGCCAAGGGGTCGCCGACGCCCTGGCGGAGGACCCCGTACGCGGCGCTCGGGCCAGGGGATTGGGCGAGCGCACCGTCCTGCTCGGCCACGCCCTGCGCTCCGGCCTGCTGCCGGTCATCACACTGATCGGCTCCCGCGTCCCCGAACTGATCACGGGCGCCCTGCTGGTGGAGAGCGTCTTCAGCTGGCCGGGCATCGCGGCGGCCACTGTCGAGGCGGCCACCGCCGTCGACTTTTCCCTGCTCGCCGCCCTCACCACGCTGGCCACCGCCGCCGTCCTCATCGGCAACCTGCTCGCCGACCTCCTTTACGGACTGTTCGACCCGAGGGTGAAGCTCAGTGAAATGTGACTCCCATGGCTGAGGCCACAGTCGACGCCGAGAAGCCGTCCGGGACCGTCTGGCGTTCCCCCGGCACGAACCGCCGTTCGACCCGCACACTGCGGGTACGAACCTCGGCCGCGCTGGTGACCGTGACCGCTCTCGCCGTCCTCCTCGTACCCCTGCTGGTCCAGCTCGACCAGCAGGCCGTAGACCTGTCCGCCAAGCTGCTGCCGCCCTCCTGGGCACACCCCTTCGGCACCGACGACGTTGGCCGGGACCTGCTCCTGCGCTGCGTATACGGGCTGCGGGTCTCTCTGCTCGTCGGCATGGCCGCTGCCCTCACGGCGACCGTGATCGGCACGGCCGTGGGCGCCACGGCCGGGGCTCTGGGCGGCTGGACCGATCGCGCCCTCATGCGGGTCGTCGACACCGTCTCCTCCGTACCCCACCTGCTGCTCGGCATCTTCATCGTCGCGATGTTCCGGCCGGGCGTCTGGCCGGTGGTCATCTCGGTTGCGCTCACCCACTGGCTGTCGACCGCCCGGATCGTCCGCGCCCAGGTGCTCTCCCTGCGTTCCCGCCCGTACATCGACGCGGCCGTCTCCGGCGGCGCGTCGCGATGGCGGGTCGCGGTACGGCACCTGCTTCCCGGTGTGCTGCCCCAGGCCGCGCTCGCGGCCGTCCTGATGGTGCCGCACGCCATGTGGCACGAGTCGGCCCTGTCCTTCCTCGGCCTCGGCCTGCCCACCCACCTGGCCAGCCTCGGCAACCTCATCCAGAGCGCACGCGGCTCACTGCTGGCCGGACAGTGGTGGCCGACCCTCTTCCCCGGCCTGTTCATCATCGTCCCCACCCTCGCCATCGCCGGCCTCGCCGGGGCCTGGCGGGAACGGATCAACCCTCGCCGCCGTTCGGAGCTGATGCTGTGAGTCTCCCTGAGCGACAGCCCGTGCTGTCGGTGAGCGGGCTGTCGGTCCGCTTCCTGATGCCCGGCGGACGCCGCATCGCCGCCGTCACCGACGCGCACTTCGACGTGGCGGCCGGCGAATGCCTCACCCTGATCGGGGAGAGCGGCTGCGGCAAGTCCGTCCTCGCCTCCGCCCTCCTCGGCCTGCTCCCCGCCAACGCCCAGACCGCGGGCCAGGCCCGCCTCGGCGACCTCGAACTGCTCACCTCCGACGAGCGCACCCTCGCCCGCACCGTACGGGGCCGCCGGATCGGCCTCATCCCACAGAGCCCGGCCGCGCACCTGACCCCCGTCCGCACCATCCGCTCCCAGTTGGCGGAGACGGTCGCCGCACTGACCGGCGTACGGGGCCGCACAGCCCTGCGCGCCGCTGCCGAAGCGGCAGCCGAACGCGCGGCGTTCCCCGCAGACCACCTCGACCGCCACCCGCACGAGCTGTCCGGCGGCCTCGCCCAGCGCGCCGCCACCGCCCTGGCCCTGGTCGGCGACGCACCTCTCCTGCTCGCCGACGAACCCACCACCGGACTCGACCGTGACCTGGTCGAGCACACAGTCGACCAACTACGACGCCACACCGACGACGCCGACCGGGCCCTGCTGATGATCACCCACGACCTCGCTGCCGCCGAACGCATCGCCGACCGCGTCGCCGTCATGTACGCGGGCCGCATCGTCGAAATCACCGACGCAGCCTCCTTCTTCGGCGCCCCCGGCCCTCGCCACCCCTACAGCCGCGGCCTCCTCCAGGCCCTCCCCGACCGCGCCTTCACCGCCATCGACGGCATGCCCCCGGAACTCGGCGACCTCCCCGACGGCTGCGCCTTCGCACCGCGCTGCGACCGTGCCACCGGGACGTGTGCCACCGCGCCCCGGATGACGAACGCCGTCGCCTGCCACCACCCACACGTCGCGGAGGACGCCCGTGCTTGAACTGCACGCCATCACCGCCGGATACGACCGCCACGCCCCCGTCGTCCGAGGCGCCTCCCTCACCGTCGAACCGGGCGAAGCCGTCGGCCTGCTCGGCCCCAGCGGCTGCGGCAAATCCACACTCGCCCGCGTCGCCGCACTCCTGCACCGCCCCGACTCCGGAACCCTCCGCCTCGACGGCACACCGATACGCCACTGGCGCCACCGCGCCCCGCGCAAACAGCGCACCGCCATCGGCATCGTCTTCCAACAGCCCCGCCTCTCCGCCGACCCCAGACTGCGGCTCACCGACATGATCGCCGAGCCACTACGCGCCACCGGCCGCCGCGACTCACTACCCGAGAGCGTGGGCGAGCTCGCCGCAACCGTCGGCCTGACCCCGGACCTGCTCTCCAGACGCCCCCACGAAGTCAGCGACGGACAGCTCCAACGTGCCTGCCTCGCCCGCGCCCTCGTCCTACGCCCACGCTGGCTCATCTGCGACGAGATGACCGCCATGCTCGACGCCTCCACCACCGCCGCACTCGTCACGGTCGTCGAGAACTACCGCCACACCACCGGCGCGGGCGTGCTCGCCGTCGGCCACGACCGCACCCTCCTGAACCGCTGGTGCGACCGCACGCTCAACTGGGACACGCTGCGCAGTTGACACCGAGCATCTCCGGACGGGCGTGAACCTACGATCGGCGGCCTGGGCTGCCGGCCGGAGCGGCACATGCCAAGGCACCCGGAGTCTTCGGTGGGCAGGCGACGGTTGAACGGCGCCGCTCGCACGATGCGGCACAGGACACTCCACCGGTCAGGACATCGCAGGCCGCCGTACAGCAGCGTCGGACCGGGACCGATACTGAGCGGACGGCTCGGACGGGGGGGAACGGTGGACTGGTCAACGGGGGCCATCGGGTTCGCCGCGGGCGTGCTGATCGCACTCGTCACCGCACCGGTGGGCGTCTCTGGCGCCGTGTTCCTGCTGCCCGTACAGCTGAGCGTGCTCGGCGTGCCCAGCCCAGCCGTCACACCGACGAACCTGCTCTACAACGTCGTCGCCGACCCTGGCGCCCTGCTGCGCCACCGACGTGACGGTCTCCTCCACGGCCCGCTGACCCGCCGCCTGAACGCCGGCACGCTACCCGGAGTCATACTCGGCGCGATCATCCGCGTCTTCGCCATTCCAGGGCCAACTGTCTTCCGGCTCCTGGCCGCCGCCCTGCTGCTCCCGCTCGGCCTGTGGCTCATCGCCCGTACTCTGCGTCCCACAACCACAGCCCCACCGGCCGGACCGTCACCGCGTACGGTGACCGCGCTGGCGGTGGCCGTCGGAACGGTCGGCGGAATCCACGGCATCGGCGGCGGCTCAATACTCGGGCCCATCCTGGTGGGCCGCGGCATCCCCGTCGCCCAGGTCGCCCCTGCCGCGCTCGCCTCCACCTTCCTGACCTCACTGGTCAGCGCCGGCGCCTATGGATTGCTGTCCCTCACCGGAGGAGACAACATCGCCCCCGACTGGCTCCTCGGACTGGCCTGCGGACTGGGCGGGCTGACCGGCGGCTACCTCGGCGCTCACCTCCAACCCCGTATACCCGAACGGCTCCTTCGCCTACTGCTGGGCACTCTCGCCGCCGCGGTTGGCGCGCTGTATGCGGCGCAGGCTCTCAGCTGAAGGCACAGCTCGGCGTGCCCCCTGCCGCCAAGACTGCAAGGAGCCTCACCACACTGCACGGCGGGCACCGTGATAAAGCCCTGAACCGCGCACTCCTCGATCGCTGCTGCTTCGTGGCTCGTCCCGGACGCTACAGGTCTGTCTCGGGTGGCTGGTCATAGGCGCTCAGGCGCGTCGCGGTCATGTACGCGGGCCGCATTGTCGAAATCACCGACGCAGCCGCCTTCTTCGGCGAGCCAGGCCCCCGCCACCCCTACAGCCGCGGCCTCCTCCAGGCCCTCCCCGACCGCGCCTTCACCGCCATCGACGGCATGCCCCCGGAACTCGGCGACGTCCCCGGCGGCTGCGCCTTCGCGCCGCGCTGCGACCGTGATGTGTCCGCCGGTTACCGCTTGCGGCCGAAGCGTCCGCTCGCATCGGCAGCCGCCTGCCGGTTTGCCTTACATGTAGTGGGCGTAGCGGGTGGCGACAGCCTGGTCGGGCGGGCAGAAGCGAAGGACGGACTTGACCTGGTTGGCGGTGCGCAGGGTGACGGGGAGCCGTCCGTCCAGGCGGGTCTGGTTCCAGTTCATCTTGGTCAGGGCGAGGACTTCGGACGCCAGTTCACGGGGGTCCCGGGCGGCGATGACGGGTCTGATGCCGATCGGGCGCGGGATGTACATGCCGGGGTAGGTCCGGTAGAACAGCCACGACGACCCGTTCTCGGGCATCAGGCGGCTGATTGCTCAGAGCGCGGCATGGGCGCTGGCCGGATTGAAGCGGGGCGGAGACGGACATCCGATGCGGTTGATCAGTCAAGCGGTGTTGGTCTGGGGCGGTCGGCATCGTCACTGCGGCGTCCACACGCAGGCTAAGCGCTGTCCCGTAACTGGTGGCGACAGTGATCCTGTAGCGCCGACCGGCGTCAGCCGAAGAGGAGATCGACGTCCTTCTCGATGCAGAGCTGTAGGACGACGACCAGCTGACGGATGTCGTCGATGTGTCGCTGGAGGAGCGGGTCGATGCGTCCCTCTTGCGACTGATCGGCGATCTCCTTCAGGCGGGGCAGGATCGCGGCGCACTGGATCGGCGTGAGGTCGGGGCCGTCGTCGTCGGGATGATCAAGAAGTGGTGCCAGGGTGGTGGAGACGTCGTTCCAGGGGCGTTGCCCTCCGAAGCCGTGCATCTCGTTCAGTGCGAACCCCTCGGTCTGCGCCAGCCACTGCCGGAACACTCCGAAGGCGGTGTAGGACCAGGACACGTCCGGGCTGCCGGTGTCGCCGTCTCCTGGAAACAGAACGAGCCCCACGCGTCCTCCTCGTTGACCGAGCACACAGGATCGGCCTCGGGACAGGGCGACGGCAACTGAAATGATCTCGTCGTGGCTGGTGTGATCACGGCGTCGGAGCCGTCCTGGATACGACCGTTCACCGGGTTGAGCCCACGTCAGTTCAGCAAGCTGATTACCTCCTTGCGGCGTGAGGGTGCGGATCCGGTTCGCAAGGGCAGGCCGTGGAGTCTGCCGCTTGAGGACCGGGTGCTGCTGGTCGCCGCGTACTGGCGCACCAACCTCACATTGCGCCAACTCGCCCCGCTGTTCGGGGTGTCGAAGTCCGCGGTCGGCCGCATCATCGACGGCCTCGGCCCGGCGCTCGCGCTGCAGCAGCGCAAGCGGTTCCGCAAAGACACCGTCCTGATCGTGGACGGCACCTTGGTGCCCACCCGCGACCACACCGTCGCCGAGCAGTCGAAGAACTATCGGTACTCCACCAACCACCAGGTCGTCGTCGACGCCGACACCCGGCTCGTCGTCGCTGTCGGCCGGCCGCTGCCGGGCAACCGCAACGACTGCAAGGCATGGGAGCTGTCCGGCGCCAAAGACGCGGTTGGCAAGACCACCGTCATCGCGGACGGCGGCTACCGAGGCACCGGCCTGGTCATCCCGCACCGCCGAGAGAAAGGCCAGACCGAACTCCCCGCGTGGAAGGAGGAACACAACGCTTCCCACCGAAAGGTCCGCGCCCGCGTGGAGCACGCCTTCGCCCGCATGAAGACCTGGAAGATCCTCCGAGACTGCCGTCTCAAGGGCGACGGCGTCCACCACGCCATGCTCGGCATTGCCCGCCTGCACAACCTCACCCTCGCAGGCTGACGAAGAACCAGGCAGGTCAATCGGCACGTCGTAGATCATTTACGGGACAGCGCTTAAGGTCCTGCTACCGCGGAGGCTTAAAAGCAGCAAGCAGAGCTCGTGCCTCTGCGTTGTCCAAGTTCAACGCAGTGCCGATGGACGTGCCCGCCGATTGGTACAACTCACGAGCCTGCTGCTCCAAGTCTCGTGCTTTCTGAATTGCCTCGACGGTTGCTTTACTTACTTCCTCCGAGGGCACGGGCAACTGGAGCTTGGACACAATGCTCCAATCGACTCGGGTTCGACCCATGCCTGTTGAGGAAAGCAGAAGGTCGGCTCTAGCCTCTGGCGTCCGTAGCAACTGCCAGATCAAGAACGGGTGGTACCCCTCCCGCGGCCGACAGACCGTGTACTCCTTTGTAGCAACCAGACCATCCAGCTGCTCGGGAATCACTGCAACAGCACCATGGACTGCATTGATGTGGCTAATGACGATATCGCCAGCCCGCACTCTGTAAAGGGTGTCATATGTGGAATCTGAAGCGGCGATCGTCTCGCCCACTTCGGGAGTTCCGTCATATCGCACTCTGAGAAGAGTAACCATTTCATCGCTATCCGCGGCCAGGATGACGTCTTCGGACCGATCAGAACTCAGCAAGGTGGCATCTTCTGGGTCGAAGAAGGCGGAGCGAAGAAGTTCTCCAACTTCAGCGACTCTGTGGCCGTCCCTCACCCACTTCTCTACGTTTCTACCTGCACTTGGTAGACATGCCTTTACATCCATACGCTTACTGATTGCTTCAGCCGGCACGATCCAGTCGCTAATAGCGCTATCACCACTCAGGAAATCTCGATAAAGCTTGCCGACCTCTTCAATCTCCTGCTCCGCAGCCTTCCGATTGAGCTCATCAACCGGAAGGACACGCTGCCGCGCCACCTCATCGATACCGACTCGGGTGCAGTAGTACATAAAAATGGGTCGCTGCTCTTCCTCAGGGAAGTTCTTTTTCTGCAGCACCACAATAGAGGTCTTAACTCGAGCTTGGGACCTTTGAAACGCGTCCCCAGGAAGTGACACGACGGCCACCACAATGAATTTCTCGCGAATGAAAGAGCGCACCCTTTCCTCACGATCTCCACCCAGAATTGAGTCATCGATCACGGTCACTAGCCGTCCACCGGGCTTCAGCAGATCGTGATAACGCTCGATGAACATCATGCTGGACTTCAGCCTGGCTACGGGAGTACGGCTTCGAGCAGTGTTTTGATAAGCCAGTACGTACTGTTCAAGGATCTGGCGCTCCGCGTCCGTCTTCCGCGCATACTCCTTTGCGAAGGGAGGATTCGTAAGCGCGACGTCGAACACTTGCTTCCCAGCGATGCGCTTGAACTCTTCCTTCTCGCTGCGCACCTCTTGACTTTCAGCAGCATGACTGTGGAAGCGTTTATCGAGAGCGTCTACCTGGTAGACACGGCTGCCTCCATCGCCGTGAAGGTACATGTTGATCCGAGCAATTCGCGCCAGGGCTGGCTCTTTAGCTACATCAATTCCAAAGATGTGTTCCGTGGCGATCTCATCTCGAATACGAGACTTCTCCGAGGGGGAGAGAGTTTGACTCGCCTCAACCTTCCCCCACATATCGGAAAGCGACTCAATAAGGAATCCGCCGGTTCCACAGCACGCGTCGATCACGGTGTCGACGTGCTCGCGACTCACCTGCAGGTCTGCTAGCCGTGTAGCCAGTTTGACAACGCTACGAGGTGTGAAGAACTGCCCGAGATCTTTGCCTCGAAGAGTTGCATTCAGGAAGGTTTCAAACAGTCGACCGTTGAGGTCCGAGTCCATGCTGTAAAGATCGATCTTTTCCAGCTTCCCGACAACACCCTTTATGGTCTCCGGCGACAGGTCGAGGATTTCACCGGGACTGAAGATGCGCTTCTTCTTGCGCTGCCTGATTTCCTCTTCCAGTTGACGAACGAGGTTGCGGAACTGGATGTCCGCCACTGGGTTGGGGCTATCTTCCTCCATCCTCTCGATCCAGGACAGCGAAAATCTCACCTCGGAGGCTGGAACTGCAATCGATCCATCATCAGCGAACACAGCTCTGCTGTTGCCATGCACCGATTTATCACTCAGCAACTTCAAGAAGACAACCTTCACGAACTCCATGAAGGCCGCGGAATAGCTGTAGTTCTCCCGCCGATAGATGAGCTTGTGACACCAAGCAAAAGCAGCGTTAATTTCGGAGATGGAAGATTGATTGATGGTGAGCGAAGACTCAAAAAGCGTCGGTTGAACCGTCCAGCGTCGCGACGAGAGACTATCGGGGCACAGCATCTCCTTGAGCTGCTTCCACTTCGGATTGCTCTCATCGAAATCAGTGAATGAAAGCCTCAAAATCGGGTCCTGTCGGTCCCATTGATAGAGCTCAGTCGTGAGTCCATTAGTCATCAAGAAATGAGTGACAGGGTTGCCATCATGATGGGAAGCGTTCAGGTGGTGGCAGTAACTGGCCGCCTGCCCGACGAAGGACTCAAGGCTCTCGCCCACTGCCTTGGCCTCGATGACCCAACGCACGGTGCCGTCGACTTCGAGCGCATAATCCGGGCGGTACCTCTTGCGACTGCGCCCCTGGTTGACCATCAATTCATCCAGGGACTCTTTCGGGCGAACCTGGTCGTCTGCGTAGTCGAGGGCGGAGATAAGCCGGTTCACAAAGAACTGTTCGACGCTGGCCTCGTTACCCAACACCGCCCGCTCACAGAACATGTTGCTGCGGGAACCATGAACCTCAGTCACGGGCTTCCTCCGATTGGCACCTAAGCGAACGATAGAAGGCCGGCCGCCCGATGCGCCAGTGGCCATCCCAAACGACACAATATACCCCACGCCCTCGACACAGCTGTCCACCGCCCTGCACTGTGTGCGCTCAGGCCGATATCCGCAAGCTCCTCACCGGCTCGAGCCCAAGCGGACCAGGGCGAAGCTCATCAGGTGGCTGAGCCGCGCATGCAGATGGCCGATTGAGAGATAGAGGAGTGGCCAATGTAGTCGGCGGCCTCACTGCGGAGCTGCAACCTGCCTGCCGTGCGCGCCTGGTTCCGCTGCCGCCGCAAGCCGGGTGCAGGGGTGCCAGGCGCGCCCACCATCTGAAGCGCTAGGTCGAGCTCTCGTCCTCTGTTTCACTCTCGTCTACGATTCGCCGCCAAAGTCGCTCTGCGATCTCAACAAGCGTCCCCTCACCTGAGATTTTCCACTGCTTGGGGCCCTGGACCGTGCTCCACTGTTCTTTCCAGTCGGCCGCGTTCCACATCTGAGAGACAAGTCCGGTTGGCGAATAGCGCTTACCGTCAGCCTCCCAGAGAAGCGGTGCCTTTCGATCATTGACCCAACTAGCTCGCCGACGCCGCGGGTCTGCGTCGAGCCATGCCCCGATGGCCACCTCTTCGGCGGTGCTTGGCGCGTAGACGAGAGGGGTACCGTCCTTAATTACGTCGTGGTCGACAAGGAGACGCACGGTCTGCGGTCGGCGCCGTCGATTCCGCGAGGCCCCCTCAATGAACGCACTCAAGTTCATTGGTGAGTCCGGCCCGGTGCCACGTTCGAGCATCCCGAGCACGGCAGCGACCAAACGGGCACAGCGTTCCTCGTTGGCAAAGGTGCTCGTGACAAAACTCTTACTTGTGAAAAGTGTGTCCACCATCGGAACAAGGCATGTGAGCACAGCATCCACTTGCGCGGGCACCTCGGCAAAGACACCCGCCCATTCGTCGTCAGGCTCATCAAACTTGTCCCTGCCAATGCGCTGGAACACCAAATGAGCGACTAGCAGGGAGCCACTATCCACCACCGAGCCCGGACGCCCGGAGAGCTTTGAACGCAGCTCGGTCAGCCGATCACGCACGAGCCTCAAAACCTGCACTGCACGCCAAATCTGCTGAGCGGTAGGCTGCTGCCCAAATAGCCGTGTGTATGCGCCCCCGCGTCCCTCTTCCCACAGCACATTTGTGGAGCCCTTTACCCGCACAGCCAGGGACGATTCCCTATGCATGCACGCCAAGGCTGTCGCAGCTTCGGTGACTGAACAACCCGACTCCGGAGCGGGATCGAGCTCCCCCCGCCTGAACACGTATTCCTTATCGAGGGAAAGCCGGAAATCCTTCTGAATTTCACTTTGAACGGTGTCGATTGCGATGAAGTCCCGGCGCTCCATATGGTTCTGGGTATTTGTCGCCTTGGTGATCGAGCGCCCGAAATTCTCTGGCGCTCCATCAAGGGAAATGATCCGCACTAGAACGTAGGCATCAGCGACAGCCTCAGGGTCCCTTTCATAGGCACGGAAGGCCGAGGTTACCGTCTGGGCGCCGTTCACCACACTCGCATTATGCAAGATGAGAGTAGTAGGTTGACCAACTGCCCGCTTGGCATGATATTCCTGTTCGATCCTGTCGCATTGCACCGTGATTCCGTTATGACGGTACATGAACCCTTCGGGATCTTCTATCATCGACTCGACCATGGTCTGGTTAACCCCGGTCAAGCCCAGCGACTGTCGAACGTTACGGTCGTAAAGGCGCTCACCGTGACCCTTGTCATGGCCCTGGTCGTTCCCCTTGCCGCCATACCAATGAGCGAGCTGGTCAGCGCTGACCTCTCCGATGACAGCCTTGTACGGGGTTTCCCTGGTATACCATTCCCTATCCATGGTCGCCCTGAGAGTGATGGGCTGGGGTTCCAGGTCTTCCCTAACAGCTCGATGGAAGTCTCTCTGGTCTAGGACTCTGTACTCGACAGTCCGTCCAAGGCCGCCGAATTCATGGGCTGCATCATTGAGGATGTTTTGGATCTCAGGAGAGAGACGGCCGTCGCCAATGAGGGCAATGATCAGATTGACCTTACAGGTGGGAAGCCGAAGCACACCGTGCACGCGATCCGCGAGCAGTTGCAGCCGCTCATTGAAGTGATCGAGGTCGCGATTATCGAGCTTCTTGAGTCCATGCACAAGCTTGAGGGCGGCTTCCGTATCAAAGCCGGCGGTTCCTTTGTTTTTCCATTTGGCCTGGATTAGCCAAAGTTCAGACCCGGAGTTGGAGAACGCGACACAGTCGATACCGAAATCATCTCGGCCGTCAATTACCCCTGCTGCCGCCTCGTCTGACGTGCAATCCGTGAGAATACGCGCGGCCTTAGCGGAAACGGCTCTCGACAGCAGGGCTGTCTCGCGTTCCGTAGGGTCCTTCTTTTCGAAGTCCCCCATAGAGATACGGTCCTTGAACTCCCGCAACAGCGCGCTTCGGATGTGCTGCACCTCGAGCGGCATGTCCTGCAGGCCCTTGCTCATTCCCCACCCCTACCGACCCCACGCCAGGTCCAATTAGCCTATCTCAGAGGTAGCAGTGTGTGCACTCATCTTGCGGACCAGGCGTGGACCGCAACACTCACGTTCCTCGCAGGACATCTCTGACCTGCACGGACTCCCACGACACACGGGCCCTCCGGAGTCGTGTGCACAGGTTCGAATCCTCCCAGGCACCCTGTATGAGGTGCCGTTCATCTCTTGCTCCTGGTCATCCATGCACTTCGCGTAGACCTTCAAGTTGCCGGAGCGGCTTACGCGGCGGCCAACGTGAGGTGGGCCGCCGGGCGAGGTGGCAGCGGAGCTGCTCCTTTTCCCAGCGACCTCCTCCCGAACCCGTCGTGCGACGTTAATCGCAACGAGCTCTCCAGTGACTGCCGTGAGCTGCGGTTTCGCGTCCAGCGTGGATGCCGTCGTGGCAGGTTGAGCAGACTACGAGTGTCTCGCGTCGTTTCCTGGCCATGAGGGCTGCCCAGTTGGGTTGTTCCTGCCCGAGCCGGTCGAGGTCTGCTAGCTTGCGGATCTGGTGGACCTGGATTTTTTCGGTCTGTCCGTATAGTTCGCAGAAGCCTGCCAGCAGCCGCCTGGTCAACTCGCGCCGACGAGGGGGACTGTGGGCAGGGTCGCGGTCCTTCAGGACTGCGGACTTCTGTCCGTTTGAGTGGGATGCCACCGAACTGTGCGATCAGCGGTTTCCTGCTCGGGGCGCGGGTGATGCCGGCCTGGAGACACTTGCGAGGCCCGGCCGGGGTGTGGATGGTGACCTTGTACTTGCGGGCCATCTTCGACATGGTCGATGCTTGTTCGCCAGGGAGCACAGCAGCGAGGACTGCATGACCCAGTGCAACCGGTTCAGTCGGAAGACGTCACCGGCGAGCAGGCAGTACTGAACGATTCCGCGGTACCTGGCGCCGTAGATGCTGACGATGGTGTAGTCGTCATAGTTGAGCATCGAGGTCTGCCGCGCGGGTTTTCCGTGTTTCAGGTACGGGGCGCATTTGGCCTTGATCACGGTGCAACACCGGATGAAGCGCAGAGTCATCATCGAACGACCCGACCCGCTCCCGTATGAGGCGGTGATCCACGAGGCAGCTCTGCGCATCAGGGTCGGTGACCGAGCCGAAGCACAGGCTCAGCTCGCCCGCGTCCTGGAACACTCTGAAGCGGATCACGTCACCGTACGCGTCACCCCCTTCGATCTGAACGGCTTCGCCGGAGCAGGAAGCGCCATGGTGTATGCAGGTGGTCCGGTCCCCAGGCTGGACACCGTCGTGCGTGACGGACCCAATGGCCCTGTGTTCATCGACGCCGAAGCCCAACTCGGCCGCTACCGAACGCTCTTCCCTAGGGTAGAAGCGGCATCGCTCGAACCCGGACGTGCGCGTGACCTCATCCTCCAGATGACGAAGGAGCTGTGAGTCCATGATGACCCCCAATACCTGGCAGAAGTCGTCTTACTCCGGCGGTGGCCAAGGCGACGCCTGCGTGGAGGTTGCACATCGCCGCACCCACATAGCCATCCGCGACTCAAAATCCCCGCCCAGGGCCACTCTCTCTATCCCAACCGGTGCCTTCACCACCTTCGTCGAGGCCCTGAAGGGCAACACCTACTCCAAGGTGACGGACTTCACCAGGTTCCGAGGCTGATCGACGTCGTTCCCCCGAGTTGCGCCCAGCTCGCACTGCGAACGCCTGCAACAGCATCGTCGCCAGCAGCGACTGGACCAGCGTCGGCGTACGGCACCACCGCCTCATCCCCGGCCAGCAGGCCCTCCTCGCGATGCTGGCACGGACCAGCTTCTCCACTGTGTGCACGGCCGCCTATCCGTACAAAGAACTACAGGGGCACCACCTGGAACGCCGACGGCCCTGTCCAGTTCGGCCGCGTCCCTCCACCAGGGCACCTACGGCGGTACTCCAACGGTCGCCACAGCAAGATCCGCCTCTAGCCTCTACTCCCCGCCCTCTCGCCGGCCGACGGGGCAGCACCCGGCGGCAGCACAACAGCCTGGGTTTTCGCCCTGTGTTCCATCTCTTCGCCCCTGCTGGAGGCAGGCTCGACAGGCCCAACCCTGGCCAGGTGACACCCTGTTGCCGTCTCCCTACCCGCGATAGCCTGCACATGTCCTGTGCGGCACAAGCGCCGGCACAGCCAGCGACACACGAAAGACACGAGGGAGATCGTGGAGCGGCGCGAGGTGCGGGGGCACTACGAGGAACTGGCAGCCGAGTACGACGAGCACTGGGTCTACGGTCCGGACTACATTCCCTGGATGTCCGGCCAGATCGCCGAGACGCTGCGGCTCAGCTCCGCGGACCGGATCGCCGACATCGGCTCCGGAACGGGCCTGTTCGCCAGGGAAGTGGTCAAGCAGCTCCAGCCACGCCATCCGATTCTGTGCGTCGACCCTTCCGAGGCGATGCTCCGTCAGCTCGGCACACCGCCGCCCGACCTGGCGCCGATCGTCGCTTCGGCAGAGGACATCGCTGAAGGCCGCGCCGCCCTGCCGTACGAACAGCTCGACGCGATGTGGCTGAAGGAGTCGGTGCACCATGTGACCGATCAGGCGGGCACGCTGCGGGGCCTGGCCGAGCGCCTGGCCCCCGGAGGACGGCTGCTGGTGGTGATGCTCCCGGCCACGATCCAGTACCCGCTGTTCCAAGCGGCCCTCGACCGCTTCGAGGAGCTGCAGCCGGACCCGGCCGACATCCAGGCGCACTTGAGTGCGGCCGGGCTGGAAGCCGGTCTCACCCATGTCGAGCATGAGCTGCGCATCGACCGGGACAAGTACTTCGGCATGGTGCGCGCCCGCTACATGTCACTGCTGTCCACCTTCACCGACAGTGAGGTCGAGAAGGGCATCGAAGAGATGCAGGCCGCCCACCCGGAGCCTGTCCTCGTCTTTCCGGACCGGTTTGCCTTCGTCCTCGGGTGGCGACGAGGGGAAGGCGCGTGAGCACCGTGGTCGACGAACGGCTGCGGCGTCTGAGGAGTGAACTCGACGACCACTCGCGGATCGCGGATCGATTAGGGCTGGATCTGGAGCGGCCGCTGCGGTCCCTCAACGACGGTTATCCGGAGAACGCGGTCGCCCTGATCGGGAAACTGACCGAGAAGCTACTCAAGGAGCTGTGGCGGCACCACGGCGTCGAGGGCGACCCTTCGACGAAGGCCCTGAACGACCTGGTCAAGCGCTGCCGTCCCTACATCCGCAGCAGTACGGTCCTGGACGCGCTCGACGACATCCGGCGGCTCCGCAACCGGTCCACGCACGACGGATACGACATCAGCGACGAGGACGGTCTGCTGGCGGTCCGCCGACTCGTCGACGTGCTTGTCTGGTTCACCGACACGGGTAGCGCTGCGCTGCTCGGCGGAGAACCCGACATGGCCCCCGAGGTGGCGCGCCGCTGCGAGTTCCTTGCCGGGCTGTACGTCACCCTCGGCTACAGACAGGCCAAGCGGTTCGTCCTCAGCCCCGACACCGTGTACCAGCTGTTCTGCCGCGAGTCGGGGATGCGGCTGGAGTACGTGGAGCTGATGCTCTCCCGGGACGCGGACGACCTGAATACCGTCCTTGCCTCCAACGGTGGCGAATTGCTGCGGACGCACCTGCCCAAGCTCACCCGGTTCGTCGTCCTCGACGACGACAGCGGCGGCAGTACGGCGTCCGGTGCGCTCCATCAGATGCTGGGCCTGGACTTCCGGATCGTGCGCTACGACGGTTTCGTCGACGCCATCGTCAATCTCGACAATCACCTCGCCCCTCTCGTCTCTGCCGTCGACCCTGCCGAGCTGCGGGCCACTGTCGCTGCGGCGACGCTGACCACCGACCCGCGCACCGGTGAATCGCAGGTGATGCAATCCGGGGACGCGGCGGAGCTGCTCGCGCGACTTGCGCGCGGCAGTGCGAACGTATTGGTGACCGGTCGTCCCGGAAGTGGAAAGAGCACGCTTCTGCGCGCGCTGGCGGCCGACCCTGAGGTCCGTCGCTTCCGCTTCTACTTCGACCTCGGCCTCAAACCGAAGGACGAACCGTTCTCCGAGTACGCAGGCCGTCTGCTGGCGCCGGCCATGACGCCGTCGGACCGCTCCCGTGCCTACGACCTCTTCCTCTACCTGATCCGGTCCGGGACCGCGCTGTGCGTGCTCGATGCCGTGGACGAGGGCGTCGATGAATCGAGCCTCGCCGGATTCCTTCGGCTCTTCACCGATCTCGCCGCCGTCCTGTCCGCCGAATCGGCTGTGGTCATGAGTTCACGGGTCTCCTTCCTGGCGGACTCACCCCAGGTACGCCAACTTCTGGACAGCGGCGCAGGACGTTCCGAGCAGTTGGTCGAGCAGATGTACGCGAACGGCCTGGACCCGGCGCGCATACCGCATTTCCACGTCGTACGCCTGGCCGAGCCCGAGGCCACCCCACTGGAGAAGCGACTCACCACCACGCTAGAGCTTCCGTCGGGGCAGACGCTGGCGGACATCCTCGGCACACATGTCACGCGGACGCTGGCCGAGCGTGGGCAGCCCGATCTGGAGCGCCGCCTGCCCGCCACGTTCGGGCAGGCGTTCCTCACCGACCGGACGGTCTTCTCGCTCCTTGACTTATTCCGGCAGCTGGGCGCTGGTGCCTTCATGGAGGGACGGCTTGATCTCGACGCCTTTGTCCTCGCGCCACTGCTGCGTCCCGCCGGGGCCGATCACGTCGCCTTCGTGCACACGGCGTACCAGGAATTGCTGGCCGCCCGGTATCTCGCCGATCCCGCGAACCGGAACGCGGCAGCGGACATTCCCGGCGGTGTCTTCCTCACTGAGCAAGTGCGCGCCTTCCTCGCCGGCATGCCCGGTGCTCCGGAGACTGACGACTGCTTGCTGCCCGCCGGGGCGTACCTAGTCGGTCCGGCTGAACGGCTGCTGATGCGACGCGTCGAGCGTCCCGTACGCTTCGACCGCCATGCCGTGACGGTCACACGCTACCGCCGTTTTCTCGACGCTCTCGACGCGGGCGGCACCTCGCGGTGGGACCATCCAGACCAGCCGGACCACGTCACACACCGCCCCTCGACTGACCGACTGCGGCGGCCCGGCTACTTCGAGAACCCCCGCTACGACGCTCACCCGGCCGTCTGCGTCAGCTGGTGGAGCGCGTACGCCTTCGCCGCATTCGAAGGCAAGCGCCTGCCTACCGCGCTCGAATGGGAGGCTGCCGCCCGCGGCGCCGACGGGCGGCTGTTCCCGTGGGGCGACACGCCCGACGGCACCCGCGTGAACTGCGCCGACTCGTGGGTCGGCCGGCCTGTTGTGACGTACCAGGCGTGGTACCGGGACTTCGCGGGCGACGCCGTACGCCGGGCCGGCGTCACGCCTGTCACGGAACGTCCTAGCAACCGCTCACCGTTCAACGTCCTCGACATGGTGGGCAACTGCTGGGAGTGGACCTCCACCAGCCTGGCGGACCCTGGCGAGGCCGTCATCTGCGGCGGCAGCTACGACAACCCGATGCGCGCGGTGCAGGCCAGCAGCAAGAGCGTCTACCGGAAGCACGGTGCAAGCAACGCGGTCGGCTTCCGATGCGTGCAGGACCTCGACAGCGATAGCGGCGGAACAGAGGGGACGGCAGTATGAGCGGCGACGGGCCCCGCCGAGGAACCATCGTCGACACACGCCCGAGCGGCGGAGGACCGCGCGGTGTGCTCAGTTCTTACATTGTCCGGGACGACGAGGACGAGCGATACTACGGCTTCGACTACCGGCAGATCGTGACCGAAGGATTCCGGACCATCCGCACCGGCGAACGCGTCCGCTTCCACATCAGCGCCGAAAGCCCCGACCGGGCGGAATTCGTCATCCGCCTCGACCAGCCCGACCCGGCGGAGTACTACCGGTGACCGCCGACGTTCCGCTGCTCGACGAAGCCATAGGTGCGCGCCAGGAGCTGACCGTCGTCCTGCCCGTGCAACTGCTGCGCGTCCCCAACTGGGCCGAAGGGCCCTTCCCGTTCGAGCTGGGCAGCCGCCGAACCGAC
Organism: Streptomyces sp. NPDC004629; assembly: GCF_042873595.1. NCBI lineage: Bacteria > Bacillati > Actinomycetota > Actinomycetes > Kitasatosporales > Streptomycetaceae > Streptomyces > Streptomyces sp. NPDC004629. The sequence goes on along the minus strand of NZ_JBIALO010000027.1, from coordinate 2,924 downwards.
ACCCAGACGCGATCCACCTACTTCGCCCCCGCCTCGGCACGCGCCCTTTACGGGGCACCCGGACGGCCTCGCCGCTGGCACAGGCCGCTGGACGTCAAACACGACGGCATGCACCTGCTCGGCATGGAACTCCTGAGCGCGGCCACTGCCGGCAACCCGGAACACACCCTCGCGGTCCTGCACTTCAGCATGGATCGACCTCTGCTGCCGGTGCTGCGGGCTGTGGCCGGACGGCGGCCGACCTCGGCCGACGAACCGCTCACCTGGCCGTTCGACCCGGCCGGGCTCCTCGCCGGCATCGCCGACGTCCGTGCCCCGGGCGCACCGTTCGCCACCGCACGGCCCTACACCATCGCCTTCATGACCCCAATGGCCCAGCACGCTCCCGCCCTCCGTGCGGGCCTGGAAGGGGAACTGCCCGCCGCCGCGGACCGCTGGCTATGGCAACTGGCCTCACGCTCCACGCCGGAGGACTTCCCCCTCCCACCTGAGAGCGCCGACGAACAACTCAAGTACACCGTGCGGATCTCGGCGGACTGGAGCGCCCTGGTACTGCGACAAGGAGCTGCCTTCCTCGGCCACCGACCCGACACCGGTGCCGGTGACTTCTTCGACTTCGGGGCACTGCACTCCCGAACCGTCTACCTCGACGCCCTGCTCCTCGGCGCTCTCCAGCGCGATCACATCGACGAGCTCACCGACGAACTCTCCGGGGTGTTCGAGTCTTCGCGGCTGGCACATCGCGTCGCCGGCCTGGAGCGGAACATCGCCGTCTTTCGCAGCACCTACTGGCGACAACACCTCACCGCTCACGGCCCGGCGAACGATCTGCTGCTCGCATTCCAAAACCAGCACCGGCTGCCCGCCCGTTTCAACGCGATCCTCGCCGAAGCCGCCGACTACAGCAGGCTCGTACAGACACAGGAAAGCCAGCAGATCAGCGGCGCCCTGGGCGTCCTCACCATCCTCGGCCTGCCCCTTGGCACCGCCCTCAGCATCCTGCAAGTCCTCGGCGACGACTCCGTGACACACCTGCTCATAGCACTCGCGCTGTCCGTCGCCGCCACGGCAGCGGCCTTGACGACACGGTACGGGCGCCTGGTCCTGTCGTCGCTTCGGAGCGGAGAGGGCGAGGCGTAGAACGTCATGGCCGGCGGACGACGTCCGCAGACAGCGACGGATACGCCCGCTCTTGGACCGCCGCAGAGGTACCGCGCCTGTTGCGGATGCCAGGCCCAGGATTGAGTAGTGGTACTCATGCGCATCACCACCAGCCGCGGCACCCTGCATCCATGACCGACACGCTTCCAGCCCGGGAACACCGACGCCCCTGGTCGCACGGAACACGCCTGGGCGTGGACCTCGCCCTCGCGATCCCGCTGTTCCTGTTGGAGACCGCGTGGCTCGTGCTGGACTGGATATACGGCTACGGCCTGGAGGCATGGGCAGCACAAGGCGAGCAAGCACGGATCGACGCGGCCGGCCTGGCGCACATCGAACGGATACGGATGCTGCTGATCGCCGTACTCCTTCTGGCAGTTGTCGCGGCAATCTTCCGTGCCCGCTGGACGGTGATCGCACACCTGCTGGTGGCCCTTCTGGCAGGCGGATCGCTGACGGCTGCGCAGCACGAGTGGGACCACAGCCACACCCCACCACCCGGGTGCATCCGCTATAGCGCAAACTGCTGAGACCGCCGGGCGCGGATCGAGCACGTTGTCGCCTGTTGCCGAACTATTGCGGAACCACTGCACCTACGTGCGGAACATCCCTCCTGACGCCGCCGGCTGCCTCATGGTCGCCGATAAGCGCGGCCAGCCTGGTGAGCGGCCACAGTCCGGCGTGCCAGTCACGCTCCAGATTCGCGGCGTCGAATACGCTGCGAGGACGTCCAACCTGACGTCCTTGATAGTGCGTGCACACAACGGACTGCCGCACGGTGGCGGCTCTTCACGTCGGCCCGGATGGCGCAGCCGCCGCACGCAGGAAGGGGTGTGGCATGAGGCCTCCAGGTGTGCACCTGCGGGAGATCACCGACGGCAACCGGGACGCTGTTCGTGCCCTCCGCGTCCGACGGGATCAGAAACAGTTCGTCGCCTCCGTGTCCAAGTCGCTCAAGGAGGCGACCAAGAAACCGGAGGCCAGCCCCTGGTACCGCGCCGTGTACCGCGGCGACGAGCCAGTCGGGTTCGTCATGCTTTCGTGGAAGCCGCCGGCCGGCCCTTACAAGGGGCGGCACTTCATCTGGCGCCTCCTCGTCGACAAGCGGCACCAGGGGCGGGGGGTCGGTCGAGAGACTCTCACGCAGATCGCCGCCCTGGTTCGTGCGGACGGCGCCACCGAGCTGCTGACCAGCTACGAGCCCGGCGACGGCGAACCGTGGCCCTTCTATCGGAAGTTCGGGTTCGAGCCCACCGGGGAGATCGACGACGGCGAGATCGTTCTGCGACTCACCTTCCCCGCTCGGTGAGCTGTTGCGGAAGCGCGGGCCCTTACCCCGCATCTGGCCATTCCTCCGGAGGCTCTGGCGGCTCCGGGTCAGCCTGCGACTGCCGCTCCGCTCGCCGACCGTTCTCCGCTCGCAGCATCGTCAACCATGGCCAAAGATCCGGTAGCCGTTGTGCCGAGCAGGCCAGCCGGTGCTCGATACGGCACCGCTGAAACGGATCTGGCGGACACACTCCGTAGACGGTGACCCGACCGTCGGAGAGCTCGATCCACCGATGCTCCGCCGGCACCGTATGGGCCAGCGGAGTCATGTCCGGTTCCAACAAGACCCATTCATACTCAAGCGTCGGCACTCGGTCCTGCGACAAACCGCAGTACGGGCCAACGTCGATCGTTTAGGCGGCTCGGTCAAGGTGTGAGTGTGTTGCCGATGCTGTGTCAGGTTGCGTGAGTTGGCGGTTCGTCGCGGCGCCGTG